>JAQCNI010000151.1 GCA_028275105.1 Halorubrum sp.
GTCTCACTGTCAGCTTGATATTCGATCAGGACTCGGTGTTGCTGGACGTCGGTGATGTGAGACGGCTTTTGAGAGAGCGGAGTGAGGAGTGTGGCGTCTACTGGGAGTTCCTCAACGTTGTCGAGGAGGTTGTCCCATGTCACTCGAAATGACATACTGGCGATTCAGGACTACGCAACAAAAGCACACGGGCACGCGTGAGCGAGAGGTCTCTCCGTAATTAACCAACAGAAAGAGCGAAAGCGCCAGTCTGTTGGTTAAGACTTGGCGCTCTTCGGTAGGAGATTGTTGATGCGGTCGCAGTATTCTCGCAAGTAGCCACAACCACCGATCTGAACGTCTCTCTAAGCCGAATAGGGTTCACCTAAGACGAACGAAAATCGCAAGACAGCAACCCATCAACGATGTGCTACTGAAGCGCGCAACGATAAGACCGGCACGATCTTCGCTCATTCGAAGATCGCACTCCGCAAATGGTTGTTCTCGATCTACGCGTTTTTGCGGTTTAACACCAGTCTCAGGCAGTTACAGTGCGAAATTGAGGTCACCTACAAAACGATCCACAGGCGTGTCGAGCGCTTCACCGAAGCGCTCGACGCGCCGTCACTCGATCTCTGTGGCCCGTGAAATTGACGATTTCTACGTCTCTGCTGGCCTGAAAGGCCGCGAGCGCGACCGCTGGTCGCGCTCTCGCGGCCTCGCTCGACGCGGGCGCGGAACGTATGAACAAAACAAACCGCCCGTGTTTGTCATTGTGGATCGCGGCACCGAGCAGCGGTACGTCGTGCCAGCGAAATCCGCAGACGGATCGACGATCCAGCTCCTGTTGGCGGACCGCCAGCAGGAGCCTCTTACCGTCTATACCGACGGATTTCGTGCGTACGATCCGCTTACAGAAGACAACCAATTCGAGCGCGAATACGTCGTTCACGGAGACGGTTGGTACGCCAACGACACGGTTCATGTGAACACGTGCGAGAGCCACGCGTCGCTGGCGCGACGGTGGCTCTCGCCGCATCAAGACATCTCAAAAGACCGCCTTACACAGTATCTCCGAGCGTTCCAACTCAGACGAGAACTCTACCGCAAACCTGGACAAGAAGCGCTCAAACACGCCGTCAAAGCTACTCTCTGAAATCAACAATGTGCTACACAAGAGCGACGAGGAAATTGACGCCGGTGAGCGCGCGACTCTCACAGAGACGCTTACTCTAACTCACTCGGGGTTTGTGACGTTCAGTATCGATGGAATCGAACGTGAACTGATGGTAATCCCCGAGCATACCGGGCCACAGATACAGGGCGTTGAACTCATCAGAGAGTGGAACGAGTAAGGAGACGTATACCAGAACACAATTGACTTCACGGCGGTTGGCAGACGGATCGTAATAGGGGTGCGGTACTGGTACTGGCACGGAGAGTCCGGTACGCTCGACGTATCTATCGAATACGAAACAACCGGAGAGGACGGCTCTCAACTCGACATCACCCAAGACCAAGACCGATCTAAACGCATATTAAGCCAGCGCGGGTGGGAGCCGTGGGAAGCACACATCGAAATAGCAACATTCAGATGAGATACGGGAGCGTACACGATAGAAGCACAGATGCGTGACGAGCGTAACGGAGGCCTATCAGCAACGAAAGAGGTAACATACACGCTTGAGTGACAATTACTGTCACAACGCTTCCGGCCTCCCGGGAGAATGCCGGGAATGTACGATCAGATCCGGTTTTGATACAAAATTCTATTCGAGGAGCGGGACACAGCACTCCGTACACTAGTACGGATTTGAGTTGCTGAATGGTCTATGCGAGACGACAGGGAGCCTCGATTCCTGACGAGCGGTCACCGTCCGAAACGTCAGACTACTGAAAGCGATTTTCAGGACCTCGGCAGTACTACACGAAATGCGGGTATCGAGCGATTTATTATGAACTATAGATATAATTATCTAATGGCTACGTTGACAGCCGACCAGCGCGAGTACGCAGAGCGTGCGGAGGCAGTCGCCGAGGAGTTCACCGACGACGCGTACGGGTGGCAGGGATCAGTGCCGTGGGAAAATCTTCAGCGACTGGCTGAGGCGGATCTCTACTGTCCATCTATTTCTGAAGCGTATGGCGGGCAGGGTCGTTCCGACGTGGCGGCGATGCTGTTAACCGAAGCGGTCGGCCGCGTGTGTCCCGACACCGGCTGGTTCACCTACATGCAAAGCATGGTTGGACCGCGAGCGATTGATCTTTTCGGCTCCGAAGCGGTGAAATCCGAGTACCTCCCGGCGGTGACCGCCGGCGAGAGTTTTGTGTCTATTGCAATCTCCGAGCCTGGGGCGGGATCAGACGTAGGGAGCATGTCGACAGAGGTCACGGAAGAAGACGACGGCACGTTAGTGTGTACTGGTGAGAAGACGTGGGTCGGCGGCGTCCCCTTCGGCGACGCGGCGGTAACGTGGGTGCGGTTCCCAGAAGGGCTAGGATCAGTCGTAATCCCGTACGACGACCCCGGTGTGACGATCGAAGAGGTGTACACGAACATGGCCGGGTACGCACAGACCCGGTTCAGCATCGATAACGTGGTGATCCCGGACAGCCACGTTCTCACCCGCGGCAAGGAGGCGTTCAAACGCCAGCTGATCTCGCTCAACTGGGAGCGACTTGGCAGCTCCGCGCTAACCGTCGCTTGGGCCGAAACCGCACTTGAACACGCGTTAGCGTACGCGAACGAGCGCGAGCAGTTCGATCAAACGCTTGACGAGTTTCAAGGAATCGAATGGAAGATCGCAGAAATGTACCGTCAGGTGGAAACGGCTGCTTCGCTCATGTACGGGTGTGCCGCCGGTGCACAGGGACACGAGGAGCCACCGTCGCGCCTCCGTACCTCAACTGCGAAACTCCACTGCTCACAGATCGCCGAAGAAGTCGTCAGCGAGGCGGTTCAGATCGTCGGTGCCCGCGCCTACCAACAGGGCCATCCGCTTGAGTACCTCTACCGGTTTGCACGCAGCCGACGGATCGCCGCCGGCACTGATGAGATGCAGCTCAATACCATCGCCCGGGCGCTGAAGTCGGACGGGCTGCCGGCAGTCTCCAACCGGTAAGATGGGCGTTTGAACGGCCCCAGCGTCGGCGTCGGCTCAGTCGCCGCCCGGTCTGTCGTACTCTGGCTCCCGGTTCTCGTTGAACGCTGCCACCGCCTCGGCGTGTTCCGCATCGACGACGCAGTCCCACTGGAAGGCCGCCGCCTCCCGGCAGTACTCGTCGAAACTCCGCTCCGGATCGACGAGCTGATTGGTGTGCTGGACTGCTGTCGCCGGCTTATCCCGAATTTCCGCAGCGAGTTCGCCCGCCGCCGCGAGCGCGTCGTCTGCGAGCTCAACGGCGAGACCGATGTCGACCGCGTCCGTCGGGGTGATGTCACGCCCCGTCAGGAGGTACTCACGGGCCTTTGATTCTCCGACGAGTCGTGGGAGAAGCCACGCGCCGCCGTCGCCGGGAACCAGCCCGACGGTTACGAAGCCCTCACGCATGACCCCGTCTTCGCCGACGACGCGGAGGTCACACGCCAGAGCAAAGTCACAGCCCGCCCCGATGGCTGGACCGTTGACCGCCGCGACTGACGGGGTCGCCATCGTTCGGAGTTTCCAGACGAACTGCTGGATCAGCCAGAGGAACGCACCGTACTCCTCAGGTGACTGTTCGTCCCAGCCCGGCATCTCCGTCGTGTCGGCACCCGAGCAGAACCCCTTGCCCGCGCCCGTCAGGACCACCGCATACACGTCGTCGTCCGCCTCCGCCGTCCGGGCAGCGTCGTTGAGTTCAAGCACCGTCTGGCGGGTGAACGCGTTGTACACGTCCGGACGTTCGATCGTTATCGTGGCGATGCCACCGGTCACCGCATATGTTATGTGCTCATATCCGGTCATGCCGCATGTTGTGTTCTTTCGGGACAAATAGGTACGCATCGCGAGCCCCCAGAAGACTGATTCACCGCGCTCACGCCAGTCATCACCGCTCTCAGTGACTCGTACACGGGCGAACGAAGCGACCACACAAGAGCCCAGTTCACTGGCTCCGGATCCCTCGTCGGGGATGTCAGGGCTGTCCGCCTCTCCCTAGTGAGCACATCGCCGCCGACCCGGCGGGGATGTAAGGCAGCCGCTGTCCTCAAGCGACTCTCGCCTCCCTGACTATCGCCCCCGGAGAGTTTTGTGGGTCGGTCGTAACGCGTTACCTATGTCCACCACCAACATCGCGGTTCTTGACCACGACGCACACGGGATTCCGGCGGCCGACTACGTGGATGCACTCCGAGGGCGGCTCCCCAACCGGAGGGTCGAGTTGGCCGCGACGCCCGCGCGTCGGCGGCGACTGCTCCGCGAGGCTGCGGTGATCGCGGGGAAGGAACTGGGCGCCGAGAACGTTGCGGCCGTCGAGAGCCTGCGGCTGTTCGCGTGTAACACCGCCGGGGCCGACCACCTCCCGCTGGAGGCGCTCGCGGACCGCGGCGTCGCGGTGACGAACGCCGCTGGCGTCCACGGCCTGAACGTCGCCGAGTACGTATTCGGCTGGATCCCCACCTTCGCGCGTCAGATCGACGAGGGACATCGTCGCCAGCAACGCCGCGAGTGGCGGCACTTCCAGTCGTTTACCAAGCTCGCGGACAGCACCGTCACGATCGTCGGGCTCGGCGCTATCGGCGAGGCGATAGCCGAGCGGCTCGACGGGTTCGGCACCGAGACAATCGGCGTGCGCCACTCACCAGAAAAGGGCGGTCCGACGGACGAGGTGGTCGGCTACGGGGATCTCACCGCATCGCTTCCGGCAACGGGCGTACTCGTCCTCGCGTGCCCGTTGACGGAGACGACAGCGGGGCTTGTCGGCGAGGCGGAACTCGATGCGCTCCCGACCGACGCGATTGTCGTCAACGTCGCGCGCGGCGGCGTCGTCGACACCGCCGCGCTCGTCGACGCGGTCCGGTCGAACGCGGTCCACGGCGCCGCCCTCAATGTCACCGACCCGGAGCCGCTGCCCGCGGACCACGACCTCTGGGGGTTCGAGAACGTCTTTCTCACGCCGCACGTCGCCGGCCACACGCCGAACTACTGGGAGCGACGCGCGGAGATCCTCGACCGCGTCGCCCAGACCGGTGAGTACGCGGACCTGCGGAACCAGGTCGCGTGAGCCCGCGCTCTGCCGCGTCCGCCGGGCTCGACGTGATCCCCGCCGCGGGCCGGTGTGCAGCCGGCTTCCCCCGTCGTGTTAAGTTAAGCATGATTCCACCAGACGGCGTGGGATTGCAACCACGTTTCCGCGGTCGGTGGGTCGACATGGCTGAAACAGTTTGAGAACGAAGACGTTCTTCGTTGTACCTCTCGAAAGACACGTTCAACGCTGTTACGAAAGCCGTGGATCTCGACGCGGTAGCGAAGGTTTTCTCGGCGAAGTCCTCCCTTGAGATCATCGGCGTCATCGACGAGAAACACGGCGTCGGCAACGTCGTGTTTCTCACAGAGCTCGGTGAGAAATTCTCGGGCGATCGGGATCGTGTACGTTGGAAACAGCCGAGAATGAACGATTCTGTTCGTTTCAGGATCGACTGCGGCGTACAGCCAGTATTCTTTGTCGTTGACCCGGATCGATTTCTGATCGACAGCAACGCGATCCGGGCTTTCACCGCCTGCCGGCTGTAAATCAGCTTTTTGCACCCAGTTATGGATCGCCGTTCGACTTCGCTCGACACCCAAATCCTCAAGAAGTGTAACTGTATTCGAAAGTGATAGTCCTGCAAGATGGTATCGAATACCCTTTTCAATGATCTCGTGGGGTGTCCGCTCTCGCTCCACAAAGTCCAAGTCGATCCACTCGGTAGAGCCGATGAGGCGGTCACTTTCGGGCATAGGAATTCGAAAGATCGACCGCCTCATCCTTAACTTAACACCGCGGCTTCCCCCGGCCGTGCCGTTAAAAGCCCGTCGTGCCGTCGAGCAGGTTTTCCTCGACGACATCGGCGTCGAGCTCGATCCCGAGCCCGGGGGCCTCCGGCACCGCGATGCGGCCGTCTTGGATGAGCGGTTCGTCGCGGGCGAGCAGGTCGTCCCACCAGTCGACCTCTAGGGCGTGGTACTCCAACAGATCGAAGTTCGGCGTGGCCGCGCCGAGGTGGACGCAGGCCATCGTCCCAACCGGACTACAGACGTTGTGCGGGGACATCGGCATGTAGTTCTCCTCGGCCCGGTCGGCGATCCGCATCGTCTCCGTGAGTCCGCCGACCGTCGCCGGGTCGGGGGTGACGATATCGACGCCGTGGTCGTAGATCAGGTCCGACAGCTCGAACACGCGGAACCGGTTCTCGCCGGTCGCGACGGGTGTCCGCGTCGCCTTCGTCACCTCCTTCTGGGCGTCCATGTTCTCCGGCGGGATCAGGTCCTCTAACCACATCAGGTCGAACTCTTCTAATTCGTGGGCGAGCCGCTTCGCGCTCTCGACGGAGTAGTCCCAGTGGCAGTCGAATGCGAGGTCGATGTCGTAGCCGATCTCCTCGCGCACGGCCGCGACAATCTTCCCCTTTTCCCGGATCGCGGCGTTGCTCAGACGCCCGTTATACGGGTCGTTCTCGTTGTCGGCTGGGAGGTCGAGGTCGAACTTCAGCGCGTCGAATCCCATGTCGGTGACGCGGGCGGCCTCGGCGGCGTACGCCTCGGGGGAGTACGCCTCGACGTCGGCGTAGGCGGTCGCGCCGTCCTCGACCGCGTACGCCTCGCCGGCGTGGCAGTCGCAGTAGAGCCGGACCTCGTCGCGGTACTTCGAGCCGAGCAGCTGGTAGACGGGGAGCCCGAGGATCTTCCCGGCCGCGTCAAGCAGCGCGATCTCGATGCCGGAGGCCGCCGTGACGACCTTCCCGGTCGTGCCGCCGTGGCCCGACATCTCCTGGAAGACGTACCGCACCAGTCGCTCGACGTCGAGCGGGTTCTCGCCGACGAGGAACCGGTTCGTGTACTCGACGAGCTCCGGGACGCCCCCGCCCCGGTACGCCTCGCCGATGCCGGTGACGCCGGCGTCGGTCTCCACCTTGATGAGGTTCCACTCGAAGTTCCCCTCGACGACGCAGGCGTCGAGGCCGGTGATCCGTACGTCTCGGTCCGGGTCGCGGGTATCGATCTGGTCTGAGTAGTCTCGCATGTGTGTTGTGTGAAGTCCGCGGAGTCAGTCGTCTCTGAACCGCTCCAGCGCGTCCTCGTCGAGCGGGACGCCGTGGCCCGGGCGGTCCGGGAGGTCGATGGTGCCGTCGTCGCCGGGTCTGACCGGATCGGCGACGACGTCGTCGAACGCCTTCACGTCCATGTCGCGGTAGAAGTACTCCACCCAGAGCCCGTTCTCGATGGCGCCGAGCAGGGAGGCGTGGAGGTTCCAGTTGTAGTGCGGGGCGATGGGGACGTCGTACGCCGAGGCGTGGTTGGCGATCTTCAGCCACTCCGTGACCCCGCCGCAGACGGTGACGTCGGGCTGGAGGATCGTCGCCGCGCCCGTGTCGGCGAGTCGCGCGAAGTTGTGTCGCGTCCCCTCTAACTCGCCGGTGGCGACGGGGTAGTCGAGCCCGTCGTTCACCTCGGCCATCGTGTCCACGCGGTCGATCATCACCGGCTCCTCGATGAAGTACGGGTCGTACGGCGCGAACGCCCGACAGTTGCGGAGCGCTTCCGTCGTCGACCCCCAGACGCCGTTGGCGTCGAGCAGGAGGGTCCGGTCGTCGCCAATCTCGTCGCGCACCGCGGCGACGCGCTCGGCCTCCTCGTCGGCCGACAGGCGACCGATCTTCATCTTCACGGCGTCGTGGCCCTCGTCGAGGTAGCGCCGCATCTCGCCGCGGAGCGCCTCGTGGCCCTTGTCGTCGCGGTAGTAGCCGCCGCTGGCGTACGACGGTACCGACTCGGAGTGGCCGCCGAGCAGCTTGTGGAGGGGCATCCCCGCGGCCTTCGCTTTCACGTCCCAGAGCGCGATGTCGACGGTGGAGATGGCACGTAAAAAAAGGCCGGTCCGGCCGATCTGGACGTTCCCCTCGTACATCTCGTGCCACAGGCGCTCGGTGTCGCGAGGGTCCTCGCCGACGAGCAGCGGTTCGAGCAACGACTCGACCGCGTCGGCGATGAGGCCGGCCCCCTCGTACCCCAGCGAGTAGCCGACCCCCTCGTGGCCAGTGTCCGTCCGCACGTACGTGATCGCGTGGTCCCGGTAGGTGAGCGTCCGGTTTGAGAAGGAGACGGGCGACTCCAGCGGCAGCTTGATAGGGAACGACTCGACCTCAGTTATCTGCATGGGTGGTGTAGTGTCACACACGTACAAGTAGACCCCTGTATCGGCAAGCCTCTCACCTCGGTTCCAGAACGGGTCCTCGGAGTTCCCGGATTCGCTTCACCGCGCAGCCGCATTTTTGTACGGGGGTCGCGAGGATGCCGACATGGAGTTCCCCGACCGATCCGACATCGACGGGCTCATCGACCCGCAGCCGCTCCCGGGGTTCGCGCGAGTGCGGTACGAGCCGGAGACCGAGCGCCTCGACGACCCCGTCGGGGCGGCGCGCGAGGCGCTCGGCGGCCTCGACCTCGACGCGCTCCCCGCGGGCGCAACCGTGGCCGTCGGGGTCGGCAGCCGCGGGATCGACCGGATCGACGAGATCGCGGCGGCGGTCGTCGCCGAGGTCGCCGACCGCGGTTTCGACCCCGTGGTGGTGCCGGCGATGGGCAGCCACGGCGGCGCGACCGCTGAGGGGCAGCGCGAAGTACTGGAGGCGCTCGGGATCGCCGAGGAGACCGTCGGCGCACCGATCGACGCCCGGATGGCGGCCACGGAGCTGGCGACGGTCCCGGTGGGCGACGCCGACCTGCCGGTGTACTTCTCGGAGGCCGCGCTCGCCGCCGACGCCGTCCTCGTGGTGAACCGCGTGAAGGCCCACACGAATTTTACCGGGCCGGTCGAGAGCGGGCTCGCGAAGATGACCGTCGTCGGGCTCGGCAAGCAGCGCGGCGCGAAGTCGTTCCACTCGACGGCGATCGCCGAGGGGTACGTCGAGGCGCTGACGGCCGCGCTCGACGTCATCGAGCGGGAGACTCCGATGGTCGGCGGGATCGCGCTCGTCGAGAACTTCGAGGAGGAGATCGGCGGCCTGGAGGCCGTTCCCGCCGGGTCGTTCCTCGACCGCGAGCCGGATCTGTTGGAGCGCGCGCACAGCGAGATGCCGACGCTCCCGGTCGACGACGTCGACCTGCTGGTCGTCGACGAGATCGGCAAGGAGATCTCCGGCGCCGGGATGGACACGAACGTCATCGGGCGCTACCGCGTCCTCAACGCGCCAGACCCCGAGACCCCCGACATCGACCTCATCTACGTCCGCGGGCTGACCGAGGCGACGAAGGGGAACGGCAACGGGATCGGGCTCGCCGACCTCACCCGGAAGCGTGCGGTCGACGGGCTCGACCTGAAGAAGACGTACGCGAACGCGCTCACGAGCGGGTCGCTCGCGAAGTCGAAGCTCCCCGTGGTGGCGCCGGACGACGAGTTCGCGCTCCGGACCGCGCTGGCGGCGCTGGGCGGCTACGACCTCGAGACGGTCCGGGTCGTCTGGATCCGGAACACGCAGGACCTCGGCGATCTCCGCGTCTCCGACGCCGTGGTCGACGACCTCCCCGAGGCGGCGAGGGTCGTTGGCCGCGAGACGGTCGGGTTCGACGACGGGACGGCGGGGTTCGAGAGCGAGCGGGCGGACGGTTCGGACCCGTGAAGCGGGGGCCGTCCCCTTGCATAGAGAAACGTTTTCACGCCGCACTCGGGATGAGTGAGGCATGGACCTACAGATCGACGGGAACGCGGCCCTCGTCACGGCGTCGTCAAGCGGACTCGGCAAGGCATCGGCGAAGGCGCTGGCCCGGGAGGGCGCGGACGTCGTCATCAACGGCCGCGACGAGGAGCGGCTGGCGGACGCGAAAGCTGAGGTCGAGGCGGTCGCGACCGGCGAGGTCGTCGCCCACTCGGCCGACCTGACCGACGCCGACGAGATCGCGGCCCTGGTGGAGGCGACCGTCGACGAGTTCGGCACGATCGACCACCTCGTGACGAGCGCCGGCGGCCCGCCCTCGGGCGCCTTCCTCGACACCGACGACGAGGAGTGGCAGCACGCCTACGACCTGCTCGTGATGAGCGTCGTCCGGCTGGCTCGAGAGTCGTATCCGCACCTCAAGGAGGGCGACGGCGGCACGATCGTCAACATCACCTCGCGGAGCGTGAAGGAGGCCATCGACAGCCTCGTGCTGTCGAACGCAGTCCGGATGGGCGTCATCGGGTTAGAGAAGACGCTCTCGAAGGAGTTCGCGCCGGAGATCCGCGCGAACGCCGTCCTCCCGGGCCCTCACGAGACGAGCCGGATCCGCGATCTCGTGGAGGCCGCCGTCGAGCGCGGCGACTACGACTCCTACGAGGAGGGGCTCGACGACTGGGCGCAGAACCCGCTCGGCCGGATCGGCGACCCGATGGAGCTCGGCGACACCGTCGCGTTCCTCTCGTCGCCGAAGTCGGGGTACATCAACGGCACCGCGCTCCCGATCGACGGGGGCTCGACCGGCGCGAACCTATGAGGTCGGTCGCGGTCGGCGGGGCGGAGACCGGGACGCCCGAGGGAGACCGGCGGCGCGCGTCGACGGCGAGGCGAGCGGGCGAGCGATGAAGTACCTCGCGCGCACCGCGACGGGCGACCCCCTGCTCGGCGACGAGGAGGGGTACGTTCCCCTTGGAGCCGTCGAGCCGGACCTGGAGTCCGTCCGCGACGCGCTCCCGCGGGCGGCCGCCGGCGACCTGGGCGACGTCACCGACGCGACCGCCGACCCGGTTCCGGCGGGAGATGTGTCGTTCGGCGCACCCCTGGCGTCGTTCGGGAAGCTGTGGGGGATCGGCCTGAACTACGCGGAACACGCCGGCGACCTCGACGAGCAGCGCCCCGAGGAGCCGGCGAGCTTCATGAAGCCGTCGTCGGTCCTGACCGGTCCCGGCGGCCCGATTCGGCTGCCGCCGGAGTCGCAGAGCGAGCGGGTGACCGCCGAGGCGGAGCTGGCGGTCGTGATGGGACGGACGTGTCGGAACGTCGACGAAAGCGACGTGGATAGCGTGGTCGCGGGATACCTCCCCGTCATCGACATGACGGCCGAGGACGTCCTCCAGCGGAACCCGCGGTTTCTCACCCGGGCGAAGAGCTACGACACGTTCCTCGTGCCCGGCGCCGCGCTCGCGGTGCCGGAGGGGCCGCTCGATCTGGAGGGGCTCTCGGTGCGGACCGAGGTCAACGGGTAGGTGCGGGCCGAAGACGAGATCCGGAACATGCTGTTCCCGCCGGCAGAGATCGTCTCGTTCCACGCCGACGTGATGACGCTGGAACCCGGCGACCTGTTCAGCACGGGGACGCCCGGCGCGGCGCCGATCGCCCCCGGCGACGAGGTGCGGGCGGTCGTCGAGTCGATCGGGACCGTCGAGGCACCAGTGACGCGGTAGGGGACGGCGATTCCGGTCTCTGTCGGCGCCCGTGTCGCTGTCGATCCGGGACGCCCCCGATCCGGAGCACCGTCGATCCGGGACGCCGTCGGAAGACATCTTTATTACTCGCTGTTCGGTCAGGTGGACATATGTACCGCGTACTGCTCCCCGTCGGCGGGGACTCCGAGCACGCACTGGCCGCCGCGGACGCCGTCGCCTCCCTGCCGAGCGCCGACGACGAGGTCGAGGCGGTGATCCTCAACGTCTACGAGGGATTCGAGGTCAGCGGCGAGGCCGGCCGCGTCGACTCGGAAGACGTGTGGGACGAGGAGAACTACCCCGAGAGCGTCGACGCCGTCGAGGACCGGCTGACGGAGGCCGGCATCGAAACGACCAGGCGGCGCGAGCACGGCGACCCCGCCGACACGATCATCGAGGTCGCCGCCGAGCTCGATGTCGACGGTATCACCATGAGCGGGCGACGCCGGAGCCCGACCGGCAAGATGCTGTTCGGGAGCACGACCCAGTCGGTGTTGCTCGCGGCCGAGCGCCCCGTGACGGTGATCCTCGAGGAGTGACACCCTCCCGCGTCGAAGCGAGTAGATGTTATTTCATATTTCGGTAAATCGGCAGACGTGACGTGTTTGACGGGTGTCACGAGCGGGGTATTCTCTCCGTACAGACTGAAACAAATAGACACATTGTTAATCATCGACCGTAATGTCACGGTTGAGCATGGCAAATAGCTCAGTCAACCGACGGAAGTTCTTGTACGGTACGGGTGCGGTAGGCATCGCCGGACTCGCCGGGTGTAGCGGCGGCGACGGTGGAGACGGCTCCGACGGATCGGACGGCTCCGACGGCTCCGACGGGTCCGACGGGGGAGACGGCTCCGACGGATCGGACGGCGACGACGGGGACAGCGCGGAGCTCTCGCTCCGAGTCGGGACGTCCGCCGGCGGGACACAGGACGTCGGGCTGGCCGTCGAGCGCGCCGTCAGCCAGGAGAGCGACACGCTCGACTACTCGACCATCGAGAGCCCCGGCTACATCGGGACCATCTATCGGATGGCACAGAACCAGTTCAACGCCGGGATCACCGACAACAACTCCCTCAACAAGGCGCTCGACGACCGCGGTCGATTCGCCGAGCAGTCGGTGTCCCGGATCCCGCAGTACGGGTTCGCCGCGTTCCCGTACAGCATCTACGTCGTCGCCCGCGACGGCACGGACATCGAGACGTTCGACGACCTCGCCGGCGCGAACGTCTACCCCGCCGAGCCGGGGTACTCGACGCGCGCGACGACCCTCGACGTCTGGTCGCAGGACCCGACCGCGGACGTCTACGACCAGATGAACATCCAGAACATGGGCGTCGGTGACGCCCCCGGTGCGATGGAGGAGGGCACCATCGACGCGTCCATCGCGTACGGCACGCCGGGCGTTCGGTACACCGGCTTCGTTCAGGAGATGGCCTCCCGCGTCGACCTCCACTACGTCGAACCGACGGACGCGCTCATCGAGTCCGCGGAGTCGTACTCCGGCGCCGGCACGACCCGGACGTCCTACAGCGACTGGCAGATCGCGGGCACGGACATCGGCGCCGACGAGGTGTTCAGCTGGGACCTCCAGGTCAACTACACGTTCAACCCCGAGGCCAACCCGGACGCCGTCTACGAGCTGTGCCGCGTCGCCAACGAGCACAACGACGTCGTCAACAACGGTGAAGCGCAGTTCAACGACTTCGAGGGCGCCGGGGATATGCTCGCCTACGCGCAGGAGCGGATCCCGGTCCACGCCGGTGCCGTCCAGTACTACAAGGACAACGACGTCTGGGACGACAGCCTGCAAGAGGGCGACACGGCGTAGCTCCTCTCGGGGCGTCGTTCCGACTGGCGAACCGGGATCCAACTAATATTAATATTTTACGACAAACAAACCCATACCCAAACATGGCTACACAATCCGAACGGCAGACCGGTCCCTCGGGGTGGCTACGAGGCCTCGACGTCAGCGTCACGCTCACGGCCGTCCTGTTCTGGGCGGTCGTCCTCTGGTGGGCGTCCACCCAGCAGTGGTCGCCGGTCAAGTACGCCGTGCTGTTCGTCGGCGGCATCATGACGGTGTACGCCCTCAACGAGACCCGTGAATCGCTCGAAGAAGGCAGCCGGATAGACGCCTTGGTGTTGCTGCCGTCGGCCGGCGTACTCATCACGGCGTCGTTCTACTTCTTCCTGAACTTCGAGATGGTCTACCTCCTGCGTCAGGGGTTCGCCAGCGAACACGAGTACATGCTCGCGCGGCTCATCATCATCTCGCTGCTGTACCTCACCTGGCGCGAGTTCGGGAACCTGTTCCTCGGGCTCGTCATCGGTGTGATGCTGTACGCGATGTTCGGCGACGCCGTTCCCGGCGTCCTCGGGCACGCCGGGATGAACCAGCTGACCCTCCTCCAGGCGACGGTCACGGACCTGTACGGGTTCTACGGCTCGCTCACGCAGCTGACCGCGTCCTGGATCGCGCCGTTCCTCCTGTACGCCGGGCTGCTGTTCGCGTACGGCGCGTTCGACCTGATCCTCCGGCTCGCCATCGTCGCGGCCGGCCGCATCCGCTCGGGCGTGGCACAGACCGCCGTGCTCTCCTCTGCGGTCATCGGCTCCATCAACGGCTCGTACACGGCGAACGCCGCCATGACGGGGTCGTTCACCATTCCGACGATGAAAGAGAGCGGGATGTCCGGCCACCGCGCGGCCGGTATCGAAGCCGTCGCCTCGACCGCGGGACAGGTGCTCCCGCCGGTCATGGGCGCCTCCGCGTTCGTGATGGCGTCGTACCTCGGCGTGGCGTACCTCAACATCGTCGTCGCGGGGCTGGTCCCCGCGGCGATCCTGGTCGCGTCGATCGCCATTGCGGTCCACTACACCGCGGTCAGCGACTCCAGCGACCAGGACATGGAGTTCTCGGAGTTCTTCGACGAGACGCTCTCGCGCAACGAGAAGATCGCCGAGGCGCTCCGGTTCGGCGTCCCGTTCGGCGTCCTGATCTACTACCTCGGCTTCGCCCAGTACACGGTGATGACGTCGGCGATGTACACCGTGTTCGCGATGATGCTCACGGGCGTCCTGATGCCGCCGCTCCAGCGGCTCGTCGACGGGTCGGACGTCTCGCCGGTCTCTGAGTTCGTCACGCAGATCAAAAACACGGTTCACGGCTTCCGGCGAGGCGCCATCATCCTCGCGCCCATCGCCATCATCCTCGTGGTCATTAGCGGCGTCGTGAACCTCTTCTCGACGACCGGCGTGCCCGCGAAGATCGCGCTGTTGATGATCAACCTCTCCGGCGGGGTCCTGCTGTTCGCGGTGTTGCTCGGGATGGCCGTCGCCATCGTGATGGGCGTCGGGATGCCGACGGTGGCCGCTTACGTCATCGTGGCTATCCTCATCGTCCCCACCTTCGTCTCCGAGTTCGGCGTCGCGGAGATCACCGCTCACTACACGATGTTCTACGCGGCCATCTTGGCGGGCATCACGCCGCCGGTGGCGACGGCGGCCGTCGTCGCGGCGGGCATCGCGGAGGCGAACTTCTGGCGGACCTGCGGAGCGGCGCTGAAGATCGCCGCGCCGCTGTTCGTCCTCCCCGTCGCGTTCGTCTACAACCCCGCCCTGATCTCGATGTCGCCGGGTGTCAACACGCTCTTGACCGGCCTCCTGGTCGTGATGGGCGCAATCTCTATCATCTACGGGCTGAACTACCCGTTCGAGATGTCCGTCGGGCGCAAAATTCTCACCCGGAGTGCGCTCGCGGTGCTCGGCCTCCTCGTCATGACGTACCCGATGGTGCTCGCGAAGGTCGCGGGCATCGCCGTCTTCGCTGCCGTCTTCGTCGCTGAGAAGGTGATGGTCCGCGGTCTCAAGAGTCCGTTCACCAGAGAGGTGAAACAATGAGCCCCCCACAGGAAGCCCCCGAAGACCAGGTCGACACGTCCGACGTTGGCGGTCTCGCGGAAGTCATCCCGGAGCCGCTGCTGCCGGTCTGGCGCCGCATCGAGCTGATTCAGGAGTTCCGCAGAACCCACGGGAACACCTACGTCACGGTCTTAGAGATACTGACGGCGATCGCGCTGGCCGTCGGCTACGGCTGGTGGGTGCTACTCTACTTCACCGGCAGCGGCGTCAGCCTGTAGCCGGCCGTCTCCGGTTCTCACTCCCGTTCTTCTCGCCGGTAAGCCTTATAAAAACAGCGCGTAGAACAGCAGAATTAGCGTGCCTGCCTGTTACTTGTGCCACTCGGCGGCACGCTGGACGTCGTGCGGGATATGGTTGTCCTGCTCGCAGACGTCGTCGAGGTACGAGCGCAGTTCGGGCGCGAACTCGGGGTGCGCGCAGTTCTCGATGATGCGCTCGGCGCGCTCGACGGGCGACAGCCCGCGGACGTCAGCGACGCCCTGCTCGGTGACGAACACGTCGACGTCGTGTTCGGTGTGGTCGACGTGGAACGCCATCGGGACGACGCGGGAGACCTCACCGCCCTTCAGGGTCGACGGAAGCGCACAGACCGTCACCAAGGAGTTCCGGTTGAAGTCCGCGGAGCCGCCGACGCCGTTGATCATCTGCTTGCCGCCGACGTGCGTGGAGTTGACGTTTCCGTAGATGTCGAACTCGATGGCGCTGTTGACGCCGACGACGCCGAACTGATCGATAACGCCCGGGTGGTTCGAGACGTCCGCCGGCCGCAGCACGACGTCCTCGGCGTACCGCTCGACGTTCTCGAAGAGTCGCTGCTGGCCCTCGTCGGTAAGCGCCATCGACGTCGCGCTCGCGCACTCCAGGCGGCCGTCGTCGAGCATGTCGAGCAGGCCGTCCTGGATGAGCTCGCCGAAGTAGACGACGTCGCGGCCGCCGAAGTCGAGCTCCTTGAGTTCGCCCATCAGCGCGTTCCCGAGCGACCCGACGCCGAACTGGAGGTGGACGGCGTCTTCGAACACCGGCGACCGCTCCATCTCGGCATCGAGGAACGCTCCGAGGTTCTCCGCGATGGCGAGGTCGTCGTCGGTCGGGTCGCGGAACGTGTACGTGGAGTCCGCGGTGTCCGTCTCCACGACGCCCGCCAGCTTCTCGGGTTCGAAGCTGACGTGCGCGGTGCCGATGCGCTCGCCTGGGTCGGAGATGGGGACGGGGTCGCGGTTCGGCGGCGCGTCCGGGCGGTACACGTCGTGAAGCGCCTGCAGTTCGAGCGGCTGGCGGCGGTTCAGTTCCACGTACAGCCTGTCGGCCGCCTCCACGAACGCGGGCACCTGCCCGAGCGACGTGGACGGGATGAACCAGCCCTCGCCGATCGCGACCGCTTCGACGATCGCGACGTCGGGATCGACCAGCCCGCCGTGCTGGACCTCGTCGCCGATCGAGGAGGCGTTCCGGTCGCTGAACGACACCTCGCGGCGGTTCGTCAGGTCGCGGGCGACCCGGGAGGACTGGTAGGAGAACCGCCGCTCGATGGCGCCGGACCCAACGAGGTCGACGTCGATCTCGTCGCCGACGTTCCCGCTGGCGACCAGCGTGAGCGAGAGGTCGCGGGACGAGGACGCCAGCGCGAGCGGGATCGCCTTCGGGTAGCCGACGCTGCCGAAGCCGCTGGTGAGCACCGTCGCGTCGGGGTCGATCGCGACGGCCGCCGCCTCCGCGTCGACGGTCGACACGTCGCCGTGGAGTCGGCGCTCGACCGGTAGCCGGTCGGGACCGCGGGTCATCGGACCCCCCGGCGCAGTCGGGTGGAACGGTCGCGAGGCGCGGGGCGCTCGCGAGGAACGGTGCGACCGTCGGTGACGGCCCGGACGCGGCCGCCGCGAGTCGGGGGGAGCGGGTGGGGTGTCATGATTCTGAGAGCGGGACGCGCCGCACGGGAGCGGCGGCTCCGTCGGCGTCGTCCCGTGGGTGGTAGTCGCAACGTCGACCGGACGGGACTTAAATAGTCACCTTCGCCGCCAGCCGCTCCGCGATGTGCTCCCCGAACGGCAGCGAGGAGGTGAGTCCGGGGGAGACGGCGTTGAGGACGTGGACGGCGTCGTCGCGCTCGACGAACAGCGGCTCTTTCACCAGGTCGCCGTCCTCGCTCACGAGCTGGGCGCGGATCCCGGCGTAGCTCTTCCGGAGGTCCTCGGCGCGCACGTCGGGCACCAGCTTCTGTGACGCCGACGCGAACTTCTCCTTCCGGTAGGACTTGTTCAGCTCCGCCCACGCCACTGAGAGCATCAGCGGCGAGGCGAGCAGCCGCCGGAAGCCGACGTATGTGAGCGTCTCCCACAGCTCGCGGGGGTTCGAGTCCGTGTTGTCGTACGCCTCGCGGCCGAACGCGAGGACCGCGTTCGGCCCGACGATCACCTTCCCGTCGGTGCGGCGGGTGTAGTGGACCCCGAGGAACGGCAGTTCGGGGTTCGACGTCGGATAGATCATCGTTTCACAGAGCTCGGCGCGCTCGGGACGCACCTCGTAGTACTCTCCCCGGAACGGGGACACTTGGTACTCCTCGCCGACGCCGACCTGATGGGCCAAGGTGTCGGCGTGGAGCCCTGCGGCGTTGACGAGGTACGAGACCTCGAACCGGCCGTTGCTCGTGTCGAGTCAGCCCCCTCGGCTGCCGCCTCGATCTGCGAGACCTCGTATCCCGTGTACACCGTAACGCCCGCCTCTCGAACCTCTCTCGCGAGCGCGTATACGTACTGCTCGGCGTCGACGGAGGCGGCCTCCGGTGCGTGGAGGGCGGCCTGCCCATCCGCGTGGGGTTCGTGTTCGCGGATCGCTTCGCGGGAGTCGAGCAGCTCGTAGGCGACGCCGTTGGCCTCGGCCTGCTCGGCGAGGTCGGCGAGCCGCGTCTCCTCCTCGTCGTCCGTCGCCACGACGAGGACCCCGAGTTCCTCGCAGGGTACGTCGTGCTCCTCGCAGTACGCCTTCATCTGGGCGGTACCCTCGGTGGCGAACCGCGCCTTCTTCGAGTCCAGCGGGTAGTTGAACCCCGGGTGGAGCACGCCGGAGCTCCGGCCGCTCTGGTGAGACGCGAGGTGGTGTTCTTTCTCCAAGACGGCGACGTCGAGGTCGGTGCGCTCGGTGAGGTGTTTGGCGACCGACAACCCGACGCAGCCGCCGCCGACGATGTCGACGTCGTGACGCATCATTGCTCGTCCATCGGATCCGAGGGTGGTTATAGATGCTGTTCGACGCAGACCGGCTGTGCCGCGATCGGGCCTCACGGCAACGCCTATGTCGCTGCCCGACGGTGGTTGGAACGAATGACCGACACGGACGGCGCGGGCGGCCGCCGGAACAAGGTGGCCCGCCTCGTCGACGAGTACGATCTGAGCGGCGTCGACGACGAACTGGCTGCGCGGTGGACGGCGACTGGCGACGACCACTGGAGCCTGCGGGACCTCGCCGCGATGTTCAACCGCGAGCTGATCGAGGCGCGGCTGGACGGGGCGGACGTGCGGCTGTCGGAACGAGAGATCGACGCAGTGGTGCGGTCGTTGACGGGCGACGAGGTGAGCGCGGCCGATCGGACGCAGCTCCATCGGCGGCTCGAACGCGACGGGGTCGACGTCGATGCGCTTGATCGCGACGTGGTCATCTACCAAGCCGTCCGCAGCTACCTCCGGGACCACCGCGGCGTCGAATACGAACGCGAGAGCGGCGATCGGACCACTACCGCCACCAAGGCGATCCAGAAGCTTCGCGGGCGCGATGTCGAGGGGACCGTACCGGTCGACGAGCGTCGCCATTGTCGCGTCCTCTCGCAGCGTCGCCGCGACTCGGTCGTCCATGTTTGGGGAACGAGGGCACGACACGAGTACGTTCGGATCGGCGCGTGGGCGCCTCCGTTCCGGCAGCTCCTGACTTAATAAACTAACGGTGCGTTTTAGATTTGGAAGATGAAAACGTTCAATCATGACGGTTCCGACCCTCAGGTATGCAGCTTGAAGACGTCCAGCGCGTGACGGTGCTCGGCGCCGGGAACATGGGTCACGGCATCGCGGAAGTGGCCGCGCTCGCCGGCTACGAGGTGTCGCTCCGCGACATCAACGAGGAGCTCGTCG
>JAQCNI010000013.1 GCA_028275105.1 Halorubrum sp.
CGCGCGGCCGAGTCGACCGACGACCCGCGGCGGGCGCGCGAGCACCTCACGGCGGCACGGGAGGCGGCCGAGACGCTGTCGGCGCTCGAAAAGTAGCGGCACCATCGCGAAACGGGAGGCGGACGGTCCGGAGGCGGGTGGGGTCTGGCTCCCGTCTATCGCCCGCTTTCGACCGCGCGCCGCATCTCCTCGGCGAGGCGTTCGGCCAAGTCCCCGTCCGCCGACTCGGCGTAGATTCGGATCTTCGGCTCCGTGCCCGAGGGGCGAACGAGCACCCACGCGTCGCCGTAATCGAGCCGGTACCCGTCGGTCGTGTTCGGCGTCGCGTCGGCGGCCTCGACGAACGCCCGCGCCGCGGAGAGCATCTCGTCGCGCTCGTCGACGTCCCCGTACCCGACGTTGACGCGCACGAAGTGGTAGTCGGCGTACGGCGCGACCGCCTCGCTGACCGGGTCGCCGTCGGCGACCGCGAGCAGTTCGAGGAACTGCGCGCCGATGTACGCCCCGTCACGGGAGAGCCGGTACGGCGGAAAGAACACCCCGCCGTTTCCCTCGCCGGCGATGGGGACGTGGACGTCCTCGTCGTCCAGTTCGCGGGTGCGGGTGATGATGTTCGTCGCGCCGATGGGGGTCAACTCAAGCGCGGCGTCGTTCGCGTCACAGACGTCGACGAGTCGCTGGGAGACGTTGACCGCGCTGACGACGGCATCGTTCGGCTCCAAGGCGTCGTCGGCGAGCGCCGCGAACGAGGTGTCGCCGTCGACGACCGTCCCCGTTTCGTCGACGAAGACGCCCCGGTCGGCGTCGCCGTCGTGGGCGATCCCCACGTCGGCGTCGGACGTCGCGACGAGCCGCGAGAGCGAGCCGAGGTTCTCGGGGACCGGCTCGGACTCCCGGCCGGAGAAGTGGCCGTCAGGGGTCGCGTTTACCGTCAACACCTCACAGCCGAGCTCGCGGTAGATCCGCGGCGAACTCACCGACGCGGCCCCGTGGCCGGGGTCGACGGCGACCGTGAGCCCCGCGTCGGCGATCGCCTCGCGGTCAACCGCGGACACGAGCTGGTCGACGTAGTCGTCGACGACGCCCGGGACGGTCGTCTCGCTGCCGGCGGTCCGCCAGTCGGCATGGTCGTGCTCGTCGTCGAGCACCCGACGCTCGACGCGTTCGAGGACGTCGACGGAGAGCTCTACCCCGTCGGCGCCAACGAGCTTGATCCCGTTGAACTCCGGCGGGTTGTGCGAGGCGGTAACGAGCACGCAGGGGACGCCGACTGACTCGCAGTAGTAGCCGACCGCCGGCGTCGGGACGACCCCCAACCGGTCGACGTCGCAGCCGACGGCGGCGAGCCCGCTGGCGGCGGCGTTGGCGAACAGCTCCCCGGTCGTCCGGGTGTCGCGGGCGACGGCGACCCGATCGGCGTCCCACACCGACCCGGCCGCCTTCGCGATGTCGAGGACCAGCTCCGGCGTGAGGTACCGCAACGCGACCCCCCGAATGCCGCTGGATCCGAACAGCTCCATACCCGGTCTTGCGCCGGCCGAGGGGAAAGCGGTTCCGAACGCGGGGACGCCCGACTCGAGGGGGGCGCCGGACGCTACTCGTGTGGTTGAAACCCGTTCCGTTCGTACCGGGGATATGGATCGATCACGACGGGAACTGTTGTCCGGGGTCGCCGGCGCACTCGCCGCGACCGCGACCGCCGGCTGTCTCGATTTCGCCGCCGGCGACGGTCCCCAAGGTCCGGAAGGAACGCCGGGGACGCTGTCGTGTCCCGACGACGAGTTCGTCCGCCTCAACGCGCCGTTCTCGGATCCGGTCGAGTCGCGGACGGTGGAGACGCCCGCAACGCGGATCGAGCTCTCCGTGGAAGGTCTCTCCGAGACGTACGGCCAATCCATCCGGCTGGTGTTGCGGAACGCCGGCGGCGGGGCCGTCGACACTCGCGGCGAGTACGCGTACTCGATACAGCGACGAACCACCGACGGCTGGGCGGAGGTCCGTGGGTCGACGGCCGGCAACGCGGTCGAACTCCCGCGTTCCGACCGCCGACTCGACGCCGGCGGGACCTACAGCTGGTCGCTCGAACTCACGGAGGATGCGCTCGCGTCGGCCGTCCCTGCGGTCGACCTCGACGTCTGCCCACCGCTGGGCGCCGGCACGCATCGGTTCGTTTATTGGGGGCTCGTCGACGCGCCGCCCGTCGGGATCGAGTTCGAACTGGTCGGGTGAGCCGGATCGGACCGCTCAAAACGCCATCCAGTCGGACGGGGTTCCGATCCGGTCACGGACGCGGAACCGTCGCTCGTCGTCCTCGACCCGCGTCTCGACGATGACTTCGAACGGTTCATGGAGCGTGTTGATCACTCCCTCGTCGTGGATGGTCGAGCCCATGACCCCGACGAACGGCCAGTCCTGTCCCGACGACTGTGAGCTCATCACGCGCGTAAACCGGTAGATCCGCTCCGGCTCCCAGTACATCAACAGCTCCGACAGCGAGTAAACGCCGACCGCACGGGGCACGCCGTTCGACGACTCGACGACGTCGGTGAACTCGATGCCGATCTCCGTGAGGTCCCCGGCACTGCCGACGTATCTCGTGGTCGCCGTGTCGTCCGGCCGATCGCCCTGTTGATGCGTGACACAGTCGATCACGACGACGTCGTCCGCGCTGCTGTCGGTGATCCGCTCGTAGGCCGACCGGACCTTTCCGACCGTACGGCCCGTAGAAACGACGATTGGCGCGTCCGACCACCCCGCAAGTAGCCGATTGAACAGGTCGTACTTCCCGCTCATTGGGGGACCACTGACGAGCACGCTGTCCGCCTCAAGCGCGGCCGCGGGAAGCACGCTCATACGGAACCTCCGGTGTCGGACCGACTAAAACCTTTCCGAGATGTCACTTCTGGGAGATGGACGGGCGATCGGCCGACGAGGGGAGGATCGATCCTACCTCGGCGTCCCACCCGGTACGTGAATCCCGTCCCGGCGGGGAGGATGATCCCGACGTCACCACCGGCGGGATCATCGAACCGGGAAGTTCCAGTGGAGGGTCGCATAGATAAATTCACGCCGGTTTCAGCATAAGGGTTGGCACCCGGTTTTCATCCATGAGAACTCCGTGGCTGCTGGAACGCCAGCGGAGGGAGCGGAGGACCGGTCGTCCAGCTTGTCGGTCCCATCGGTCGCGGTTCGGCCACATCCATCGCGGTTCGGTCCCGTCAAGTCAATGCCGTCGGGACGACGGTGGACGTTCGGACGGAGAATGGCTGACAGCCGGCGGCGGCACTCCCCGGCCGGGTCGCCGGACACCCGCCTCGCCCGGACCGGGCCCGTGTTCAGTTCACGGGGGTGCTGGCCGCGGCATCCGTGATAAACGGTCGGCCGTTCGACGCGACCGTGGCCGGCGCCGCGGGGTTCGCCGATGAGGTGTGTGCCCCTCCGCGCGAACTACGCTTAAGTCCCTCCCACGTGAGATTGAGCCATGAGCTACGGAGCGGTCTGCTTCGATCTCGACGACACCCTCTACCCGTACGGCCCCTGTAACGAGGCGGGCAAACGGGCCGCGCTGGACGCGTTCCGGGACCGCGGCTACGACCTCGACCCCGGCCGGTTCGACGACCTGTACGCGGCGGCACGGCGGGACACGAAGCGCGAGTTATCGGGAACCGCCGCCTCCCACGGGCGGTTCGTGTACGTCAAGCGGATGCTCCGACTCCACGCCGACGTCCACGACGCCGCGGATGCGGTCACGATCGGTGAGGCGTACTGGAACGGATACCTGTCCCGGATGGAGCCCTTCGACGGGGTCGAGGCCGTTTTCGGGGCGCTCCACGACGCCGGCACGCCGGTCGTCGTCGTGACGAACCTCACGACCCGGGTTCAGTTGGAGAAGCTCGTGCGTCTCGGGGTCGACGAGGACGTTGACCGGCTGGTCACCTCCGAGGAGGTCGGCCGCGAGAAACCGAGCGCGCTCCCGTTCACTGCGGCGCTGTCGGCGCTCGACCGCCGGCCAAGCGAGGCGGTCATGGTCGGCGACAATCCGACGGCCGACGTCGCCGGCGCGAACGCCGTCGGGCTCGACAGCGTCCTGTTCGACGGCGGCACGCGCGAGAACCCGCCGAGCGCGGAGCTACCGGACCCGCAACGGCCCGACCGCCGGGTCGACGAGTTCGCGGCGCTCACGGAGGTGCTCGCGTGACGCTCCGCGCGGAACGCGAGGCCGTCGTGGCGTACGCGCCATCCCTCGCGGAGCTGACCCCGGGGCGGACCGGCAACCTGAGCGTCCGGGAAGGAGACGCGTTCGCGGTCACGCCGACGGGCGTGGCCTACGATGCCTTCGACGTCGCCGACGTCCCGGTCGTCGGCCTCGACGGCGAACGCCGGACGGGCCGGATGGCCCCCTCCAGCGAGGTGCCGATACACGCGGGAATCTACGAGCACGCGAGCCCGGGTGCGATCGTCCACACCCACTCGCCGTGGGCGACGACGATGGCGACGCTCCGTCGGCCGCTCCCGCCGGTCCACTACATGATCGTCGCGGTCGGCCACGAGGTCCCCCTCGCCGACTACGCGCCGTACGGGACCGAGGCGCTCGCCGCCAACGTCGTCGCCGCGATGGTCGAGGCGGACTCCGACGCCGCGATCCTCGCGAACCACGGGCTGGTGGTCACCGGACCGGACCTCGAGACGGCGGTGGAAAACGCCCGTCACGTCGAGGACCTCTGTCGGCTCTACCTGCGGTCGTCCGCGGTCGGGGAGCCACACGTCCTCACCGACGAGCAGTTAGCGACGGTCGAGGAACGCTTCGAAAGCTATGGACAGCAGCCGGCTGGGGAGTCCTGAGCCGGCCTTACTCGCCGTCTTCCTCGTCGCGCGTCCCGGCCACGTAGCCGGTGACGTTGCCGTAGTTCATCGCGATGGCGAGGGCGATGGCGATGGCAAGCACGACGAGCGTCGAGACGACGTTCAGCAGGTTCAGGTTCTCCGCCGATGCCTTGGTGATCTTGCCGAACATCCACTGCGTCAGCGGATCCGTGGTGACGCCGCTGACGAACAGCGCCCGGATGTAGTCCTCGAAGGACCGAACCCACGCGAACAGGAAGCCGGCGCCTATCGCCGGCGCGATGACCGGGAAGGTGATGTCACGGAACGTCGTCAGGGGATCCGCGCCGAGGTCGCGAGCCGCCTCCTCCAAGGACTCGTCGAACGTGTACAGACGTGCGCTCACGATGAGTAGGACGAACGGCAGTCCGTACAGCGAGTGTGTGAGCACGGTCGCGAAGAACGACGGGTCGACCCCCACGGTCAGGAAGTAGAATCGGAGCCCGACGCCGAGAATCACTCCCGGAACGATCATCGGAATGATCCCGAACGTGCGGTACACCTCTTGGAACGGGAACTGGTAGCGCGTGAGAGCGAAGCTCGACAGCACGCCGAGAATCGTCGCGATGATCGCGGACAGCGTGGCGATGCTGAAACTGGCCACGACGGACGAACGCAGTCCCGGTTCCCCCGTGATCCCCTGATAGTTGCCGAGGGTGAACCCCTCGAACGGCAGGAGGTTGGGGGACTGGGCGAACGAGAGGAAGATGATGATAAGCAACGGCAGCCACAGGAACACCAACATCAGCGCTGCGAAGGCGTACAGTCCGTTTCCTAACAGACTCTCGACCCGTTGGTGGCTGAGGAGCCGATCGGCGTACTCCTGGCTCGTTTGCTCCGCCGGTTCGGCCGACCCGCCCGTTTCAGTCGCCATCTTAGACACCCCCTAGCTCGTCGAGGTCGACGTATTTGAACACGAGGAACATCGCGACGACGATCGAGACTACGACCGCCATCGACGCCGCGCTCGCGGTTGCGGCGTTGGTTGCCGAGCCGATGGCTCGTTGCTCGATGAGGATGCCGATCATCTGGACCTTCCCCTGTCCGAGGATCTGCGGCGTGATGAACGCCCCGACGCTCGGGACGAAGACGAACAGACACCCACCGACGATGCCGGGCAGCGTGAGCGGGATGATGTGATCTTTGACGACGTCAACCCGCGACGCGCCGAGGTCACGGGCCGCCTCGATCAACGAGAAGTCCAGTCCGTCCAGGCTGGCATACAGCGTGATCAACATGTACGGGAAGTACGCGTGTGTCAACCCCACGATGACTGCCGGGATGCCGAATTCGAACGCACCGACGGGGCCGACACCGACGGCACCGAGGACTTGGTTGAGCACGCCCGACTGCCCGAACATCAGCCGCCACGAGTACGCCCGGACGAGGTACATGGTAAAGAACGGGAGGAGCACGAGGTATATCACGATCTTGAACATCCGGTCGTCGAGCCGGGCCAACACGTACGCCAGCGGGAACGCGAACACGAGACAGAAAACGGTCGCGACCGTCGCCATGGCGTAGGACAGCAGGACCGCCTTCTCGAAGGCCGTCGCGTGGTATACCACCGGGCCGAGCGAGTACTCCGACGTGCCGCCGGCGACCAAGTCACGATAGTTGTTCACCGTCGGCTCCCAGATGATGTTGAACGTGACGCTGTCGATCGACGCGAAGCTGACGGCAGTCATGAACGCCAGCGGCGCGATCAACAACAGAACGATCCAGATCGCACCGGGGCCGACGGTTATCCCGAGACTAGTGCGACGGCGGCTCAGGCCTCTGACCAGAGCCGCCCGAAGCGTTTCGTCCCTGTCCGGGGCGGCCATCTACGATTTGACCTCCTCCCAGGCGGTGTTGTACGGCTCCCGAACGTCGGGGTCGACGTCCTTGAACGGAATGAACTGTTCGAACCGCTCGGGATCGATGCGGCCGTACAGCTCCGCTTCCGACTCGTCCAGTTCGTCCGCAACGTTGGGGTTACAGCTCGGCGACTTCCCCTGACGGGCCAGTTCGGCGCCGCTCGCCGGCGCGATGTACTCGTTGACGACCTCCCAGGCCGTCTCGGGGTTGTCCGAGTCCTGCGAGACGACGGCCGTCTCGTACCACGCCATCGCCCCCTCCTGTGGAACGACGAACTCGACCCAGTCGGCGCCCTGGTTCTCTCGGAGCCGAATGACCTCGTTCCGGCCGGAGTGACCGACGAGGAAGTTACCCTGCTGGAACTGCTGGATGAACGTGGTGTCCGAGGAGATGTACCCCTCGAGACTCGGCTTCTGATCGATGAGCCGGTCCCGCATGTTATCGATCTGGTCTTCGGTGAACGTCATGCGGTCGTTCTCGGTGATCGCCTCCCTGTAGGACGAGTCACCCTCCGATGCCGCAATGTACAGCGCCGCCACCGGCATGGTCTTGGCGGCCTCGTCGTACATGATAACTTCACCGTCGAGGTCGGCGTCGACGTAGTCGTCCTCGAACATGATGTTGTAGCTGGGCTCGTGGTCCGGAACCTCGCGGGTGTCGTACGCGTATCCGTACCATCCCCACCGGATCGGGACGCCGTAGGCGTTGCCGTCCTGCGTGAACTGCTGACCGACGAAGTCCCTGAACTTCTGATAGATGCTGCCGTAGTTGCCGACGGCGTCCGTATTCACCGGCTCTATCAAGTCCGCGTTGAGGAACCGCGGAACGAGGTTGTTGTTCGGGACCGCGACGTCGAAGTCCGCGCTCTGGTTCATCCGCTGGAACATCTCCGTCGAGGACGTCGACGACGTTATCTCGACCGTAGCGTCGACGTTCTCTTCGACGCTTTCGACCACCGGGTCCTGTGCGAAGTCGTTCCAGGTGATGACGTTGATCGTCGGGGTTCCGCCGCCACCTCCCGCACACCCGGCGCTCGCGAACATCGTCGCGGCACCAGCGCTCGCGAGATAGGCCCGACGACTGACGCCGTCAGTTCCCGATCGCTTGCTGCTCGTTGACGCGTTAGTGCCATCCGTTATCTTGTCACGGTGTGACATGTGTTTGTATGGCAACTCAATATTAAAAAAGGTTTCCAATACCCCGACGCCGGTCAGCGATAAGTTGATAACGAGTGTCATACATGATCTGCCGATGGCAGTACACGACGGGACACTAATCAAACTCGACGACGTCCGGAAGCAATTCGGCGACGTAGTCGCCGTCGAAGGCATCGACTTCGATGTCCGACAAGGCGAATTCTTCACGCTGGTCGGCCCGTCGGGGTGCGGAAAGACCACGACCCTCCGGATGATCAGCGGCTTCGAGCAACCGACCGAGGGGCAGGTCCGCATCGACGGACGGGGAATGACGGCGATCCCGCCGGAGGGGCGGGACACGAACCTCGTGTTCCAACACCTCTCGTTGTTCCCACACATGACCGTCGGTGAGAACGTCGGCTACGGGCTGAAGAAGACCGGCGTCGAGGCCGCCGAACGGGACGAGCGGATCCGAGAATACCTCGAACTCGTCGGTCTGGAGGGATTCAACGACCGAAACCCATCCGAACTCTCCGGCGGACAGCAACAACGGGTCGCACTCGCACGCGCACTCGTCAACGAACCGGCCGTCCTGCTGCTGGACGAACCGCTGTCGAGTCTCGACCGCAAACTCCGGAAGCGAATGCAGGTCGAACTTCGACAGATCCACGAGAAGACACAGGGCTCGTTCTTTTACGTCACACACGATCAGGAGGTTGCCATGACGCTCTCGGACCGGATCGCGGTGATGAACGAGGGCCGGATCGAGCAGATCGGTCCGCCCGAAGAGATCTATCGCGACCCGGCAAGCGAGTTCGTCGCCGGCTTCATCGGCGACACCAACCTCTTCGACGCCGAGGTCGTCGATCGCGACGGGAGCGACGTCGTACGAGTCGGCGGACCGGACGGGTTCGTGGTTCCGTCAAACGGGGCAAGCGGCGGCGTAACCGTCTCCGTCCGCCCGGAGGATTTCACCTTGGTTGGCGACGACGGCGACTTTATCGGGGAGGTCAAGGAGCGGTACTTCCAGGGCGATCAGACGAACTTCGTCGTCGACGTCGATCTTGATATCGACGAGGTTCAGGTCGTGGTACAGGGCCGGGAGGGTGGCGTCGACACCGGCGAAACGGTGTCCGTCGCGGTCGTCGAAGGGGCCCCAGTCGTCTTCTGAACCGCTCCCGGTACGTCGGGAGGGGGGCTTGGCGGCGACCGACGGCGACCGGCTCAGTCCGACGTTCGAGCGCCCTCGTTCGCGGCACGAACCATGGAGACGTCGCCGTCGACGTCCGCGGCCGCGAGGGCGCGCTCGCCGGCCGCCCTCGCCGCGTCGGCGCGGTCGGCGTCGGTGACCGCATACACCGTCGGGCCCCACGAGGATTGGCCCGCCCCGAACACCGCCGTCGACGACGACAGCGACGCGACCACGTCGCCGACGGGCGGGCGGTAGACGCCGCCCTGCGCGTCGGCGTACCACGCGCCGTTGAGCCGGCCGACGGTCGCGACCGCCGCGCCGAACGCTTCCGCGCGCCCCGCCGCGACTGCTGGGAGCACCCGGCGGGTGACGACCCCCGCGACCCGGTCCGCGACCCCCGGATCCGCCCGCTCGACGGCGGCCCGCATCGCGGCGTCCTCGGCATCCCCGCTCCGGCCCGGGTCCGAGTCCGGCCGAACGAGCAGGAACCGCCAGTCCGCCGGAATCCGGTGACGCGCCGCCACCGGCGGGACCGTCCACTCCCCGTCCGGCGGCCGGTCCGTCGTGAATCGCGCGGTCGGGTGGCCGGCGTCGAGGACGAACCCGCCCGACTCGAAGACGGCGACGCCCACGCCGGAGCGGCCGCCTCGGCCGAGCGCGGGGGCCCGGTCCCGAACCCGCGGCTCGCGGTCGTGGGCCCGGGCGACCGCCGCCAGCGTCGCCGCCGCCAGTTGGGTTCCGCTCCCCAGCCCGGCGTGTCGCGGGAGCGCCGCGCGGACCGTGACCGACGCGCCGGCGACGTCAAGCAGGTCGACTGCGACCGCGGCGTACTCCCGGACGTCGGCGCGGACCGCGTCGGCCTCCCTGGACGCCCCCATTCCCATCGTGACCGAAACCGCGTCGGCCGGGACCGCCTCGACGGACGTCCGTGGCTCCGCGAGCGTTAGCCCGAGCGCGCCGTACAGCCGCTCATGCGAGAGGCTGAGATTACAGAAGCCGAAGTGGAGCCGTGCGCCGGCGCTCACGCGAACCATCCCTTGACCGACGTTTGACTCGCGGCCATAAAGGAGTCGCGGCGGGGGCGAAAACCGCCTTCTGGACGCGACGAAACAAGCGATCCCCACGATCTATACCAGTTGCCGTCGGCGCGCTCCGGTGAGCGTCCGACGGACGCGAATCCGTGCGCGAGGGACGCCGCAAGCAACGTGGGCGACCGACGGGAGCCCACGAGCGAGCGACGAGGCCGGGGAGGCGTGAGGTCCGGTCGCGGTGCGGGGTGGGGTGGGCTCAAACGGGCAGCCGTGGTCCCCGCGAGCAGCGAGGGATCTAGTTACGACCACCGCTTACGGAGACACGCTCTCAACCGACTCACTCCTCCCAGTCGGGGTCGGTCCGCGGCGGCGAGAACACGTCGACCCCCTCGACGGGGACCTCACCGTCGTTGTACGCCGCGTGCGACTCCCCGCCCGGAATCGCGAAGGTGTCGCCCGCGCTCACGGCCCGTTCCGCGCCGTCGACGACGAAGGTGAGCGTCCCGCGCGCGATCACCCCGACCTGCTCGTGCGGGTGGTCGTGTTCGGGGACCTCCGCGCCGGGTTCGATGTGGAACCGCTGAGCGCTCGCCTCGTCGCCCGCCGCCCCCTGTGTAAGGTGAACACCGGGCACCGCCTCCGTCGATTCGACCGACTCGTCGGGAACGACTTCCATGTGGCCTACGGCGGCCCGCGATCACTTAATTACGATGGCGGGCCCACCAGGAAACTGGCGGTGCCCCGCTACGGGAACGGGTGGTACTCGCGGTCGAGGGTCGGCTCGAATCCCATCGATCGGGGACCCTCGCGGGCCCGCTCGCCGAAGAACGGATCGCCGGTGAACAGCGGCTGGGCGCCCGGCACGAGCACGCGGACCGCCTCGAAACCGAGCGCCGCCACGTCGCGAGTCGTCGTCCGGACGACGACCGGGGAGAGCCCGGCCGCCTCAACCCGGTCGACGACGACCTCGAGTTCCGCGGCGGGTCCAACCTCGACGTTCCCGTCCGCCTCGACGTTCCCGTCCGCCTCGGCATCCCCGTCTCCCCGGCCGTCGTCGGAGTCGTAGCGGGCCCCGAGGTCGTCCTCGACGAGCCCCGCGGCCGGGACCGTCGACTCGGGGTCGACGAACGCCCGCGTCGGCTCCGGGAAGTCGGCGTGATGGCCGATCGCGGCCCCCTCCTCGCTCGCGGCCTCCCGCCCCATCGACCGGAGTTCCGTCCAGTTCTGGAGCGCCTCCGAGAGCGCGCTCCGGGCCGCGACGGCCGGGTCGAGGGCCGCGCCGGAGCCGGCCGCGAACCGGGGCCAGTCCCCGTCGCGGTGGACGCCGACGGCGACGACCGGGACGTCGACATCGGTCGTGACGAGCAGCGGCGTGACCGACAGCGACTCCGCCCGGGCGCGCTTCGTGAGCCGTTCGACGGTCGGATCCGAAATATCGAGTCCGAGCGGGTCCGTCGTCGAGTACCACGTCGTCATCGTCGCGTCGCGCTCGATCGTCTCGTACAGCCCCGCTAGCGCCGCCTCCGGGCCGGAGTTGCCGAGGCCGAGCCCGGTCGTGATCGGGGGACGATAGCGGCGCTCCGGCGGCGGATAGGCGACGAACTCCGCCGGCAGGCTCACCACGTCGCCGGAGCCCAACCGCTCGCCGCGCGTCCACGGGAGCCGGTCGTCGGGGTCGTACGCCGCCGCGTCCTCCGGGCGGACGAACGCGTCCGGCGTGACCGGGTTCGGCACGTCGGCCGCCGGCGCCGCCGTGAACGACTCGGATCGGTAGGTGCCGGCGGCGTAGCGTTCGAGGCCCTCACCGAGCGCCTTCATGAACGCGGCGTCCCAACCGTCGTCGGCCCCGGCGGCGAACTCCGCCGCCCGGGCGTCGGAGAACGGGGTCGTATCCGTGGTCCGCGACACGTAGTACGGCACCGGGAACGACGCCTGCTCGCCAACCTCGACGACGGGACCGATCCGCGGGTCGACCGCCCGCTCGGCCCGCTCCAGCGCGGCCGGAAGCGACCGCTCCGCGCCCTCTCGCGGGAGGGAATCGCCCGGCCCCTCGCCACAGGCGCAGCCGGGGACCGGAAGCAGCGACCGCTCCGGACCGGGGACCTCCCGTACCGTGTCCGCGTCCGGGTCGCCCGCCAGCAGCCGGATCGTCCGGCGGCCGGCGAGCGCGCCGGCGTATCGGACCGCCGAACGCGTCCCCCGAGCAGCCTCGGCCTGCTCGGGATCGCCGTCGTCAATGCGGGTACGCAGGCAATCGTAGCAGGCGTCGTCGAACACCGTCACCGCTGCGTCGACGTCGTCGAGCGGGGTTCCCCCGAAACCGCCGACCTCGACGGCCACCCAGCGATCGAGTCGGTCGTTCGCGGCGTCGAACACGTCGGCGCCGGTCGTGCCGACGACGACCGCGAAATCAAAGCCGTCGAGTAGCGACGGTTCGACGGGCATGACGTTCACGTCGACGTCGTCGAGCGCGGTCGAGACGGCCTCGAACGCGGGCCCGTCGCCGACCAGTCCGATATCCATATCGCCTCCGATGAGGAGGAGGGAAAAAAAGCCCGCGGGGCGTCTCCGGCGGCGGTGCCGACCGCGACCGATCTCCGACTCAGCCGATCAGGTCGACGGCGACGTCGGCAAACTCGTCGGCGTCGATCCCGGAAAGCCGGTCGTCGCCGAGTTTGAGCCGGAGCCGTGGGCGGCCGACGTCGATCGGGACCTTCTCCGTGTCCATCAGCCCGAGGTCCTCGAGGCGGGTCTTCGTCCGGGAGAACGTCGCCTTCGAGGCGATTCCGACGTCCTCACCCCACTTCGAGATGTCGTACAACAGGACGTCGTTCCGCGCGGCGACCAGCAGGGAGACGGTCACCTCGTCGAGCCCGCCCCCGTTGCCGCGGGCGGCGTCGAGGGACGCGAGGATCGCGTCGAAATCCTCGCGGGCCGTCTCGCCGATCTCCGCCGTCATCGTCTCGCGTACCCGGGAGATCGACGGCTTCCGGAGGGCGTACGCCTCGGCGGCCGCGAACGCGTCCCGGTACGTCCCGAACACCTCGGACACGAACGCCCCGTCGGTCGTCGAAAGCGCCGCGACGCGGTCGCCGGCGCTCACGGGCGCGACGAGCTTCGACTCCGAGACGAACAGCGCGTTGTCGACGTCCTCGGGGAGGAACCCCAACTCGAGCGAATCCTCCGTCACGAGATCCGCAGTCTTTGACGCGACGAGGAAGTCGTCCATCACGTCCTTCAACACGCGTTCGTCGACGAGCATCGACATCCGCGGGAGGTCGTCACGGGCGATGCCCGCCTCGACCAGTGAGACGACCGTCGACGCCGAGGGATCGACCACGAGCAGTTCCCCGTCTGCCCCGCCGAACGCCTCGTCGAGGATAGCTTCCATGTCCGTCTCCAGTAAGTTCGATACCATCTGACTTCCTGAATAACTACCACATATGTATTTAATATTAACGGAAATTTTGGGCTAATAACGGGATTCGGCGCGTTTGATCGGCGAACGCGTGGTCCGGGTCAACTCCAAAACGGAAACCGATCCCAAAGGCGGATTCGGGTCCACCTCCCGGACGATCACCGGAGACCGTCCGGCTCCCTCGGCCGGATAATCACGACGGCCAGGCCCCAAACACTCCTGGACGGACAGGCTTAATGTTCCGTCGCACCCGATATTGTGTATGGATCATGAGAACCTCCGGACGGTCGACCCGGCGGTCGCGGACGCGCTGGCCGGCGAGCGAACGAGACAGGAGGAGACGCTCGCGATGATAGCCAGCGAGAACCACGTCAGCGAGGCCGTTCTCGAGGCACAGGGGAGCGTCCTCACAAACAAGTACGCCGAGGGATACCCCGGCGCGCGCTACTACGCCGGCTGCGAGTACGCCGACGAGGTCGAGGTGCTCGCCGTCGAACGCGCGATGGAGCTGTGGGGAGCCGAACACGTCAACGTCCAGCCGCACTCGGGGACGCAGGCGAATCAGGCGGTGTACTTCGCCGCGCTGGACCCGGGCGATAAAATCCTCTCGCTGGAGCTAAACCACGGTGGCCACCTCTCGCACGGCCACCCGGCAAATTTCACGGGGCAGGTTTACGAGGTCGAACAGTACCAAGTCGACCCGGAGACCGGATACATCGACTACGAGGGGCTCCACGAGATCGCCGAGGAGTTCGATCCGGACATCATCGTCTCGGGGTATTCGGCGTATCCCCGGACGGTCGACTGGGAGCGGATCCAGGACGCCGCCGAGGCCGTCGACGCCTACCACCTCGCCGACATCGCCCACATCACCGGGCTCGTCGCCGCGGGCGTCCACCCCTCGCCGGTCGGGGTCGCCGACTTCGTCACCGGCTCGACCCACAAGACGATCCGCGCCGGTCGTGGCGGAATCGTGATGTGCGACGAGGAACACGCCGACGACATCGACAAGGCAGTGTTTCCCGGCGGGCAGGGCGGCCCGTTGATGCACAACGTCGCCGGCAAGGCGGTCGGGTTCAAGGAAGCGCTCGAACCGGAGTTCGACGAGTACGCACGGCAGGTGGTGGACAACGCGCGCGTCCTCGGCGACACGCTCGCCGACCACGGGCTCTCGCTCGTCTCGGGCGGGACCGACAACCACCTCGTGTTGGTCGACCTGCGCGAGTCGCATCCGGACCTCTCCGGGGGCGACGCCGAGGACGCGCTCGCGGCCGCGAACGTCGTTCTCAATGGCAACACGGTCCCCGGCGAGACCCGATCGCCGTTCGATCCATCCGGGATCCGCGCCGGGACCGCCGGGCTGACGACCCGCGGGTTCGACGAGGACGCCATGCGGGAGGTCGGCGACCTCATCCACCGCGTCGTCGACGCGACCGCCGCCGGCGACCACGAGGACGTCGTCTACGAGGTCGGTGAGCGCGTCGTCGAGCTCTGCGGGGAGTACCCCCTGTACGAGCGGTAGCCCGGTCACTCGGGGCGAGCCGTTTCCGTCGTTACGGAGAATCGAGGAGAAAGCCTCGCGCTTTAGCGCGGGGATGAATCCGACACTTCCTTTCACACTCCACCGGTCGATGGCACAGCTGGATATTCTACGCTACCTCCAATCCACATCTTCAAGTAATTTTGTCTACATAGGTTACGTATGGCGAAACAGGTCGTTACTCGCACCTACACTGCTTCCATACGGAATCAGTCTCGGGTGCAGGACGATCTTGATTCGCTCGGGTTCGCCGCCTCGAAACTCTGGAACGTCGG
>JAQCNI010000153.1 GCA_028275105.1 Halorubrum sp.
ACGTTTGACGTTTCGACGGATACGTTAAGTGAGTGATCGTCATACTAACAGGTAACCGAGGCGGCCTGTCCGCCCACCTAATTGGACAATATCGGGATTCCTCGATTCCACGCAGAAAGCATCCCTTTCTGTGCTTGGATTTCGGGATGTAGACAGTACAAGTACCTCTGAATCCCATACCGGAATAGGAGTAACGGCTGATTGGCACAGCCAGTAGCCGCCTTTCGAGGTCGCTACAAACCGTAAATATCCCAACCCAGCGGTGCGGTGCCGTGGGAATCTTCGCCCTTCAGGGCGGAGAGGATGTCAACGGTGAACTCCCGTGGTTCCCGCTCGTGTGTTCGTGAGGCCGTTCGACGGCTGGACCGCTCTGATCCGAGGGTACAAGTGCGCATGGTCCGTGATTATCCCATGACCGGACGTGAGTCGTGTCTGTGTCGTTCAGAATCGAACTCGGATCGGACGAACGCACGATCGGCCGCGAAGACGGGCGCGAAGATCGGAGCAGCGGCGGGGGCAAAAGCGGGGCCGGTCGGGGCCGGAATCGGCTCCGGGCTCGGCGGTGCGACGGGATTCCTCGCCGGGGCCGTCATCGACGACATCAAGCAGAGTCTCGACGACGACGGGTTGGTTCCGGACGGCGGTCGCCCGCACGACGCGGACGGCGAGACGGACGAGCAACGAGCCTCCGTGCGTATTCCCGTAACGGAAGCTGATCAGTAGCCGGGCGGAACGGTCGACACGATGGGACAACACACTCTCGGCGGCGATGATCTCACCACGCTGCGCGCCGCGTACGCTCGAATGATCACCGAGGACCTCCCCGAGCAAGCGCGGCGGCACGGCGACTGGCCGATCGAGCGGGATCACTGTTTCGGCCGCGTGGTGTTAGACAACGTCTTCGAAGACGTATGGTACGAGCACATTAACGGATCGCCGGCGTACGAGCATCTTTCGTACGCCCAGTTGCGAGCGGCGATCGCGATCGCTGACCGAATGCGCACCGAGGGCCGGCCCGCGGTCGCGGCATTAAACCGACGGTCATTGCGGTGGCGAGAGGAGTACCGCCAAGCCGATTGAGAGGCACGTTGGGTTTTTCCGACGGTCGCCTACCGGCGTGACAGCGTCCAGTTGACGTCGGCACGTCGTTTCGGGAAGCGTGGCGTCGAGACGAGTTCGAGCGTCAGGTTCGTGACTGCCGGGGTGAGTGGTGCGGAGAGCATCACTCCGGTGTGTCCACGCCACCGACCGTCACTGTGAACCCGATCGATCGAACTCGGTCGACGAGTGGGCGCCCGATTCCGGAGGTCGGAGTCAACACTCCACCGCCGAGCGGGGAGTCGACCTCGTCTCGGAGCAGACACATCGCCGACTCGCCCAACATGCGCGCGGTGGCACCATAACCCGGGTCCTTGTCCGCGCCGAACTCGGCTTCGACGGTAAACGGGCCGTCGGCTGCGATCCCTCGACCGCGCACTCGAACGGTGAAGTGGCCGTCCTCGGCGTCCGCCGCGGTCGGTTCCGTGCCGAGGCGGGGGAAAACGTATCGACGGAGCCTTGAGCGGAGTGGAGCGAATGACATCGCCGACCGAAATAATCCAAGCCCGCCGGCGATGGCTCCGGCAGTGATCGCACCGGCGGGGCCGTCCCCGGTCGGCACGAGTTCAGTACACTGGAACTCGCGGCCCCACGGATACCCGAGGAGGGCGTTGCTCCGGCGGACCACCCGCTCGTTTACCGGTGCCATCGGCGACGGAGCCGTCCACGTCTCGGAGAACGGATCCGTTCGGGGGCGTCGTCGTTCGCCGGTATCAACGCCGCTACGCTCGCCGGCCGGAGCCAACGAGTACGGATTCCGGAGGGTCCGGCGGGCGAGCGGATCGGTTTCACCGGCCTCGAACAGTTCGGCGAAGCTCGCGAGCGTGCCGCCGCTGACGCCTCCGCTTCCGTCCGCCAGATAAATGCGAACCGTCTCACAGGGCGCATCGAACGTTTCCGTCGCAAACGACTGGACGAGCAGGGTTCCGAGATCCGCGGGCACGGAGTCGAACCCGCAGCTATGGACGATCCGCGTCTCGGCCTCGACGGCCGCGTCGTGATACCGATCGATCATCTCACGCACCCACGTTACCTCTCCGGTTATGTCACAGTAGTCGGTCCCGGCCTCGATACAGGCACCGACCAATGGAGTGCCGTACGACGTGTACGGGCCGACCGTCGTACAGATGACCCGCGTGTCTCGAGCGATAGCACGCATCCGTTCGGGGTCGGTCGCGTCGCCGACGACGACGGGCAGCTCGTCCCATCCGTCGGCTTGGCGTGTGAGCTTACCGGCGAGTGTTTCGAGCCGATCCCGATTCCGCCCGCCGACCGCCAGCGAGAGATCCGCTCGTGTGTACTGAGCGGTGAGATGCTCGGCGACGAGTCGTCCCGCGACTCCGGTTGCCCCCCAGACGACGAGGTCGTGCGTACGATCGGCATCCGTCATTGCTACCGGGGTTTGGCGTGGAACGATGGTAAATTACCGGCATGACGTCTCGGGCGGCGGTCATTCGTAACGCTTGCTTTGGCGAGGCGTTGATGTGTCCACAACGCGTAGGCTGGATGATGGGTGTGTTATCCGACACGGACCGTGAAAAGCGAGACGAAACGGCGGACGGGCAATTTTATGATTCGCCACGGTACGTCACGCACGCGAGTGAGGCGTTTTGTGAACGACTCACACGGCTGTACGCTGACGTATTCGAGCCCGACGACATCGTCCTTGACGCCATGGGGAGTTGGGTGTCACATTTTCCCGACACGCGGCTCGAACGGTGTATCGGTCACGGACTCAATGACGCGGAGTTAGCCTCGAACGACCGGTACGATGAGTGGTGGGTACGGGACCTGAATCAGGATCGAACCCTCCCGATTGCGGACGCGACCTGCGATGTCGTCTGTTGTGCGTTGTCAGTTCAGTATCTTCAGTATCCGGAGGCGGTGTTTGCGGAATTCAACCGGATCCTCGACGACGAGGGGAGCATCGTAGTGAGCTTCACGAACCGGTTGTTTCCCACGAAGGCCATCAACGCGTGGCGGACGGCATCGATGGACGAGCGGGCGGACCTGGTCGCCTCGTATCTTCGCGCCGGCGACATGACCGTGAGCGATCGAGTCACGGACCACACGATGACTGATCCGTTCTATGCGGTCATCGGCCACGCCGGGCCAGGCAGTTCTGGATGACGGTTGCGTGAGCAGCCACACCGGAGACATCCTCCACGGACCGAGGTGCGGGGTTTCGGTTCACCGCTCCATAACGCGATCCGTGAGCCAGTACCCGTCCAGGTCACCCTGTCGGCCGTTTGAAAGTCCAAACGTGTACGTCATCGTTCGACCATCGGGGCCGGTGAGCGTGACGCGTTGCTCGGCAGTATCACCGGTTCGCTCCATCGGCCCGGTCGTCGCTTCGACGTGATCGACCATCGGCGCGTATTGTGGCCCCTTCACCATCCGAACGAACCGGTCGAACGGACCCGTCGCCTGTCTGTTTGCCGGCGAAGCAAAGTTGTACGCGACGCCGATACCGGCGTTTTTGAACGGCTCGTCGTTTTCGGCCAATCCTTCCAACTGGACCGCGACGACTCGCTCGGGACCGTCCGATGTGTCCGGGGACGGGACTCCCTCGATCGGGTACTGATCCGGCATCTGAGTGCGGTTACTACGGGCGCCACTCATATCAATCATCCCCCGGTTCGACCGGCGGCGGCAGTTCGAACGAACGACCGAACGGGTGGCAGTGAACGAGACCCGTGAATGCCATCGAGATGCTCCGGTTAGCGCGCGCGGTGTCGCCGTTCAACTGGTCACGAACCGAAACGGGCTCGTGACCGACGACACGTTCACGCCCGATGAAACCGGCGTCCCGACCGTCTCGTGTGCGCGTTGTGGTCGCGAATGGGAGCTCGACCACGAGCGTCACACCGGCCACTACCCGGACGACGTGACCCCTTGGGTCGTTCGGTGTCGGTGTTGCCCGGACGGCGAGCGATTCCTCTCGGAGCGCCCCGCACGGCGCTGGGCGACGACCCACGTGCGGCACACGCGACACACCGTGCGTATCGACGCGCCGACGGATGCGGACGACGTCATCGCTGCCGAGGGCGACGAAGCTCACTCGGCGGATTCGAGGGATCCGTGACGACCGAGCGCACGGCCGTCGCGTGTCGGTTCGCGCGCCGCAGCTCCCTCGCTGAGCGGAGTGGCCTGAACGAACGCAAGTTCGATCGAGCCCGGCGAGAAGAACGAACGACGCGGGCGTAACGTCCATTCGACACGTTGAGGTGGGGAAACTCGGGTCGATCCCGCCGGCCAGCAGCGGTTGCCACGCGGGAGTGCCGCCACCGCCGGCAAGCGGCCACCCGGAGACATATATACCGGTGGATCATACCATCCGTGTGAAACGAAACGTCGGACGGGTCGATGCGCTCGCCCGGGTCGTGGGCGGCGTCGTGATAGCGGCGCTCGCGTTCCTCGCTGCGACCGGCACCGTGAGCGTACCGGTGATCTCCGCGCTCGGCCTCGGCGTCGCCGGAGTGGTGTTGGTCGTTGAGGGGGCGACACGACGATGCCTCTTGTATCGCGTGCTTGGAATCGACCGTTGTCCAGTCGAGTAGCACGCCGGTTAGGAGGCGTTCAGCCCACGGACAGGTCGGATGGTCGACGGCGAGCGCGTCACGGAATACGGGTCCCTCGTCAACCGGAATCCCGGCAAAATCGCGTGTGACCCACTCGCCCGCGTTGCTCGCTTCGCGAGAAAACCGTTGGTCTCGATTCCGGGAAGACCCCGAGTCTCAGCATCTTTCGAGGCGGAGCCCCCGGCCTCAACGAGCGAGGGCTTCCGACTGGTCGGAAGCACGACGCGAGTAGGCCGGGGAGGAAGCCGACACGGTGGGAAACAGGCAACGTCGTTGCTGCTGTCTGATTCGCTATCCGATACACTT
>JAQCNI010000001.1 GCA_028275105.1 Halorubrum sp.
CGGGCACGTCCGCGCCCGAGGCCGCGTCCACGCGCGAACAGAAGTGTTCGTTGCGCTCTGCCTCCGCCTCGTTGTTGCCATCACCAACTACGAGCGAGGAAACGATCCGGGCTGTGAGAAGCTATGAGATGGATTCTATGACAGGCTCACGTAACCTGTAGGATTCAATGCGGTCTAGCAACTATACTCTCAACTCAGAGCTGACAACAAGGCTATTCGGAGTCGCTTTTCATCCGCTTTGGCACGAACTACCCGTCTGCCGGTCATCACCTGGCTAATGATGTTGGAGAGTAATAGTGGCCTGGTTGCTCAAATTGCACGTTCACCTAACGGCTTTTTCATCACTAATTAAGTGAAGCAAACGAGACCCAACTGCTGAATACACCCTCTGTATCGGTCACGTTCTCACTAACAGATGCTCGATAGATGACGGAGCGGTGTGATACAATGTTAGTCTGTACTAACCGATCCGAGAAGCCGACATCGACCCGCAAAGGGACATGCTTTGGACGTCCACGGAGCCGTTGCGCCGGACCTGACTCTCCCGTGGATGTCTTCAACGAAGGGTGACCGTCGGGCAGGCTGGCCCGGTCCACTCCGAACGCGTCCACGACGCGATTCCCGACCGAAACCGTCGTGAGGGCCCGCCCGGAACGCGGGGTATGTCGAAGTGGCTCCACAGCGGGCGGCGGCGGGACCTCTGTGCGCTCGTCCACGACGCCGGGGAGGTCCGGGCGCAATCGCTCAAGAACCGGCTCGAATCCCACTACGACGAACGGATCGACCCCGGATCGTTCTACGGTTCGCTGTCGGCGCTGGTCGACGCGGGATTCCTCCAACGCCGCACGGAGGGGATCACCGACGTGTACGCGCTCACCGACGCCGGCGAGCGCGCCCTGCTCGACCACCACGAGTGGCTGTCCGCCCGCGTCGACGGCGGCCGTGATATAAACGATTAACAAGAATCTCCACCTAAGTTAGCATATGACTGTGGTCAGCGTCTCGATGCCCGAGAAGTTGCTGAACCGGATCGACGAGTTCGCGGACGGACACGGGTACACGGGCCGGAGCGAGGTCGTCCGCGAGGCGTCGCGGAACCTCCTCGGGGAGTTCGAGGACGCGAAACTTGAGGACCGGCGGCTGATGGCCGTCGTCACGGTGTTGTTCGACTACGAAACGACGAGCGTCGAGGAGCGCATGATGCGGCTCCGGCACGAACACGAGGGGCTCGTCGCCTCGAACTTCCACAACCACGTCGGCTCCCGGTACTGTATGGAGCTATTCGTCCTCGAGGGGAGCCTGACGGAGATTTCCACGTTCGTCGGGAAGGTCCGCGCGACGACCGACACGCTCACCGTCGACTACAGCGTGACGCCCGTCGACGAGTTTGGCGAGGGAGTGGAAGCCGCGTCGGGACACGGGCACGGACACGACGCGGGCGACGAAGCGGGCGACGGCGCGGAGTAGCGAACCGTCGACGGATGCTCCCGGTCCGGGAACCCCGGCTACAGCTGTGAGGCGGCGACGGTGTCGACGGCACGCTCGAAGTCGTCGCCGGTGATCCCGATTGCGGCGGCGTGATCGTTGGCCGCCTCACCGTGTTCGTCGGCGACCCGCTCGATCGCGGTCATCGCCGCCTCCCGACAGACGGCCGCAATCTCCGCGCCGGAGTAGCCCTCCGTCTCGGCGGCGAGACGGTCGAGGTCAACGCCGTCGGCGACGGGTTTCTCGCGCGTGTGGACTGCGAACACCTTGCGCCGTGCGTCCCGGTCGGGGTCGGGGACCTCGATGTGCGTCTCCAATCGGCCGGGGCGGAGCAGCGCGCGATCGAGCGCCTCTCGACGGTTGGTCGCGGCGAGCACGACCAGGTTCGGGTTGTCGCTTGCGCGGTCCAGCTCCGTGAGCAACTGGGACACGACCCGTTCCCCGACGCCGGAATCGCCCCCGCTGGCGGCGTCGCGGTCGGCGGCGACCGAGTCGATCTCGTCGAAAAAGACGATCACCGGGGCCGCCTGCCGCGCGCGATCGAAGAGGTCCCGCACCGCCTTCTCCGACTCGCCGACGTATCGGTCGAGCAGCTCCGGCCCGGCGACTTGGATGAAGTTGACCCCGCTCTCGCCCGCGATCGCCCTCGCGAGCAACGTCTTGCCCGTCCCCGGGGGGCCGTGGAGCAGCACGCCGGTGGGCGGGTCGGCGTTGGCCGCCTCGAACAGCGGCCCGTACGTCAACGGCCACGTCACCGCGCGCCGGAGCTGCGCTTTCGCGTCGGAGAGCCCGCCGACGTCGTCAAATTCGGTGGTCGGCTGCTCGGCGACGTACTCGCGCATCGCGCTCGGCTCGACTGCGGCGTGGGCGACCTCGAAGTCCTCGGCGCGGACGGTCACCCCGTCGAGCGCGCGCGAGTCGTCCGTGCGGGCGCGCCGCAACGCGGTCATCGCCGCCTCCTGTGTCAGCCCCTCGATGTCGGCGCCCACGAACCCGTGGGTCCGACTCGCGATCCGGTTGAGGTCGACGTCGTCGGCGAGCGGCATCCGGCGGGTGTGGACGTCGAGTATCTGCCGGCGACCCGTCTCGCCGGGAACGCCGATCTCGATCTCGCGGTCGAACCGGCCGCCCCGCCGGAGCGCGGGGTCGAGGGTGTCGACGCGGTTGGTCGCGCCGATGACGATCACGTCCCCCCGGGCGTCGAGTCCGTCCATCAGCGACAGCAACTGGCCGACGACGCGGTTCTCCACGTCACCGCCGTCGTCGCGTTTGCCCGCGATGGAGTCGATCTCGTCGAAGAAGACGATCGCGGGGGCGGCCTCACGGGCTTCGGTGAACTTCTCGCGGAGCTTTTCCTCGCTTTCGCCCTTGTACTTCGACATGATCTCCGGACCGTCGACGGTGATGAACGTCGCGTCGACCTCGTTGGCGACGGCGCGCGCGATCAGCGTCTTGCCGGTGCCCGGCGGGCCGTGGAGGAGGACCCCCTTCGGCGGGTCGATCCCGAGCCGGGTGAACACCTCCGGCTCGGAGAGCGGGAGCTCGATGGTCTCGCGGACGAGCTCCAGCTCCTCGTCGAGCCCCCCGATGTCCTCGTAGGTCGTACCGGCGGTCCGTTCGGCCGGCGGAGCGGCGTCGCCGGCCGGAACACCATCGCTTCCGGGGCGACTCGACCCGTCGGACGACCCGCCCGATCCCCTTCCCTCGTCGCCGGATCCCCGTGCCCGGCCGCCGGCGGCCGCGGTGTCCGCGGAGCCCGCAGCGCCGGCGTTGCCGTTCGCGTCGGCCGCGTCGGGCGCGTCGGCCGCGTCGGCCGTACCGTTCCCATAGACGACCGCCACGTCGGTCGCCGACGACACGCGGACGGTTCCCGACGGAGCGGTGCCGTCGACGACGAACCGGAGGCCGCCGAGCCGTTCGACGTGAACCGCCTCCCCGCGGGTGACCGGGCGATCCCGGAGGTCGCGGGCGAGCGCGCGCTCGACGACGTCCCGACTCACGTCGACGGCCGCGAGCTCCGCCGGCGCGGCGAAGACGACGCGGTCGGCGTCGGCGACGTCGATCGGACTGATGACCACGGCGTCGCCGACCTTCACGCCGGCGTTCGCCCGGGTGTCGGCGTCGATGAGCACGGTCCCGTCCGCGGCGTCCGGGCCGCCGGGCCACACCTTGGCGACGGCCACGCGGTCGCCCTCGATCCGGACGGTGTCGCCGCTGAGGAGGCCGAGCCGTTGGCGTGCGGGTTCGGGGAGCCTGGCGATCCCACGACCGGCGTCCCGCTTCTCGGCGGCACGCACGGTGAGTTCGACGCCGGCGGTCTCGTTCATGTGCCGTACTCGGGCCGCCGGCTTCTTAGGGGTTGTCCGACCGCGACGGCGCAGGCGTCGGGGGCGCCGCGGCGGTCCCGCTCGACTGCGACGGCCACGCCCGAATTCGTCCCGCCACGGCGACCGTAACCGCCTTACCTCGCCCGCCCGCGACTGAGTCCATGCAACCGATAGGCGACCTTCGCGGGGACGCCGTCCACGTCGGCGGAGACGCCCGCCAGCGGTTCTACGACTCCCGCGGGTACGGTCGCCCGCTCGACGGGAGCGAGATCGCCCTCTCCCGCGTCGAGGCCGCACACCTGCTGTTCCGCGGCGACCTCACGGGGGTGACGCTCGGTGGGGGAGACGACGGCGGGGACGGGACGCCGGTCGGATTCGAACGCTTCTTCGTCGATAGTGCCGCCGCAGTCGATCGGTTCGCGGTGCGGTACCTCGTGTACTCGGACCTCCGCGACCGCGGGTTCTACCTCTCGCCGGCGCGGAAGCCATGGCCGGGGGGTCGGGTCGACGTCGCCGACGCCGTCGACCTCGTCGCCTACGAGCGCGGGGCGACACCCGACACCGGGGCGGTCCGCTATCCGGTCAGGGTCGTCGGCGAGCGCGACTCCGTTCCCGCCGCCGACGTAGCTGGCCAGACCCTTGCGGTCGTCGACGAGGAGAGCGACATCACCTACTTCGAGGCCGCCGAGCCCGACCTCGCGGGATCGACCGAGTACGAGCCGCCGAACGACCTTCGCGGCGTCCTGCTCGCCGATCGCGTCGTCGTCTGGGACGCGCCCGAGGACCTCTACGAGCGGGGGTTCTACGGCCAGCCGCTGACCGGGCGGGCCGCCGCCGTCGAGGATGCGGTCCAACTCTCGCTCGTCGAGGCCGCGTCGCTGGCGGCCGATGGGTCGCTGCGGGTGCCTGAGGTCGTCGACCCCGACGACGCGGCCGCGGACGACCCCGCGGACGACGCGGCCGCCGTCGTCGCCCGCGGCCGCGCCGTTGCGGGCGATCGGTTCGACCGGCGTCTGGCCGTCTACCGCGACCTGCGGGCCCGGGCGACGGTCCCCAAGACCGGGTTCAAGTTCGGCGCGGACTTCCGGACGTACCTCGACGTCGACACCGTCACTGATCTCCCCCACTCGGAGCACCTCGTGCGGGTCGTCAAGCCCGACCACGCCTTCGCGCCGCGGGAACTCTCGCTTGACGTCCGACTCGCGGGCGGGGTCCGCAAGGAACTGCTGTTCGCGCTGACCGGCGGCGACGGGACGACCGACGTCGACGAAACGGCCGACGGTGACGGGACGACCGACGTCGACTGGCTGTCAGTGGGGCGGTTAACGCCATGAGAGCGACGTCCGGGGGAACCGGAATGAAGACGGGAGCGACCCGACGCGTCCCCGGAGGGCGATTCTCGTGACGCTCGCGGCCTCGTTCTGGGTATTGGTCGTCCTCGCGACCGTCTCGTGTCTGTTCATGGCATGGTCTCTGGGCGCCAACAGCAACTCGCCGCCGTTCGCCCCCGCGATCGGGGCCAACGCCGTCTCGACCATGCGGGCCGCGTTCCTGATCGGGATCCTCGCGGCCGCCGGCGCGCTGACGCAGGGCGGGGCGATCTCCGAGACGGTCGGCGCGGACCTCATTGACGGGATCGCGATCACCCCGCTGGCGGCGACGACCGGCCTGCTCGTGGCGGCCATGTTCATCGCGTTCGGCGTGTACAGCGGGTATCCGGTTCCCGCCGCGTTCGCGACCACGGGCGCGATGGTGGGCGTCGGGCTCTCGCTTGGTGGCGGCCCGGCGTTCAACACGTACCGCCGTATCGGGGTGTTCTGGCTGCTCGTTCCGCCGGTCTCCGGCGGACTGGCGTACCTCACGGCGACGCTGCTCCGCCGCGACGACGTCCCCGACACCGCCGGCATCCCGGCCCTCGCGGCCGTCGTCGCCGGGGTGCTCGCGAACGTCCGCCTCGGCGTGATCCCGCATCCGGAACGCGCACAGGGGTCCGTCGCCGAGGCGGTCGCGAACGCCATCGATAGCGCCGTCGACGTGCCGACTGCCGTCGGCGTCGACCCCGTCGTCGCCCTCGTCACGCTCGCGTTCGCTTTCGTCGGGTTTCGGTTCATCCGACGGCGGACACGGGAGTCGGTCGATCGGGGGATCCGGACGTTCCTGCTCGTCCTCGGGAGCGTCGTCGCCTTCTCCAGCGGCGGGAGTCAGGTCGGGCTCGCGACCGGCCCGTTGGAAAACCTCTACGGCACCGAACTCGGGCTGCCGGCCATCGCGTTGCTGGGTGTCGGCGCGACCGGGATCCTCGCCGGCGCGTGGATGGGCGCGCCGCGACTCCTTCAAGCGACGTCCCGGGAGTACGCCCAACTCGGGCTTCGACGGTCGATCGCGGCGCTCGTGCCCGGGTTTCTCATCGCACAGGCAGCGATCACGCTCGGGATCCCGATCTCGTTCAACAACATCATCATCTCGGGCGTCATCGGCGGCGGGCTCGCGGCGGGGGCCGCCGGCGTGTCGCGCCGGAAGATCGCCGTGACGGTCGGGTTCTGGGTCATCACGCTAACGGCGTCGATCGCCATCGCATTCGGGCTGTATCGCGTCTTCTCCACGGCGTTGGGGATCGCCTGACGGCTCACCTGACGACCGTAACCGTCGCCGGCGCCTTGCCGAGGACGGCCGTCGCGACCGTCCCGAGGAGCCGCCGAGCGATCGTGGTTCGCTCGCCGCCGTGACCGCCCATCACGACGTGGTCGACGTCGTGGTCCTCGACGTACGCGACGATGACGTCGGCGGGATCGCCGGTGTCGGCCGTCGCTTCGACCGTCCGCGCCCCGTCGACGTCGGCTTCGCGGGACGCGGTCTCGACCGATCGCTCGGCCCGCTCGCGCACCGTCGCCACCCGGTCCTCTTTCGGCTTCAGGACGCCCCCCTCCGTCATGCCGGCGTCGAGCGGGGTGACGACGTTCAAGACGGTTACTTGGCAGTCGAAGACGGCGAGCGCGTGCGACAGCGCCTCGTCGGCCAACGGCGACCCGTCGAGTGGCACGAGCACGTGAGAGGGAGTCATGCGGGGATGTCCGACCGGGAGCCGGATAAACCGTAACCCCGTCCGACGCCCGCCGACGGTTCCGCACAAGCGAACGGTTTTTGCGTCAACCGACGGGAGGGAACGTATGGACGAGGACACCGACGGGACGGGGGCGTCGACCCCCGACGAGGTGGGCGCGGCACCCCCGGGCGACACGAGCGTGTCGGCCCCGGGCGAGGTGAGCGCGACCATCTCGGACGACGTGGCCGCCGCCACCCACGCCGCCGACGAGCCCGCCCGCACCGACGGCGGAACCGACCGCGCCGCCGGGGCGGCGGAGGACGTCGCGCTCGACCCGTGGGGGTCGGCGTCGGTCGGCGACTACCGAGAGCTGTTCGAGGAGTTCGGGATCGAGGCGTTCGACGACGTCGCCGACGACGTGCCGAACCCCCACTATCTGATGCGTCGCGGGGTCATCTTCGGCCACCGCGGGTACGACGCGGTCGCGGCGGCGATGGCGAACGACGAGCCGTTCGCCGCGCTCTCCGGGTTCATGCCCACCGGCGACCCGCACATCGGTCACAAGCTCGTGTTCGACGAGCTGATCTGGCATCAGGAGCAGGGCGGCGACGTGTTCGGGCTGATCGCCGACCTCGAGGCCCACTCGGCCCGCGGGATGTCCTGGGACGAGATCGACGAACACGCCCGGAGCTACCTGCTCTCGCTGCTCGCGCTCGGGTTCGACGTTGAAGAGGGAGAACTGTATCGCCAGTCCGACAATCGCGTGGTTCAGGACCTCGGGTTCGAACTGGGGTCCAAGGCGAACTTCTCGGAGTTCGAGGCGATCTACGGGTTCGACGGCGAGACCAACATCTCACACATGCAAAGCGTGGTCACGCAGACGGCCGACATCCTCTACCCACAACTCGTCGACGAGCCGAAACCGACCGTGATCCCGGTCGGCCCCGACCAGGACCCCCACGTCCGGCTGACGCGCGACCTCGCGACCCGCGTCCGGTATTTCAAGGTGACCGAGGCGTTCGCTAGCTTCGAGCTCGACGACGACGAACGTCGGCTCGTGCGGGCGGCCTACGACGCGCTGGCCGACGACGTCGACGACCCGGAGACCGACGTGCGTTGCGGGGGCGCCGCCAGCTGGCTCGCCGAGTACGAGCCGCCGGAGACGGTCGCCGACGCGAAGCCGGGGGCCCTCGAGAAGCTCCGGGCCGGCGGCGAGGAGCCGCTTCGTCCCCGGGTCCGCTTTCTGAACCGCAACGCGACCGACGAGGCGTTCGAGGCGCTGATCGACGCCGTCGACGGCGAGAAACGCGTTTACGACGGTCACGTCGACGCGTTCGAGAGCTCCCGGGAGGCGGCCGAGTCGCTGGCGCGCGCGGTCGAGATCGACCACGGCGGGTTCGGCTTCCGGCAACCCTCCTCGATCTACCACCGCTTCATGACCGGGCTCACCGGCGGGAAGATGTCGTCGTCGATCCCCGCGAGCCACATCTCACTCCTCGACGACCCGGAGGAGGGGTACGACAAGGTGCGCTCGGCGACGACCGGCGGCCGCGACACCGCCGAGAAGCAGCGCGAACTAGGCGGCGAGCCCGACGAGTGTCCCGTCTACGAGCTGTACGCCTACCTGCTCGCGGGCGACGACGACGAGCTCACGAAGGAGGTGTACTCGGAGTGCGTGAACGGCGAGCGGCTCTGTGGCGGCTGTAAGGAACAGGCCGCGGAGCTGATGCGGGCGTTCCTCGAGGACCACCAGGAGAAACGCGAGGAGGCGGCGGAACTGTTGGATGACCTCGACGTCGACCTCGACTCCGACCGGCGCGGTACCGGCGGCGAGCACTAAGGCGGGGCGGGCCGATAGTTTATAATCCGGGCGCCACCTGTCACGGGTGTGACCGACCAGGAGACGATTCGCGTCGCGGACGTCAGCGAGGGGAGCGGCGGCGACGCGACGGCGGAGCCGGGCTCGCCCGTCGAACTCCCGGTCGTCGACGTGCTCACCGGCCGGTCCTTCATCACCGGCAAGTCCGGGTCGGGCAAGAGCAATACCGCCTCCGTCGTCGCCGAGAACCTTCTCGATTCGGCGTTTGGGCTCCTCATTGTGGACATAGACGGGGAATATTACGGTTTAAAGGAAGAATACGAGATCCTCCACGCCGGCGCGGACGAGGAGTGTGACATCGTGGTCTCGCCGGAACACGCGGAGAAGCTGGCGACCCTCGCGCTCGAGGAGAACGTCCCGATCATCCTCGACGTCTCCGGGTACCTCGAGGAGGACGTCGCCGACGAGCTCCTGTTGGAGGTCGTCAGACACCTGTTCGCCAAGGAGAAACGGCTCAAGAAACCGTTCCTGCTCGTCGTCGAGGAGTGTCACGAGTACATCCCCGAGGGCGGCGGAATGAACGAGACCGGCAAGATGCTGATCAAGGTGGGCAAACGCGGGCGGAAACACGGCCTCGGGATTGTCGGGATCAGCCAGCGCCCGGCCGACGTCAAGAAGGACTTCATCACCCAGTGCGACTGGCTCTGCTGGCACCGGCTCACGTGGGACAACGACACGAAGGTCGTCGGCCGGATCCTCGGCTCGAAGTACGCGAGCGCGGTCGAGGAACTCGGCGACGGCGAGGCCTTCCTGATGACCGACTGGGACGAGTCGGTCCGGCGGATCCAGTTCCATCGCAAGCGCACGTTCGACGCCGGCGCGACCCCCGGCCTCGACGACTTCGAGCGTCCCGAGCTTAAATCGGTCTCCAGCGACCTCGTCGGCGAGCTCCAGTCGATCTCGAACGAGCAGGCTCGCCGCGAGTCGGAACTCGCCGACCTCCGGCAGGACCTCGAAAAGAAGGACCAGCGCATCCGGCAGCTCGAACGGGAACTCGAGGAGGCCCGCGACCTGAGCGACATGGCCGACCAGTTCGCGCAGGCGTTGTTGGGGAAGGCCGAGGCTCCCTATCGTGGCGGGTCCGGCGGGTCGGTCGCCTCGCGGGCTCGGCGGGAGCAGTCGGAGCTCGCCGACCACGACGCCGGGGACGCCGGAGACGACGTTGACCGCGACGGGGCGGCCAAAGGCGACGTGAGCGCCGGCGACGCGGGAGCCACGGGAGACGCCGGCGAGGACGGCGACGGAACCGCCGCCGACACGGCGAGGGACGACTCGGATCCGGAGGCGGGGACGGAAACGGTGTCCGACGAGGATCCCGCCTCCGAGGTCAATCCCGTGACCCGCGCGGATGTGGCCGAGGGCGCGCTCCGGTTCGATGACGCGGTCGAACTCGGCACCCGCGAGGCCGTCATCGAGGAGCTTCGGGGCCGGGTCGAGTCGCTGTCGGAGATATCGCGGGGGATGCTCAGACACTACCGGCGTGAGGGGGGGAGCGACCCGATCGCCGCGCACATCGACGCCAGCGGCGACGGCGACGCGGGGCACGCTTACAGTCGCCATCGACCGATCCGGAAGGCCGGCCTCATTCGCCACGCCGGTCGCGGCCACTACGCGTACGCCGTCCCGGACTTGATCCGCGAGGCGTACGCCGACCGGCTGGACGAGACCGCCGTCCGGGAGACCGTCCGCGAGGTCGAGACCGCGTTCGTGCCGCGCGCCGAACGGGCGTATCCGTCGGACGCGACGCCCGAGGACGTCGACGGGGAGGGGACGGACGGTGCGTCGACCACGGATTCGGGGGAACGGGTCGGCACCGGGCGGGCGGACGATGTGGACGGGTCGAAGAACGTCGACGGATCGGACGGCAGGGGCGGTTCCGACGGAGCGAACGGTTCGAACGAGTCGGAGTTCCCCCCGAAGACGGGCGGCTTGAGCGAACGGGCACGACGGATCGCGGAGCACGCGTCGGACGGCGACGGGACCGAACGGGAATGAGCGTCGCCGGCGACAGGTCGGCGCCCGGGGTTCGTCGGCCGCGTGGTCTCATGGTGATTACTGCGAGCCGGTACCGCCGTGACGATCCGTGTCGGTGCTGAGAGCTGCTGAACCGGCGTCTTTCGACGCCGTCGATGAAACCATTCGCAGTGATCACACTCGGCCGCGATACCAGTGGTCGACGAGGAGGGCGACGAGGATCACGCCGGGGGCGACGCCGGCCGTGTACACACCGAGCACGAACAACACGACGAACAGCGCGACCGACGACCCGACCTGTCCGGCGAGGTCACGGTCGCGGAACCAGTCGAGGTAGCGCCCGAGCAGCGACATACTGGCGCGTTGGTCGTGTATCGTGTTAACTCGCTCGGCGTCGACCGTCCGTCGCCGGCGGACGCGGGTACTGACCGCGTGCATTGTCACGGGCCGCGGATCGACGGTAGGGTTTTTTTCCCGGCTCCCAAGGATCGGGTATGACCGATACGATACTCGTCCCCTTCGAGCTGCCGGATCCGGAACCGGTCTCGTCGGTGCTCGCGGACGACCTCGCATCGCTGGATATCGTGGCGATGGGACATTTCGCCGTGCCCGAACAGACGCCCTCGGAAATGGCCCGCGACCAGTTCGAGGCGGAGGCACAACGCGCCCTCGACGAGGTAACGGAGCCGTTCCGGGACCGGAGTTCGTCCGTCCGAACGCGGCTGGTGTTCGGGAAGGCACGGGCCGCCGCGATCAACCGGGTCATGCTCGAGGAGGACTGTGCCGCGGAGCTCAATCCGGCCCCGACTGAGGGGGTCGCACGGATCCTCGTCCCGATACCGGCGAGTGCCGAGTTCACCCGATTGCCGGCGTTCGTCAACGTCCTCTGTGAGGAGTCGACCCGGGAGATAACCCTGTTTCACGTCGCCGAAGGCGACGAGGCCGTCGAGCAGGCCGAACGGATCATGTCCGAAACCCGGGAGGAGATGATCGGGGCGGGATTTGACGAGGAGCGGGTCGACACGCGGGTCGTCGAGGGAGCCGACCACGACGAGGAGATCCTTCGGCTGGCCGGCGAGTACGACGCCGTCGTGATGTACGAGGCGCAGTCGCGGATGAGCGACCGGGTGTTCGGGAGCCTTCCCGACCGGATCGCCGACGAGACGGGTGATCCGGTCATCGTCGTTCGACGGGACCACGATCCGGAGGGGAACGACGGCGACGACGCGTAACCGATCCGGGGTCCTACGTCCGGATCCCGATGTTGTCGGTCTCGTCCGGGTGGAGGAACGCGCTCAACGCCTCCTCCTCGGGGACGTCCCGCGGGATCAGGGTCACGATGTCGTCCGCACGGATGACCGTCTCGTCGTCGGGGCGGACGATCGTGCCGTCCCGCTCGATGGACGTCAGGACGACCTGTTCCGGCAGCGTTCCGTCCGCCCGAAGTTCGTTCAGCGACGCGTCCACGACCGGCGCGCCGTCCGAAACGGCGACCTCGAAGATGTCCGTCCCGTCGCCGAGGGTGACGAGCCGCGTCGTCCCGGACGACCGGTCCGTTCCGTCGGCGCCGAACGACGCGTACGGGCTTCGGATCTCCGTCTGGACGAGTTCCTCGTCCTCGATCCGGATGTCCAGTTCGGACAGCGAGCGGGCGATCTCCCGGAGGTCCTCGGTGTCGTTGCCGACGGCGACCACCTGGAGGTCCCGCCGGCCGGCCATGAGCACACGGACGTTGATCACGCCCGAGATCGACCGCGCTGCCAGCGCGAGTCGCTCGCGTTCCGCGGCGGGAACCGTACACATGTACAACGAGGTAAGCCGGCCGCCCGCCCGCTCGAAGTCGATGGTGGCGGTGTACCCCTGGATGATGCCGGCCTCCTCGATCCGATCGATCCGGTTCCGGACCGTTCCCGCGGAGACGTTCAACCCCTCTGCGATCATCGGCGCGGAGGTGTTCCGGGCGTCCTCCATCAACGCATGGATGATGCGCCGATCGATCTCGTCTAGCCGGTATGTCATGAGTGCTTCTTCGTGGTGGCGGATCTTATCGATTGTGTCTGCGAATCGTTCGATGGCCGGCCGTTGAGAGAGCCACCACACCGGTCGAACACAGGCCCGCGAACGCGATGTGAGTTCACCAGCGGGCCCAGGTTCGTACTGCTCGGCTCGATCGAGCGCATTTCATTCCGGCTCCGTCGCGGCGAGTCCGTCGTCGTCCTCGCCGCGGCGGGCGTGGATGATCGAGCCGAGCGCCCCGGTCCGATCGGTCCGCGACCGCCCGTACAGGAGGTACACCAGCGCGCTCACAACGATGATCCCGAGCGCGCCGAGGATCGGCACCGTGCCCATCTGCGTGAGCAGCGCGATACCCGCGAGGAAGCCGAAGATCTGAACGTACGGGTAACCCGGCGAGGTGAACTCGGGGTCGTACGAGGGCACGTCGGCCTCGCGGAAGGCGATCAGCGCCAGGTTGATGATCGAGAAGACGAGGATCTGGAACGCGCTCGCCAGCTTCGCCAGTTCGATCACCGGAACGAACGCGATGAGGAGGAGCAACACGATCCCGGTGAGCAGCACGGAGTTCCGGGGCGTTTTGAACCGACCGTCGATCGTCTGAAGCCGTGGCGGTAAGAGGTCGTCGCGGCTCATCGCGAGTGGGAACCGCGAGGAGGACATCACGCCCGCGTTGGCCATGCTCGTGAGGGCGATGACGGCAACCGCGGAGATGAACAATACGCCGACTCCGCCGAGCAGAGCGCCAGCACCGTCGGCCATCGGCGTGAGCGACGCCGTTCCGCCGGGGCCGCCCGTTTTTAATATGTCCGGATCACTCAGCCCGATGATCGCACCGACCACGGCGATGTACAGGATCGTCATGATCGTCATCGATCCCAGCATGGCCCGCGGGAGATTCTTGCCGGGGTTCTTCACCTCCTCTGCGACGCTCGCGATCTTCGTGACGCCGGCGTACGAGACGAAGACGAACGCGGCGGCGGTGATCACTCCCCCGCTCCCGTGGGTCGTGAACGGCGAGTATCGGGCGGTGTCGATGACGAACCCGGCGTTCACTACGTACGCGAACAACCCGGCGATGACAACCGTGACGATGATGGCCTGTACTTGGCCGCTTATTTTCGTTCCGGAGATGTTCAGTACGACGACGACTACGCCGAGCGCGAGCCCAACGTACACCACCGCAGCCTGTGAGATCGGCACAAACAACAGCAGATACGCGCCGAGCCCAACCAGCGCGAACGAACTTTTGAACACCAGCGAGAACCACGCGCCGATGCCGGCGATCGTGCCGAACAACGGGCCCAGCGCGCGGTCGATGTACAGGTACGTCCCGCCGGACTCCGGCATCGCCGTCGCCATCTCGGCTTTCGACAACGCCGCCGGGAGTACGACGATCGCCGCCAGGACGTACGCGAGTATCACTGCCGGTCCGGCCTTCTTGTAACCAAGCGCCGGAAGCACGAAGATGCCGCTGCCGATCATCGCGCCCATGCTGATCATCATTGTCGGGTACAACCCTAAACTCCGATCCAAGTCGTGTCCAACCATCTACACACACAGTCCGGGATGACGATGTTTATTTTTTCGTATCCAGAAATTTACTCGGGCTCATACTACTGAATCAGTAGACCGGCTGGATCGTTGGCGCACACACGCGGCGAGACTGCCCGAAGACACGGCGTCGACCGGCGTTCACCCCGGTTTCGTTACGGTTCCCTGTCGTCGGTCCGCCGTGACGACGGTGAGCGATCGCACGCGCACCCGTCCGGTCGACCCGAGCCCCGTCGACCCCAATCCGGCGATACAGCTCCTCTCATACGCAAAAAGAGCGTGTCGAAATCACGGCCCACGCGGCGGGCCGTCGTCGGACGGCGGCGCGTTCGGAGCGGTAGGACGGATCCGCACTCACTCCCGTTCGGTCTCGGTCGCAGTTTCGGTATCCTCGGCCCCTTCGGTACTCGCCGCCGCCTCCGTTCGCGCCCGGTCGGCCGCGAGTTCGCGGTCGATGTCGTCCTCCACGTATCCCATCGACTCGACCGTGACGACGTTGCCGCCGCCGGGATCGACGATCATCACCTCCTCGCCCTCCTCGATCGTGCCGTCGATCGAGCGGGCCGAGTAGTACGGGTTGAACCCGCCCGAATCGAGTTTTATTTCGCCCTCGCGTGTCGTGACGCTCTCGGTGACGGTCCCGAGTTGGCCCTTGAGGCTGTCGCTGTCGCTGGTCTGTTGTTGCCCCTTGCCGCCGTACAGGTCGAACTCGTTGTAGCCGTAGAAGGCCGCCGCACCGAACGCAAGCGTGAGGACCGCCATCAACAGCGTGAGGACGGTTCCGGCGACGCCCAGCGTCGACAGGACGAGTCCGCCGATCCCGGCCCCGATCAGCGCGATGCCGACGACGATGAAGTTCGCCCCGGGCGCCATCGCCTCCGCCATCGACAACAGCAGCCCGCCGGTCAACAACAGGAGAGGGAGGGTTTCAGGGCCGAACAGGTCCGCCTGCGCGAGCACGTCCATGTCCACCCGTACGGCTGCGACGTGGATAAGTCATTGTGACGGCCGGAGGCTCGGCCGCTCAGAATCCGAACAGGAGCATCCCGACGGTGATCGCAATGCCGAGGACGACGAACGCGGCATGCTCGAGGTCGATCGATCCGGGCTCGATCGGCTCCGCTTCGGGCGTCGACGTATCCTCGGTGATGCCGTCGGGACCGACGTCGTCGAGGCCGAAACGCCACTCGGGTTCCGACCCGTCGTCACCGTCGTCGCGGACTTCGTTCGCGCGACTTCGAGTGTCGTCGTCGCTCATGTATCCACGGAGGGTCGGCACCGGTATATGACTGGCGGGGGGCGGTGCGGCGGCGGTGGCGGAGGTGGGAGGGGAGGAGGCAGCGGACAGTCGGTCCAAAGCGGATCCGTGACACGAGGCCGAGGGCGATCTCACCGCCGGCCGGCGTCCGTGATGTCGCCGTCGTACACGATCCCGCGTTCGCCGTCGAGGGTGACCACGGTCCCGTCAACGACCGAGTCGGGGAGCCGTGCTCCCGAGATCATCGGAATGCCGAGTTCCCGGGCGACGACGGCGGGATATCCGGTCATTCCGGGGCGGGCGTCCACGATCCCGGCGAGCCGGTCGAGCGGGCCATCAAACTCTTCATCGAACGCCGTTCCCAGCGCGATGACGGACCCGTCCGGGATCCCCGCGAGGTCGCCGTCGTCCGCCCGGTGGATCGGTGCGGCCGCGCGGCCGGCGACGACCGCCTTCCCGGTGACGAGCGTCTCGGCGGCGAGGTGAACCTTCAGGGTGTTCGTCGTATCCGTCTCCTCCAGTTCGGTCATCATCCCCGAGAGCACGACGAGGGTGTCGCCGGACTCGGCCGCACCCGTATCCAGCGCGGCGTCGACCGCGTTGTCGAGGACGTCCTCGACGTGGGTGGCGTAGTCGGCGTACACCGGCTGGACGCCCCACGAGAGCGCGAGTTGGCGACGGACCCGGTGACTCGGTGTCGTCGCGACGACGGGGACCCCGGGGCGGAACATCGCCGTCTTTCGAGCGGTATACCCGGACTCGGAGGCGGCGACGATTGCCGATGCGCCGATGTCCCGTGAGAGGTACCGGGCCGAGCGCGCCAGCGGCTCGGTTCGCGATCCGGCGTCGGCGTTGGGCACGCGCTGTTCGCGGGTCTCGTCGTACTCCTCGCTGGCTTCGACCTGCCGGACGATCCGGCCCATCGTCTCGACGACCCGGATCGGGTGGTCGCCGATGGCGGTCTCCCCGGAGAGCATCACCGCGTCGGTCCCGTCGAGGACCGCGTTGGCGACGTCGGAGGCCTCCGCGCGGGTGGGTCGCCGCGAGCGAACCATCGAATCGAGCATCTCCGTCGCCGTGATCACCGGAACGCCGGCGTTGACGCAGATCCGGATGATTCGCTTTTGGATCATCGGGACGTCCTCGAGCGGACACTCGACGCCGAGATCACCGCGGGCCACCATCACGCCATCGGCGGCCTCGACGATCCCCGACAGGTTCTCGATCGCCCCGGCGCGCTCGATCTTCGCGATCACCGGGATATCGTCGCCACCCTCCGCCTCCAGTCGGTCGGCGATCCGGTAGACGTCGGCGGCGTCACGGACGAACGAGGCGGCGACGAAGTCGGCGTCGGCCCGCGCCGCGAGCCGGAGTTCCGCCTCGTCCGCCGGCGTGACGAGGTCGACGTCGATGGCGACCCCCGGCAGGTTGACCCCCTTGCGCGAGTCGAGTTGCCCGCCGGAGATCACCCTCGCGACGACAGCCCCGTCGTCGGGTACGCGGTCAACGCGACATTCGATCCGGCCGTCGTCGAGCAGGACCGTGTCGCCGGACTCCGCGGCCGCGATCGAGTGCGTGAGCCCGATCCGGTCCGGGGTCGCGTCGTCGCCGGCGACGAACGTCACCTCGGAGTCGGTCGGGACCGTGATCGGCTCGTCGAGTTCGGCGGTCCTGACCTCCGGTCCCTTCAGGTCGACCATCACCGCGAGCGGGTCCTCGACGGCGTCGTCGACGTCCCGGATGCGTTGGATGACGTCCTCGCGGTGGGGGGTCGTCCCGTGGCTGGCGTTGAGTCGGGCGACCGACATCCCCGCGTCCGCAAGGCCGCGGATCGTGCCCCGGTCGTCCGACGCGGGACCGAGGGTACAGACGATCTTTGCGTTTCGCATACCGCCCGATTCGGGCGACCCCCCGAAAAAGCCACCCGATTGAGTTGGGACCGAGTGAACGTTTTCGACCACCGACGGGGACCGGTTCGTCGGCGACGAGGATCACCGGGTCGTCAGGGAGTGATCGGCCGAGCGGGGGTCTCGGATCCAAGCGCGGATCCCGGACTCCGGGGCGATGCCGTTTAGCCGACGGACGCCACAGCGGGCGATATGACGGGACGCCGAGCCGCGAGGTTTTACCGACGTTCGAGGAGAAAGCCCCGCCGTTCAGGGCTGTCTCTTACCCACAAATCGAGTCGTTGCCGAACTCGAGGACCCCGAGCAAAAATCCCGATATCTACAGCTGTAACGCCCTTATGGAACGATTTTGCCGATCTCGTTTACCCGTATTCAGTAACCCACAACTGCCGAGATCACTGCCCGAATCACTCCTCACCTCGATCTTCCGATTATAGATTGGGCTCGACAGCGTCTGAAACGTCTGTTTGAGACTCGGTGAACTTATGAGTAAGAGACAGCCCTTCAGGGCGGAGAGGATGTCAAACCCGGTACGCCGGACTCTACGGCCGGATGGCTGCCGGCATGCCGCTCGTCACCGAGGTTCGTGAACGCGTCGTCGACGCGCTCGGGCCCGGCTCCGGCGGGCCGGCTGGCGGAACGTCCACGTCGCCCGCGGGGACGCGACGCGGTTACCGCTGGGTGTAGGCAGGCCGGCCGACGAAACACCCCCGGGCGAGGTCGATGCCGTCCTCGCGACGTTCGTGACCGGAATGCTCCCCGATCCCGCCGGGGCGGTCGACGACTGGTGTCGGCTGGTCGCCGACACGAACGCGGAACGCTCGGAACCCGGACCCATCACGGATCGGGCGAACCAAACGGGGCGGACGACCCGCGGACGGATCTGTGTCGCGGGGCTCGTCCGGCTCGCGACTCCGCCGACCGGTGACGGCGACCGCGACCGACCCGGGTCACCGGTCGATCTGCTCGATAACCGTGCGCTCGTCGCCCACCGGCGCGTTCACGACCGCTGTTCGGACGCGACGACGACCCGGCACGTGGCCGGGTTCGTGTGGGTCACCGCGGGGACGGTTGGACCGGAAACGACCGACGCGGAATCGGACCGAAGAGAACCGAACGGATCGGCGGGACCGGTCGATGAGGCTTAGTCGTCCGCGGGGGCCGGCGGCGAGGAGAGCCGGACGTCGCCCGCGCTGACGTCGAGTTCGTCGAGCGCGGTCTGGGCGGCGCGCTTTCCAGAGACCAACATCGCGCCGAACGTCGGCCCCATCCGGGGGAGACCGTAGGCCGTCGCGACCGCCATCCCGCTCGCGACCAGCCCGTCGTGGACGACGCCGGTGTGCTCGACGACAGCGTCCTCGCTCTCGCCGACCCACATCGAGTCGTGCCCCGGCGAGTCGTGGCCCGGCGCGCCGTACGCCTCGTCGCCCGTCGCGTCCATGCCGGTGTTGTGCTCCTTCGCATGGGCGATCCCGGGGGCGTCGAGCACGCCGCGCTCGTCGAGCTTGTTGATCGCGACCGCATCGTGACCGGTCGCATCGATGACGAGTTCGGACTCGACCGCGATCGGATCGACGCAGGTGATCTCGCGGGGGAGCGCGTGGACCGGGGTCCAGTTCATCACGATGCCGCCGACGCGGTGGTCGTCGCGGACGACGAGGTCAGTGAACTCCGTCATGTTCTGAACCTTCGCCCCGGCGTCGCAGGCGGCCTTGATCAGCCCCGAGCACGCCTCGGGGCCGGAGGCGACGTACAGGTCTTCGACGCCGTCGGCCGGCTCGAAGTCGACGCCCAGATCCGACAGGATCTCCTGTGCCGGGTCACGGACGGTCACCTTGTTCATCAGGAAGCCGCCGAGCCAGAACCCGCCGCCGAGGTAGTTGTTCTTCTCGACTATCATCACCTTCACGCCGCGCTCGGCAAGCTCCTTGGCGGCCATCAGTCCGGAGGGGCCGCCCCCGACGACGATCGCCTCGGAGTCGGAGAACTCGAGGAACTCCTCCGTCCAGTCGCGGCCGATCGCACGCGTTACGTCCGCCTCACTCACGTCGCTGAATCCGTCGAAATCCATGATACAACTGTATGATATTACTTAGTTGTAATAGTGGTTACGGTCGAGTTCGTCCGACCCGCGGGCACGGATCCGCTCGGACCCCGTATACGCCCCACAGGCCCCGACATCTCTCGCGGGCCCTCGACGCCTCCCAGTCAGCGCGGGTTTCGGGCATCCACGACTCGCAGCCTTTTTATTCGCGCTGCCGGTAGTCGAGTGTACTATGGCTGAGGACAAGGCTCGAAGCACCGGCAGTGCGGGCCGATTCGGAGCTCGGTACGGCCGCGTCGCCAGGAAACGAGTCAAGGATATCGAGGCGGAGATGCGTAACGCGACCGTCGACGGCGACGACGTCAAGCGCGTCGGGACCGGCATTTGGGTCAACGAGGAGACCGGCGAGACGTTCACCGGCGGGGCCTACCGGCCGGAGACCCCCAGCGGACGGACGGTCCGCCGCTCCATCCGCGCCGCACTCGGCGACGAGGAATAACGGGGGACAGATGAGTTACAAGTGTTCCCGCTGTAAGCGCGACGTCACCCTCGACGAGTACGGCGGCGTCCGCTGCCCGTACTGCGGCCACCGGGTACTCCTGAAGGAGCGCGGCGGCGGGATCAAGGAAGTCGACGTCGAGTGACGGACGCTCGTCGACCGTGCCCGACCGCGAGCACGAGGCAGTTCTCTCGTTCGAGTACCCCGGCGAGCCGCGGGCACGCGTCGTCGTCGCCGCGCTGGCCCCGGAGGTCGGCGACCTCGATGAGACGCGGTCGACCGCGGCCATCACCCGCGACGGCGACGTCGTCAGCGTCCGCGTCCTCGCCGACGATCTCGTCGCCCTCCGGGCCGCGGTCAACAGTTGGTCCCGACTGGTCACGGCCGCCGAGCGGACGAGTCGGCGGGGGTGTGCCGGTCCATCCGATACCGATCCGGCCTCCCGATACTGAACCCGTATCGGCCGTTTGACGCCCCATGCGGTCGATTTATGCGGCTATCGCTCGCCGGGGGAGAAGTCGGGGGTTTTTCCCTCCGGGCCGCTTCTTTTCGACCATGCAAGGGAACATGCCGCCCGAGGCACAGGAGAAGATCGAGGAGCTTCAGGAGCTTCAAGAGACCGCCCAACAGGTCGCCCAGCAGAAGGAGCAGGCCCAGGCGGCGCTCAACGAGTCGAAGGCGGCCCTCGATGCGCTCGAGGACGTCGACGAGGACGCGAACATGTACCGCGAAATCGGCGAAGTGCTCGTCGAGACCGATCACGAGTCTGCCTACGACGACCTCGAGAACAAGGTCGACTCCCTCGAAGTCCGCGCCGAGCAGCTGGAAAAACAGGAGGAGCGCGTCCAAGGCCAGTTTGACGAACTTCAGGGCGAGCTCCAACAGATGCTTCAGGGCGGCGCTGGCGGCGGCGGCGGCCCGATGGGTCCGGGCGGTCCGGGCGCGGGCGGCGCGTAGATGCCCGACGAGGGGTTGGACGGGACTGGATCCGAGGAGACCGAGTCCGGGGGGGAGGCGTCACCCGCGGACCCGACCGACGAGGCGGTCGTTCACACCGCCGCCGAGGCGGCCGAAGGCGTCGTGTTCGCACACTACGACCAGTCGACCGTGACCGACCTTGACGTCACGGTCACCTTCGAGGACGGCGTCCTCGACGTGGACGTCTACCTGAACGCGCCCGGTCCCGACGACCCCGACACGACGCACCCCGATCCCGAGGCGGTCGCGGCGGAATCGGTCGACGCTGCCGGTGACGCGGTCGACGAACTGTTCGGGGAATAGCGACTCCGTCTCTCGCGGTTTCGCCGACGTCCCGCTCTCCACTACCGACTCCATTCCGTTCTACTACCCTCCAGTTCCCACGGTGCCATTCACCCGGCCCCGTGCGTCTCGGGGGCCATTCACGTGAGAACGAAGAGGATCACGCTCACCGACAGCGCAAACAGGGTCACGGCCGCCGCCAGCGCCGCCCCGAGCGAGACCGCGGCGTTCGCCTGCGTCGCCAGGGTCTCGGTCCGGTCGTTCCCGAACACCGTGACCGTCGTGTGCTCCGTCCCGCCGCCGACGGCGACGGGGTCGAGGTCGGCCCGCGCCTCGGTGGCCACCGAAGCAACCGTGTCCGCGAGCGCGTCGCGATCGACCGCGGACCCGACGCGGTTGTCCGCCTCCGTCCGGTTGACGATGTGATTGTCGGTGGTCATGACCTCCGCGCGGTCGATCCCCGTCGTTTCCCGGACGACGTCGAGGAGTTCCGCCCGGAGTCCGGGCACCATGTTGTTCCCATCGATCAGGACGTAGGCGGCCTCGACGCCGGCGACGCGGGTGACCGCCACGCGGACGCCGAGCGGCCCGATCCCCTCGTCCGGCGTCCAGTCGGTCGAGTCCCAAGCGACGCCGAGTTCCGGCCGACCGCTCGGGGCGTTCGCGGCCGCCTCAGCGGCGTCGCTCGCGGCGGCGTACAGGTCGTACGAGCGTTTCGACCCCGGCGTCACGTGACCGAGGTCGGCCCCCGACAGCCCGGTGTGGCAGTTGTGGCCGTCGACGAGAAGGACGTCCTCGATCCCGTCGGTCCGGAACTCGGCCATCGCCGACTGGCCGACCGCAAAGTCGACGTCGTCGGCCGACCCCGGCGCGAACGTGGAGACCGCGAGTGCGGCGTCGCCGAACCGCTGAGTGAGCACCGTCGACTCGCCGGCGTCGACCGTCACCGGGGCCGTCGCCTCGCGGCGGAACGTCGCACGGTCAAGCGCGCGGTCGGCCGCATGGATGACGTCGTCGACTTCTCCCTCCGAGACGAGGTTGAAATCGTGGCCCGCGGTCGCATGCGGCGGGAATCCGAGCCCCTCGGTCGAGAGCGCGACGCGACGCGGGAGGTCGCCGCCGCCGATCTCGCCCAGCGGCCCCGGGTGGATCATCGGGAGGACGAACCGGGCCTTCTCCTCGCCGAGCCGATCCGGATCAATCGGGTCGTCGTTGCCGGTGGCGCCGCCGTTCCCGGTGGAGGCGCTCGCGGTTCCGCCATCCCCGACGACGTTCGCTCCGCTCTCGCCCGCGTTCTCTCCGTTCCCGCCGTCGACTCCGTCCTCGGCGCCGACTCCGTCCTCGGCGTCCTCAACGATGCGGAAGGAGATCACCGATACGGGGACGACGGCCTCCTGTCCGAGTCGTTCGAAGAACCGCTCCAAGTCGCGCGACCCCTCGGCGGCGTACCCGATAAACCCGCGGACGAAATCGAGCACGGAGACGTCGAGGCTCCGGCGCCACGGTCGGTCGATTCCGACGAGGAACCCCCAGACTGCGACGGCATAGAGGAGACACAGCGCCCCCAACAGCAGGAAGTGGTCGAAGGTGACCGCATCGAAGATTGGCGGCCCGTGGTCGGAGCGCACGAGCCACGTGACGTACGCCTGATACGGGGTCCCTCCGTCGATGAGTAGGCGTGCGGTCCCGCTGTATACGAACAACAGGAGAGCGGCCACGCCGGTCTGGACGGCGGCCGGGATGCTGGCGATGGGCAGGGAGAGACGGGACACGGCGAGCACGGCGAGCAGCCGGATCGCGAACATCGAGGCCAACGCGACGACGAGCGCGTCGAAGACGAACCGCTGTGAGAGCCCGAACAGCGTCGCGACGACGCCGGCGACGAGGAGGACGACGACGACGAACAGCTCACAACACAGCGCCAGCAACGCCGACCGGTCGTTCGTGAGGCTCCCCCCGAGCGCGCGGTCTATCGGCGTAGTCACGAGCGCCGCGACGACGGTCGGCGCGCCGAGGAACACGATTCCCTGCCAAGCGTCCTGGCCGACGAGGAGGACCGGATACGTCGATCCCATCGTTAGCTCGGCGTCGAACACCCCGATGCCGGTCAACCCACCGAGGAGAACCGCGAACGCGAGCGTTCGCGGCCAGCGCGGGGCTTGGAAGATGAAGCGGGACAGGCCGGCGAGGTGTCCCTGTGTCGCGGTCACGACCGGCCCATTCGCCGCCGACCGGTAAAAGTACCACTGTCGTCTCCCGACGACGGCCGTCGTCGATCGACTATGGAGACTCGCACGCCGCGGCGAAGTTCTCGAACACCGCCTCCCCCTCCGCGGTGTGGGCGACTTCCGGGTGCCACTGGACGCCGTACAGGTCGGCCTCGACGTTCGACATCGCCTCGATCCCGCAGACGTCGGAGGTTGCGGTCCGAACGAACCCGTCGGGCAGCCGCTTCACCTCGTCGGCGTGGGACGCCCAGACTCGGGTCTCGGGCGCGAGCGAACCGACCAAGGGGTCGCCGTCGTCGACGATCTCCACGTCGATGTCGGCGTACCCGCCGTAGTCGCCGCCGTCGACGCGGCCGTCGAGCTCGTCGGCGATCACCTGCATGCCGAGACAGATCCCGAACACGGGGATATCGAGGTCGAGGTACTCGCGGGCCCGCCCGATCCGGTCCATGTCGGGACCACCCGAGAGAACGACGCCGTCCGCGTCGACCTCGGCGGGCGGCGTGTCGGCGTCGAGGATCTCCGTGTCGATACCCATGTCCCGAAGCGCGCGGCGCTCTAGATGCGTGAACTGGCCGTGGAGGTCGAGGACGACGATGCGCGTCATGGGGTTCATCCGCGGGGACGGCAGAAAAACGGCTCGGAACCGACGCAGGTTCATGGCGATCTGCGGCCCATACTCGGTGCGTTCGATCCGGAGACGTGGATCGACCTGCGCGACGAGGGGGCGGTGCCCGCTATCGGTCCGCCACCGGGTCGCGCTTGGTAAACTCCCGGAGGAGGACCGTCGCGTACGAGCCGCTCGGGAGCGCGAACGAGACGATCGGGTCGCCGTCGGCGAACCGGACGTCGAGGTCGGTCCGAAGGAGGATCGCCCGCCGCGTGCCGGTCGACCCGAACTCCCCGGGCAGGTCGAAGTCCGCGGGGTCGACGCCCGCGTCGTCGAGGACCCCCCGCTCGATCGCGCCCGGTTCGCCGTCCGCGAGCGTCGTATCGGTCCCGACGAGCGGGGCGGTGACGAACGCCCGACCGCGGGCACAGTGACGCTCCATCACGTCAACGCGGTCGGCGGTTACCCGCTGTTCGCGGTCGGGGTCCGGCGCGTAGAGCCCCTCGGGGGCGTCGCCGTCGGCGAAACACGCCACGTCGCCGGCGACGGGACGGTCGAACGGGAGCCCCCGGCTGAGGCGCTCGCTCAGCACCCGATTGAACAGGAGGGACTGAGCGGCGTTGACGAACAGCCGCTGGAGGTTCGACGGGACCGCCTCCAGCGCGTGGACCCAGTCCGGGTCGTCGGGCGGGGCGGCCGGGTCGACGTCACGCTCCGCGAGCCGGGAGAGCATCCCGCGCTCGAACCGGAGCTTCCGCGGCATCGCGTCGAGGCAGGCGCGCCAGTCGTCGTCGCCGGTGCCGTCCGGGGTGCCGATCCCGGTGTCCGCGATATCGCCATCGGCGCCCTCTGCGGTGGCGCCCCCGGCAGTGACGCCGAACGCTTCGTCGACGCGGTCGCGTCCCGTCCGGGTATCCGCCGGTTCGGCGGCGGCGGGGTTGCCGGCGTACAGCCGGACCGCCTCGCGCGGGTCGCCGCGAACGAGCGCGAGTCCGACGCGGCCGGTGACCGGCCGCTTGCTCCCGAACCGCTGCTGGCCGAAGTAGTTGGGGACGCCGACCGGGGCGTCTTCGGTATGGGGGTCGCCGCCGCCGAACGCGCGGAGGTCGTCGACCACGGCGGCAACCCGCTCGGCGGCAGTGTCGGGACCCGCGTCGGCGGCGTCGGGACCCGCGTCGACGGTATCGGGACCCGCGTCGCCGTCGGCGACATCCGCGAGCGCGTCCGCAACCCGGATCTCGAAGGCGTTGCCGGCGAGGTCGCCGAACTCGAGCCCGCGCCCGGCCCGGCCCAGGGGTTCGATCTCGACGCCGCGGATCTCGGGACGGTCGGCCGGGTCGACCCCGCGGAGCGTGAACAGCTGCGTGGTCACTGCGCGTTTGTCCTTAGTGCCGGCCCACGAGACGCGCTCGCGGCTGATCCCCAACGCGTCCGAGACCCGGCGCGCGAAGTCGTTCGTGTCCCAGTTCCGGAGGGTAACGCGGACCACGAGCTCCGGATAGCTCCCCGTGTCGGCCCCGAGCGGCTCCGGATCAAACGCCTCCAGCTCGGTGACGCGGAAGTCCTCGGGGTGCTCGCGGAGCCGGCCCCCGATCCCGTCCGCATCGCTGACGTAGTAGTCGATCCCGACCGCGCGCTCGATGGGGTGTGCCTCGCGGAGCGCGTGGGGGATCGGGTCGTCGTGATCGACCATTCAGTACAGCGGGAGGTCCCCGGTGACACGGTCGACGAGTTCGTCCCGGGCGGGCCCGACCGCGAGCGTCGTCACCGTTCCGGGGTCCAGTTCGGTGTGGCCGGCGTCCCGGATGACCGCGTACGGGAGCCCCTCGGTGTCGGCCTTGTCGGCCAGTTCGAAGAGTTGTCCCTCGGCGTCGGCGCCGAGGACGACCTTCTTCTGTCCCTCGCCCTTCCACTCCGTTCGGGCCCGCCGCCCCGTGTCCTCGTACGCCGAAAGCGACGCGTGTGCGACCTGCGCCGCGAGTTTCCCCTCACCCATCCCGAGATCGCGGCGCGCGACGATCGCCTGTTTCATACCGACCGTGACCGCCGCCGCGGGTATAGCTCTGTTCTCTCGGTCTCGATTAGGCGGCTCGTGGCCCTTCATGGAACTTGAGGAATTCACGCGAACGAGCGCGGCAACGGCGGATGGTGACGGGGTTCGACTGGCGAACAACGGGCTGCTCGACGTCCCGGTCGACGGGACGGTGATGGTCAGGGCCGGGTCGATGGTCGCGTACACCGGCGAGATGAGCTTCACCGGGAAAGCATCGGCCGAGGGGACGCCGGTGATGGAGGCCGAGGGGCACGGCCGCCTCTACGTCGCGGACCGGAGCAAGAAGGTCCGGGTCCTCGACCTCGACGCGGGCGAGTCGATCTCCGTCAGCGGAGACGACGTGCTCGCGTTCGAGTCCACCGTCGACTACGACATAAATACGATCGGCAGCGTCTCGGAGGCCGTCGCCGGCGGGCTGACGAACGGCTACCTCACCGGCCCGGGGCAGGTCGCAATCTCGACGCACGGCGACCCGCTCGTGTTGACCCCGCCCGTGATCACCGATCCGGACGCGACCGTCGCGTGGAGCGGCGACCTCTCGTCGTCGATGTCGGTGAACAAGGCGATCGAGATCGGCCGGACGTCCGACGAGACGGTTCAGATGGAGTTCGCCGGTTCCGAGGGGTTCGTCGTCGTCCAGCCCCACGAGGAGTGAGCCGTCGGCGGTTCGCGGCCCGCACCACCGTGCTGGCGGCGACGTGACCCGACCCACGAACGACGGCGACCGCGTTCCCGCCGGCCGCCGGATGGCTTTATATCGCGTCCGCCCCCTCTCCCGATATGATCCTGTCGGACACGGACATCCTCGACCGCCTCGCGGACGGGGACCTCGCGATCGAACCGCTTGAGGACGTGGACCAGCAGGTCCAGCCGGCGAGCGTCGACCTCCGGCTCGGCGAGCGGTTCCTGGAGTTCCAGCGAACCAACATCCCCTGTATCCACCCGACCGAGGCCGACGAGGTCGGCGAGTACGTCACGGAGACCACGGTTCCGGAGGGCGAGGAGTTCATCCTCCACCCGGGCGATTTCGTGCTCGGAACGACGACGGAGCGCGTCGAGGTCCCGGCCGATCTGCTCGCGACCGTTCAGGGCCGGTCGTCGCTCGGGCGGCTGGCGATCGTCATCCACGCCACCGCGGGGATCGTCGACCCCGGGTACGAGGGCCAGATCACGCTCGAACTGTCCAACCTCGGCACCGCGCCGGTTGCGCTCACGCCCGGGATGCGTGTCTCCCAGCTCATCTTCACCGAACTGAAATCCCCGGCGAACCGGCCGTATGGGGCCGAGCGTGACTCAAAGTATCAGGGCCAGGACGGGCCGCAGGCGTCCCGGATCGGGTCGGACGTGGAGTTCTCGGGCGGCGGGGGTGACGACGAATGAAGTTCATCGAGGAGGTGGTCGTCGAGGAGTTCCTCCCGACGGTGCGGTCGATGCTCGCCGAGGACCTCCGCGAGCGGGGACTCACGCAGCGCGAGGTCGCCGACGCCCTCGGCATCTCCCAGTCGGCCGTCTCGAAGTACGCCCACGGCGACGTCGCGCGCCACGGACGGGTCGTGGCCGACGAACGCGTCCGCAAACTGGTCGAGCGGGTCGGCGAGGGGCTCGCGTCGGGCGACATGAGCCCCGTCGCGTCGCTCGTCGAGATAGAGGTCCTGATCCGTCAGTTGGAGGAGGGCGATCTGCTGGCGGAGCTTCACGAGGGGGCGATGCCCGCGCTCGCCGCCGCCGACGTGGAGTTCTCGGTCCACGACCCCGACAGCGGGCTCCGGGAGCGCGAGAGCGTCCTCGCGTCGGTCCGGCGTGGCCTCCGGACCCTGACGAACGCCTCGGGGTTCGCCGGGCTCATCCCGAACGTCGGCGCGAACGTCGCCGAGTGTCTCCCCGATGCGGCCTCCGTCGACGACGTGGCCGCCGTTCCCGGGCGGCTCGTCGACGTGAAGGGGCGAGCGATGGTCCCGGGCGAGCCGGAGTTCGGCGTGAGCGAACACGTCGCAACCGTGTTGCTCGCGGCCCGGGAGGCGGGGGCGACCGCCCGCGCCGCGGTGAACCTCCGGTACGACCCCGACCTCGTCGCGGCCCTCGGCGAGTCGCACCCGGCCATCGAGTTCGACGCCGAACGCCCGACCCGGGACGCCGTCGCCGACGCCGTGGCGGGGCACGATCCGGAGGGAAGGACGACGGACACGCTCGTCCTCCATCAGACCGGCGCGGTCGGCGTGGAGCCGATCGTGTACGTGCTCGCGCCGGCCGCCCCCGAGGCCGCGCGGATCGCGCGGGAGTTAGTCTGAACGTTCGGGCGGGAGAGTCGGACCCGATCGGTTCCCGTCCCCGAACCAGCGGGCTTTTGGCCCGTATCCACGAGATACCAGACGAACACGACATGAGCCACGACGACTTCCCCACGGACCGGCCGGCGGTGGTGACGTGCGGGCTGCCGTACGCCAACGGCGACCTCCACATCGGCCACCTCCGGACGTACGTCGGCGGCGACGTCTTCGCTCGGGCGCTCGAACGACTCGGCCAGAAGACCGCGTTCGTCTCCGGGTCGGACATGCATGGGACCCCGGTCGCGGTCAACGCCGAGCGTGCGGGGGTTTCCCCCGAGGCGTTCGCGCTCGACTGGCACGAGGGGTACGCCGAGACGTTCCCGAAGTTCAACGTCTCGTTCGACAACTACGGCCACACCCACGACGGGGCGAACACGGCGCTGACGAAGGAGTTCGTCCGGTCGTGGATCGACGAGGGACTGGTGTACGAAAAGGAGGTGCCGGTGGCGTGGGACACCGAAGCGGAACACCCGCTCCCGGACCGATACGTCGAGGGAACCTGTCCGTACTGCGGGGCCCACGCCCGTGGCGACGAGTGCGACGAGGGGTGTGGCCGCCACCTCGAACCGGGCGAGATCGAGGATCCGGTGTCGACGATCACCGGGAACCCGGCGGAGTACCGCGATCGGACCCACAAGTTCTTCGAGGTCTCGGAGTTCGCGGAGTACCTCTCGGGCTTCCTCGACCGGGTAGAGGGGACCGCAAACGCCCGGAACCAGCCCCGCGAGTGGATCGAGGAGGGGCTACGCGACTGGTGTATCACCCGCGACATGGACTGGGGGGTCGACTACCCCGACGAGGACGCGTCCGACCTCGTGTTGTACGTCTGGGTCGACGCGCCGATCGAGTACGTCGCGTCGACGAAGCAGTACGCCGAGCGCGTCGGCGACGACGCCTTCGACTGGGAGGCGGCTTGGCGGGCGACCGACGTCCCCGACGACCCCACCGAACCCGCGGCGGGCGGCGGCGACCTCGTCCACGTGATCGGCCGGGACATCATCCAGCACCACACGGTGTTCTGGCCCGCGATGTTGCGCGGGGCGGGTTACGCGGAGCCGCGCGCGGTGATGGCCTCCGGGTTCGTCACCCTCGACGGCCAGGGGTTCTCCACGAGCCGCGACCGGGCGGTCTGGGCCGACGAGTACCTCGACGAGGGGTTCCACCCCGACCCGCTTCGGTACTACCTCGCCACGAACGGCGGGTTCCAACGGGACGTCGACTTCTCGTGGGAGAAGTTCCGCGACCGCGTCAACACCGAACTCGTCGGGACCGTCGGCAACTTCCTCTACCGGTCGCTGCTGTTCGCCCATCGCAACTACGACGAGGCGCCCATCGCCGATGCGACGAGCGACGAGGTCGCGGACCGGATCGACGAGGCGATAGCCGACTTCGAAGCGGCCGTCAACGACTACTCGGTTCGAGCGCTGGGCGACGCCGTCATCGACCTCGCGCGCTTCGGTAACGAGTACATCCAGCACAGCGAGCCGTGGAACCTCGTCGACGAGGACCCCGAGGCCGCCGCGGGGGTCATCCATGACTGCGTCGCGATCGCGAGGGCGATCGCGGTCCTGTTCGAGCCGATCACCCCGGCAAAATGCGAGCGGCTCTGGGACCAGCTCGGCGAACCGGGGTCGGTCCACGACGTCACCGTGGAGGCCGCTCGGGAGTCGCCCGGCGGCGACCTCGCCGAACCAGCCGAGCTATTCGAGAAGATCCCGGACGAGCGCGTGGCGGATCTCAACGAGAAACTGGAGGCCCGCGTCGCCGAAGTCGAGGGTGACGCGGACGACGAGGGCAGCGAGTCCGGCGAGACTTCCGACGCCAACGGACCCAACAACGACATGAGCGATATCAACCCCATCAACGACGACCGAATCGGCTTCGACGAGTTCCAAGAGCTCGACCTCCGGGTCGGCCGGATCGAGGCCGCCGAGGGGATCGAGGGGGCCGACGAGCTCGTCCGACTCCGTGTCGATCTGGGCGCGGAGACGCGCACGATCGTTGCGGGGCTCAAGCAACTCCACGACGTCGGGGAACTCCCCGACACGAAGGTGATCGTCCTCGCCAACCTCGAGAAGGCCGAACTGTTCGGCGTCGAGTCAAACGGGATGGTGCTCGCCGCCGGCGACGAGGCCGACCTGTTGACGACCCACGGCGACGCCGTACCGGGGACGACGGTTTGGTAGCGGGCCGGAGCGATTCGGCGAGCCTGAACGATCCGGAGGTAGTCGTCGACCGCCATCGACGCCCGACCCGACCGACCGTCGGGGTTTATACTCCGGTCGGCCGAATGACCCGCCGTCCATGGCTTCGTGGCTCCGGTGGTTCGATTCGTTGCCCTTCACGCAGCAGGTACTGGTGTCCACGCTCGTTTTCGACCCGCTCGGATTCTTCGCCGGGTACCTGCTGGCCCCGTCGTTCGGGATGGACCCGTTCCTCGGCGGGTTGTACGGCATCATCGCTGCGACGGTGCCGACCGCGACGGTCGCGATGCGCAAGGCGGACGCGTGAGCGTCCTCGGCGGCGTTACGCCTCGAGCACCTCAACGAGGTGGCCGTCCGGGTCCGTGACGAACAGGATCGTCGTCCCGCTCTCGGTGGTCCGGGGCGGGCTCAGCGTCTCGACGTCCGGGTCGAGGGACGCGTGGAGCGTCTTGACGTCGTCGACGGCAAGCGCGACGTGGGCCGCGCCGGGCCGGTTCAGCGCCGTATCCCCGGTCCGATCGCCCGGCGGGTCGTACTCGACGAGTTCGAGGCGGGCACCGTCGTTTGCGGCGGCGGTGTCGTCGGCGGAGGTGTCATCGGCGGGCGCGTCGACCGAAGCGGGCATCCCGCCGCCGGCGAGGTGGGCGAAGGAAGCGCTCGCGCCCGCGACGTCGACGGCGTCGGCGAAGGCATCCCCGCCGACGGAGAACTCGTCGACGACGGTAAGGCCGAACGTTCCCGTGTAGAACTCGACGGCGCGGGCGAGGTCCGAGACGGTTAGGCCGGCGTGATGGACTGTCGGGTCGGGCACGGTTGAAGCGTCGGATCGTGGCGACAAAAGGGTGTCGAGGGGGCGGAGAGAATGTGGACGGGGTGCCTATGCGGAACCGGGACGCCGAAACGAGGACGTCGGCCGGCACTCAGAAACGGATGACCGGGACCGAAACGACCATTCCGCGCCCGCCCGACCGACGAGTATGTACGTCGTCGTCAACGCCGCCCAGAGCGTCGACGGGAAACTCTCGACGCGCCGCCGGGAGCAACTCCGGATCTCCGGAAGCGAGGACTTCGATCGGGTCGACCGGATCCGGGCCGCCGCGGACGCGGTGTTGGTCGGCGTCGGGACCGTCCTCGCCGACGACCCGCACCTGACCCTGGACGAGGCGGACCGACGGGTCGAGCGGCTGCGGAACGGTCGGCGGGGTGACCCCGCGCGCGTCGTCCTCGATTCGACCGGCCGGACGCCGGCCGACGCACGGATCCTCGATGACGCGGCGACGACGTATCTGGTCGTGTCGGCGGCGGCGGCGGCCGAGCGTCGGGAGACGCTGGCCGACGCGGGCGCGGAAGTCGTCGTCGCCGGCGAGGAGCGCATTGACGTGGCGGCTGCGGTCCGGGCGCTGGCGGACCGCGGCGTGGACCGGCTGATGGTCGAAGGGGGCGGCGAGGTCCTGTTCTCGTGTTTCGAGGCGGGGGTCGTCGACGAGCTCCACGTGTACGTCGGCTCGCTGGTCGTCGGCGGCCGCGACGCCCCGACGCTGGCCGACGGCGAGGGGTTCGTCGACGGATTCCCCCGGTTGCGGCTGACTGGCGTCGAGCGCCTCGACGACGGCGTCGTCCTCTCGTACGAGGTCCGCGACGACGGGTGAGCGGGGGATCCGCCGCCCGGCGTCACGCTCCGTCCCGATGACACGACCGGGGTACCGCCGGAGGACCGGGGTACCGCCGGAGATCCGGCGGTACACGGCCCATGCTACCGTCTTTCACACGAACCCACCGAAGTATTTATATGTCGGTGCGCGGTACGTTCAGGTACCAGAACGCCTCCGGCGCTGGTTGGATCGCACGCTGAAATGTACGGGAGTTCTTATCGACGGCCTCACGCACGACGGCGAGCGACTGCCACCCCCGGAGCGGTGATGGAGAGATAAAAAATGGTAACGACAGAAGAAGTCATCAAAGAATACGACATCGAGCCGATGGACGGAGCGGACAACGTGGACCTTTCCGAGGACGACCTCGAGAACGGGTCGAAGGGACAGCTCATCAAACGCGCCGGTCAGCTGCGCGACCGACGCAACGAGCTGAACCAGATGGCCTCCGAGCGCGCTTCCAATCGCGACGACCTCAACGCGAAGACGCGCGAGAAGGTCGACGAGGCCCAAGATCACCGCGAGAACCGCGACGAGCTCAACGAGCAGGTCCAGGAGCACAAGGACAAACGCAACGAGCTCAACGCCGAGGCCAACGAGCTGTTCGACGAGGTCGAGGAGCTCAAACAGGACATGGAACTCGGCTCCGGCAAGTCCATCGAGGAACTCGAAGAGGAGATCGAGGATCTCGAGTTCCGGCAGCAGACGGAGGTCTTGGACGCCGAGGACGAGCGTGAGCTCATCGAGAAGATCGACGAGAAGCGCGAAAAACTCGCCGAGAAGAAGGAGAAGGTCGATGACACCAGCGAGCTCGACGATCTCGTCGAGGACGCCGAGGAGGTCCGTTCGGAGGCCTCGAAACACCACCAGAAGGTGACCGAACTCGCGGACGAGGCCCAGGAACACCACAACCAGATGATCGAGGCCTACCGCGAGGCCGACGACATCCGTGACGAGGCCGACGAGATGCACGACCTCTTCGTCGAGGCACAGGAGGCGGCCGACCGTCACCACGAGGACTTCGTTCGCGTTCAAAAGCGCTTGCGCGAGCTCGACAAGAAAGAGGAGGAGGAGCGCAAGGACGAGCGCGCCGAGAAACGCGAGGAGGAGAAGGAGGAAGCCGAGGAGATCTACCAGAAGTTCAAGGAGGGCGAGACCCTCGACACCGAGGACCTGATGAAGCTGCAGAAGACCGGCCTTTTATAACTCCGAACGGGTGTTATATTTCGCTAACGAGTGAGTCGATTCCGATAGGCACGGTTATCCAGACCGGATATTTTCTTTTTGTTCTCATCGCAGGCCACCTCGTCTACGACGGTCTTGCCCTCCGGACCGAAAACCTGTTGTCAGAACTTGGCGAATCTGAAATCGTCAACGCGGGGGCCTACGATCGGTTCCACGAGGAGCACCTATCCACGCTTGGGTCTACTGTTAATATCGGCCCCGTCACCGTCTCGCGGTCGATGGTCCTTACTGCGGTACTTTTGTTCATCCCGTTTTTCATGCCAGTCGTTACGCTCAACTGGAATATCTGGCAGATAGTCGCGTTCATACCGTATTCGGTGGTAACCGCACTCATTGTTGCTGTCACCTACGATACCTTCATCCTGATATACGTATTCATGGCGTTGCTCCAAAGCGATGTACTCGTTTACAAGCCGTTCCACCCGGATGAACACGGCGGATTTCATGATCTTGGACAGTTTGCGACGCGGATTAATATGATCTTAGTCATCACTGGCGGGTATGTCGCCTACCGATTTGTCGTGGAAGGAGTCTATTACTTCGGATATGGTAGGTTTGAGTCGACGATGGGCATGGTGACGTGGGGGGTCTCATAGTGATTACTGCGAATAGTTTCATCGACGGTGTCGAAAGACGCCCGTTACCCGGCTCTCATTGCCGACACGGATCGTCACGGCGGTAAAGACTCGCAGTAATCACTATCATACGTTGTACCGATTCTCGCATATGTCGCGTTCGTCCTCTTCTGGCTTTACCACTCGTTCTGGAAACTCCATCAGAGAATGGAGCGGGGACGACGTAAGCGCATTGAGAAACGCCAGCGGGAAGCGCGAGAAACTCAAGAAACTCCCTCTGAAGAATTCACTGACCCAGACGTTGACGCGCCAGCGTGGGAAGCACTCAAGTCGGCTCCAACGTGGCCTATCAAGCGACAAGGTCTCATTGGCATTGTTGTCGTTGACCTGTTACCCTTGCTGGCATCGGTTATGTTGTGAGGTGATTCGACGAGTTATCTCCTCAGCGATGAGAATCTGTGACAGCGATAACGGTGGCCCACGCTTCGAGGTCACCGATGTCGAAATCAGAAACTGACTGATATGACTTCCCAAACTCAGCCAAGCTACGGTGCTGACCATATCCGCTATGTTCAGCAGTCAGCATTGGCCCGTATCACACACCGAACAGTTGTTTCGCCAAATTAGGTAAGAGCCTCGGTATTTTTGTGGTCGGATAGTCGGATCGTTTGAGTGGCGACGGTCGTCGGCGAGTCGATTGAATCCCACCCCGCTCCGCACCGCAGCCGCACCGCAACCGCACCGCAACCGCACCGCAACCGCACCGCAACCGCACCGCAACCGCACCGCAACCGCAACCGCACCTCACGCCTCCCCAGCCTCGGCGGGCGGACCGTCGCGGGCACGCCGCTCCGGCCCGCCGCCTCCCTCGCGCTCGGCTCGCGCCCGCGGGGCGCTCGCGGGAGCGCGCCGACTGATGGGAGGACCGAGAGAAACTGGGCGGTACGGACGGCGACTCGAGCAACAACGTGAAACACGCCCGCCACCAACTGGACGCATGGACAGCGACGCGCGGTCGACCGGAACGAACCTCCTCGCGGCCGCCGCCCTGGGCGCGACGGCTGCGGTGGCGGGGAAACGGCTCGTCGCCCGACTCACTCGCGGACGGTTCGGCGACGCCGACGAGTACAATGCGGCGAAGGTGTCGGTTTCGGGAGCGATCACGCGCGACCGTGGCCGGCCCTCGCCGCTGTCGAGTGCGACCGGCGCGACCGCCGACGAGGTGGTCGAACAGATCGAGGCCGCCGACGAGGACGCGGACGTCGACGCGCTGCTCGTCGAACTCAACACGCCCGGCGGCGAGGTCGTCCCGAGCGACGACGTCCGGCGGGCCGTCGCCGAGTTTGACGGTCCCACGATGGCGTACGCGACGGACCTGTGCGCCTCCGGCGGCTACTGGATCGCCAGCGGCTGTGACGAACTGTGGGCCCGCGACGCGAGCCTCGTCGGCTCGATCGGCGTGATCGGCTCGCGCCCGAACGCCGCCGAACTCGCCGACGAACTCGGGGTCTCGTATGAACGGTTCACCGCCGGCGATTTCAAGGACGCCGGCACCCCGCTGCGGGAGATCGAACCGGAGGAACGCGAGTACCTCCAGTCGCTCATCGACGGGTACTACGAGCGGTTCGTCGAGACGGTCAGCGAGGGACGCGACATGGACCCCGAGGCGATCCGGGAAACGGAGGCCCGCGTCTACCTCGGGAGCGACGCGGCCGAGATCGGCCTCGTCGATGAACTCGGAACCCAGGACGACGTCGAGGACCGGATCGCCGAGGCGATCGACGCCGACGTCGAGCTCCGGGAGTTCACGCCCGACCGCGGGCTCGTCGACCGACTCGGGATCGGCGCGGAGCGCGTCGCCTTCGCCGCCGGGAACGGCGTCGCCAGCGTGTTCGCCGGCGACGGCCGGGACGTCGAGGTCGAGTTCCGCTGAGCCGGGACGATTGAATCGGGCGGAACGGGGGGACCGCGCGAACCGATCGAGGCGAGCGAATCGATCGGAACCATCACCCCCGGTAACGGGGAGGATTTTTACTCCAGTGGGGTCTGGTCCGAACCGTGACGACGCTTGTCATCTGCGTGGACCGCTCGGGGGCGATCGGGCGAGCCACGAACGTCCCGATGCCGGTCGCGGGCTGGGAGGCGGTCCGGTCGCTCGTCACCGACGCGGGGCTCGCCGACCCCGAGGACGCCGGCGTCAACTGCCTGCTTGAGTCCCTCCGGATCGCCCGCGACCTCCGCGACGACCGGGAGGAGTCGGTCGCCGTCGTCTCCGCCGAGAACGACACGCCGATCGGGGCCGACCGCTCGATCGCGGCCCAGCTCGACGACCTCGTCGACCGCTACGACCCGAGCGCTGCGGTGATCGTCGTCGACTCCGCGGAGGACGAACGCGTCCTCCCGATCGTCGAGTCGCGGATGGCGGTCGACGGCGTCGACCGCGTCGTCGTTCGGCAGGCCCATGACCTCGAGTCGACGTACTACCTCCTGAAACAGTTCCTCGCCGACGAGCAGCTTCGCTCGACCGTCCTGGTTCCCATCGGGGTCGCGCTGTTGTTGTTACCGGTCCTGTTCGCGCGGTTCTCCGCGGGGGCCGCACTCGCCGGCGTCGCCGGGCTGCTCGGCGCGGCGCTGTTGTACAAGGGGCTGGGGGTGGACCGGATGGTCGCGGGGATGCCGGAACGGGTTCGGGAGGCGCTGTACGCCGGGCAGGTGTCGGTCGTGACGTACGTCGTTGCCGGCGGCCTCTTGCTCGTCGGCGGGTTCTTCGGCGCGCTGGCGGTCTCAAACCTCGACGGCGCACCCCTGATCGCCGAGACCATGGAGTTCGCGTACGCGGCGGTCCCATGGCTCGCCGTCGCCGGCGTGACCGCGGCGGTCGGCCGCCTGCTCGACGAACTGATCCGCGACGAGGGGATCCGGACCCCGTATCTCAACCTGCCGTTCGTCATCGTCGCCGTCGGCCTCGTCGTCCGCGGGTTCGCGGGCTACTTCCTCGCCCAAGAGTCGATGCACGGCCCGGTCACCGTCGCCGGATTCGTCGTCGACCCCGGCCCGCGGCTCGCGGCGTTCATCCTCGCCGGGGTCGTCGTCTCGCTGCTCGGGGTCAAACTCGCGAGCGACGTGGGGACGGAGACGCTGGAGGACGTCATCGACGCCGACGGCGGAACCGAAGGCGAGTGAGTCGGGTTTATGTCGATCCCGGCCGCCCGTCCGGCCATGGACGTGTACGGACTGATCGGGAACCCGGTCGGTCACTCACTGTCGCCGCCGATGCACGAGGCGGGCTACGAGGCACTCGGTCTCGACGCGCGCTACGTCACCTTCGAGCCGGCCCCGGACGACGCCGCACGGGCGGTGAGGGGTGCGGCCGCGCTGGGCGTGGCCGGGCTCAACGTCACCATCCCGTTCAAACGCGACGTTCCGGAGGCGGTCGAGACCGACCCGCTCGCCGAACGGATCGGCGCGGTGAACACGGTGACGTTCCCGGATGACGGGGATCCCCGGGGGTACAACACGGACGCCGCGGGCGTGATCCGGGCACTCGAACGACACGGCGTCGACCTCGACGGGGCCGACGCGGTGGTGGTGGGCGCCGGCGGCGCGGGTCGGGCCGCGGCGTTCGCGCTCGCCGACGCCGACGCGACCGTCCACGTCGCCAACCGGACGGTCGAGCGGGCGACCGAGCTCGCCGAGGCGGTTCCGGGCGCGACCGGGGGACGGCTCGACGGGCTCGACGAGCGTGTTCCGACGGCCGACGTCCTCGTCAACGCGACGAGCGTCGGGATGGAGGCGGATGCGACCCCCGTCCCCGCCGACCTGCTCCACGCCGACCTGACCGTCCTCGACGCGGTCTACTCGCCGGTCGAGACGCGGCTCCTCCGGGACGCCGCCGCCATGGGCGCGACGACCGTCGACGGCGCGTGGATGCTGCTGTACCAGGGCGTCGCCGCGTTCGAGCGCTGGACCGGGACCGACGCGCCGGTCGACGCGATGAACGCCGCCCTGCGCGAGCGGCTGGAGTGACCGGAACCGCCGTCCGCCGGTCACCCGTCGAACCGTCGCGGGTTTTTAAATATTGGGCGCGTGTACCGATCCCCGATGGGACTGATACGGAAGATCAAGCGGGCGCTCGGACTCGGGAGCGATCCACCCGACCGCGGCGCCGAAGGGACGACAGTGACCGTCGAACAGGGTCCCGACGCCGACGATGGGGAGCCGACCGCGGACGAAGGGGCGGACGCGACGACCGGGACCGCGTCAACGACTCCCGAGGCCGTCGACGAGGCCGACGCCGAACCGGGCATCGGCGCCGACGATGACGGGGTCGAATCGGCAGACGACGTGGAGTCGGAATCGACCGAGGACACGAAGTCGGAATCGAGCGGCGACGCATCCGAAGGAGTCGGCGACTCCGAGGACGGCGAACCGGTCGAGCGGATCAAGGGGATCGGACCCGCGTACGGCGAGCGACTCGGCGACGTCGGCATCGAGACGGTGGCCGACCTTGCGGCCGCCGACCCCGCGGCCGTCGCGGAGGAGGCGAGCGTCGGCGAGACGCGGGCGACGACGTGGATCGACCGGGCAAAAAAGTTCTGAGGCCGCCGCAACTGCTTTTATTCCGCGCGCCAAACTGATTCGTATGAAGCGATCGGTACGCACCGATCGAGAGCGATTCCGCGAAGTCGCCGCCGCGGCGCCTGCGGGATCCCGCGTCCCGGTTGAGCATCGAGTCATCGTCGATGACCCGTTCACTGCCTATCGCCGGAGCCGTGACGGCCCCGGTGGCTTCTATTATGAGACCACCGGCGGGCAGTCCGGTTGGGGCTACTTCGGCGTCGACCCGATCGAGCGGCTGACCGTTTCGGGCAGGGCAGTCGTCGCGGATCGGGCCGGTGACGGATCGGTCGGTGGTTCGCCCGACGGTCCGGACGCCGAGCGCTCGACCGGCGACTACCGACGGCCGACACCAACGCTTGCGGCGCTTCAGGGGCTCCTCGACGGAGAAAGCCTCGTGCGTGGCGACTGCGAGGTTCCATACCCCTGTGGCGCGTTCGGCTGGCTCGCCTATGACGTCGCCCGCGAGTTGGAATCGTTCCCAACGTCCCCACCGGGCCCCGCCGGCGCGGTCGACGACCGCGGGCTTCCGCGGCTCCAAGTCGGCGTCTTTGACCGGGTTGCGGCATGGGAGTGTCCCATCGACCCCGATTTACGACGTCTTGGAGGCGACGAAGAGTCCTCCGTCACCCTCCGCGTGACCGCCTGCCCGCGCGTGCCTCCGGGGCTCAACGACCCGGCCGCCGACGGCAACGCCCTCGACGCGCTGTTCGACGAAGGGACGGCGCGAGCGGGCGACCTTATCGATCGGATCGAGACCGGCAACCCGGGTGTCAGCCCCGCCACCGGCACGAACGCGTCGACTGCGACGTTTGAAAGCGACGTCGGGCACGAGGGGTACGCCGAGGCGGTCCGTCAGGTGAAAGAATACGTCCGGGACGGGGACACGTTTCAGGCGAACGTTTCCCAGCGCCTGCGGGCCCCGGCCGCGGTCCACCCGGTCGAGGCGTACGATGCGCTTCGAGCGGTGAACCCGGCGCCGTACTCCGGACTGATCGAGTTCTCGCGGGCGAGACGAGACGACGGGCACGGAGATCCCACAACGGGCGTCCCCACCGGCGTCGATCTCGTGAGCGCGAGCCCTGAACTCCTGTTGGAACGCGTACCGACCGACGACCCCGACCGCGGTGCTCGCCTCGTGACGGAGCCCATCGCCGGAACGCGGCCGCGCGGAGAGACGCCCGCGGCCGACGCCGCACTCGAAGCGGAGCTGACCGGCGACACGAAGGAGCGCGCTGAGCACGCGATGCTCGTCGATCTCGAGCGCAACGACCTCGGGAAGATTTCTCGATTCGGCACGGTCGACGTCACGGAGTACCGCCGCGTAGACCGGTACAGCGAAGTACGACACCTCGTGAGCCTCGTCGAAGGGGAAGCACGCCCGGACGTGGGGGTCGTCGACGCGATCGCGGCGTGTTTCCCCGGCGGAACGATCACGGGCGCACCCAAACCGCGGACGATGGAGATCATCGACGAGTTAGAGGAGACGCGCCGGGGACCGTACACCGGCTCGATGCTCGCCGCCGGCTTTGACGGCCGCGTGACCCTGAACATCGTGATCCGAACGCTGGTCCGTCACGCCGCGGAGTATCACCTCCGCGTCGGCGCCGGGATCGTCCACGATTCCGACCCCGACGCGGAGTACGAGGAGACGCTCGCGAAGGCGCGCGCGCTCGTAAACGCAATGGACGAGGCGCTCGCGGCCGGAGAGATGGCCGTCGGTGGAGCCGGGAACGCGAGCGACGCGGAGGAACCGGGGGCGGGCGATGACTGACGCGTTACCTCCCGAGGCCGGCACGAGCGACGCGAGCGGTGCGGACGGGCTACGATCCGATGCCGGCTGGCGGGCCGGTACCGACGACGTCGACGCCCGATTGCTCGTCGTCGACAACTACGACTCGTTCGCCTACAACCTCGTCCAGTACGTCGGTGAGGTTGCCGGCGCGGTCGCAGTCCGTCGGAACGACGCGGTCGACTTGGACGGGATTCGTGCGCTGGGTCCCGACGGCGTCGTCGTCTCCCCGGGACCGGGAACCCCCGCCGAGGCCGGCATCTCGATCGACGTCTTCGATTTGGATCGACCCGTTCTCGGCGTCTGTCTCGGGCACCAGGCGATGTGTGCGAACCGTGGAAGCCGCGTCGGTCACGCCCCCGACGTCATCCACGGAAAGCCGTCGACGATCAGCCACGATGGGGCCGGGATCTTTGCCGGGCTTCCGGACGGGCTCCGAGTCGGACGGTATCACTCGCTGTGTGTCGACCGCGAGAATCTGCCCACGGAGTTCGTCGAGACCGCCCACACCGAGGACGAGCGCGAGGTCGTGATGGGCGTGCGCCACCGCGAGAAGCCCCACATCGGCGTCCAGTTCCATCCGGAGAGCATCCTCACGCCCCGCGGAAAGGCGATGGTGGAGAACTTCGTGGAAGTGTGTGAGCGGCATGGATGAGGGATCGCCGCTCCGGTATCACGTCGACGGCGACCTCGTTCCGGCCCCCGAGGCGACCGTCTCGGTGGAGGACCGCGGCTTCGCCTACGGCGATGCGGCCTTCGAGACGCTGCGGGCCTACGGCGGCAACGTCTTCCGGTGGAGCGACCACGCGTCGCGGCTCGCGGACACCTGCGAGACGCTCGGGCTCGACCACGGGCTGACCGACGCGGACCTGAAAGGGCGGATCGACGAGACGCTCGCGGCCAACGACCTCGCGGACGCGTACGTCAAGCTCTCGATCACGCGAGGGGTCCAGCCCGGCACGCTCGACCCGCAGCCGGCGGTGGACCCGACCGTCGTCGTGATCGTGAAACCGCTCCCCCGCGGGGGTGTCGACTCGGAACCCGCTCACGACGGTCCGGCCGCGGTCCAGACGACGAAGGTCCGCAAGGCGTCGTCGCGAGCGATCCCGGCCGACGCGAAGACCCACAACTACCTCAACGGCATCCTTGCTCGACTCGAACTCCGGGTCACCGGCGCGGACGAGGCGCTGATGCTCGACCCCGACGGACGGGTCGCGGAGGGGGCGACCGCGAACCTCTTTTTCGCCGACGGAACGTCTCTCAAGACGCCCTCGCTCGACGGGCCGGTCCTCCCCGGAGTCACCCGTCGCACGGTGATCGAGACCGCCGAGGAGGAGGGCATTCCCGTCGAGGAGGGGCGCTACACCCCCGACGCGGTCCGCGAGGCCGATGAGGTCTTCCTCACCAACTCGACGTGGGAGATCCGACCGGTCGCAACCGTCGACGGACTCGCGGTCGACGGCGACGGCGGCGGCGTTGAGGGGCCGCTCACCACGCTGCTCTCACGGCTGTTCGACCGGCGCGTGGAGGATCGGTACTACGACGGCGATCGGTCGTGAGCGCGTGCCCGAGTGTGAGGGCTCTTACCAAACTCAGTGAAACAGTACTATCTGTGAACTGATAGAACGCCTCGTGATGAATACAGAGGATGGAGTCAGCAACCGGAGTTGGTTCATTAGATGAGTCGAACTGGCCGTCCGAGACGGCTCAGGGCGGAAGCGTTAGGCAGGGGCGGAGTTAGTGACTCTCCTGCTGCGAAGTCAATCAATCATTATACCGCTTGAGAGCCCTCTGCGGGCGCGTATATCACCGTGACGGTGAACTCGTCGTCGAAGTCGGTAAATTGGTGGTCTGTCCCGGACCCGAGATGGATAACATCACCCGAGGCGACCTCAACAGACTCGTCTTCGGTCACGAGTGTCGCTTCGCCCGTGTTAACGAGGTAAATTTCCTCTTCAGCGTGAGCATGCATCGGATCCTCGTCACCCGGCTCGAACCGCATCACCTGGAGACTGAACGAGACCTCACGCATCAGTTCGGTTTCCATTTCTCCGTCCTCAGCTAACTGGTCCGCTACGTCAGCCACGTTAACTTGATTCACACCCTTTCTATCGTTTTAGTACATATACGTCTTTGCCACTACCAGAAAAAAGGGGGGAAGGCTGAGAGACGAATGTGTCGCCAGAGTAGTATATTTGATGGCTGCTCTGCTCGGTCTGCTGGGATGCTACCGTGCAAGACTCGCGCTCTGTATTCAGCATAGCCCCAAGAACATATCACCGATTGAGGATTTCAACAGAGCCACTATTCCAAGTTACTCTTCGAAGCCGGGCCCGACGCTGAATGTGTCTGGTACACAGGGCAGTTGGTTGTGTTGACACCACTGGCAGTGCTCCCCTGCAGTATACCGGCTGAATGAGAACTCAGCGATACAATCCATCGACTCCGTCACGTCTTGTTTCACGGCTTCGAGTTCGGCTTCGTCGAACGTCCGTGATTCGACCTTCGGCCCGATCTCACCGACGTACGCGTACCCTGCTCGTGCGATCGGCTCATCGTACAGGTCACGACACGCCAACAGGTAGATCGGAAGTTGCTTGTCGTCATCTAAGTCGCGGTGACGTGCAGTCGCTTTGTAATCGATGACGACCAGTTCATCGCTTGGTGTCCGGTAGACCGCGTCGATGTAGCCGACGAGTTCGTGCCCATCGATATCGAGTTCGAACTCCCGCTCCGCGTCAAGCACTTCGTACTCAGGAAGATCCAACTCGAAGTACCGGTCGATACACTGCTGGGCTTCCGGGAGTGCGTCCTCGGCGCGTCGTTGACCGGCGAGTCGCTCGCAAATGTCGTACCATTCCTCACGGCGATCGGCGTCTTGCGCTGCGGCTTGCTCTGCAGTGTCGTGGAACAACACTCCGATATCACGTTGCGACACGCCGCTCCCCCCGCCGCTCGTGGGTTCCTGGTAATCCGGGAACGCGTTCACCACGTAATCGAGGTAGTGGCTCCGCGGGCATTCTTCGTACGCTTTCAGCGAGGTGTAGCTGTGTGAGAGTGCTGGCGGTGGTGTCGTTGGCCCCGTTAGCGACGGCACTTGCAGGGTCTCCCGATCGCCTTGCCATGAGAGGTTCCCGTTGAGGGTGGCTGTTGCGAGGTCTACCACGCGGTCGCGGGCAGCGCTGACCGTGAGTTCCTCGCCATCGTGCGTGACGGTCCCGCCGATGTTCCCGGGAATCTCACTGGCCAGCGTGTCCGTCCACTCGACTGCGTCAGCTGGCAGACAATCGTGAATGTCGGTCCAGAGTGGGAGGTGCCCGCGTTCTGGCTGCCACGGGATTCGGGCAGGCAGGATCTCACTGACTGCCTCGGAAACGGGGTGGGTGTCTTCAGCGCCGTCAGTGTCGTCGCTGCCGCCTTGCAGGACGAGGATGTCTTCGGCGCGCGTAATGCCGACGTGGAAGACGCGGCGGGTTTCACGCGCGTCCCGTTCGACGAAGTCCTCGGCGAACGCTTTCTCTGTGCCGTCTGAGAGGCTGGTTTCGAGCGCGTCGTACGCGCGGGAGCTCGGGGCCCACTCGTCGGCCGTGACTTGCGGGATGAGGACGACCGGGAAGTCTAACCCCTTGCTTTTGTGGATGGTCATAACGTTGACCGCGTCGTCGGCCACGTCCGGTTGACTCGTCGGCGTGGAACCACTCTCATCGAACAGCGAGTCGTAATGTTCGAGCGAGTCGATGAACGCTGGCGTGAGCGGTGGTTGGACAGCGCTGTCACCGTACTGTTCGATGACGTCCTCAAGCTGACCGAGGTCCCGACGCTCCTGCTCGCTGAGATACCACTCGATGTTCGTGAGGTCCGTGAGTTCGCGGTACAGGTGGCTGAGTGACGCCGTGTCTCGAAGTTCGAGTAGTTCGGTGACGTGCTCCCGGGCTTCTGCGACGCGGCCAGGCTCTTCGAACTCCTCTATCGGCGCGTCACGGAGCGTGTCCACAAGCGGGTCGTCGCCGTCGTTGAGTGTTCGAAGGTCGGCGTCACACAGCCGATATCGCATCAGGAGGACACGGTTCCAACTCACTTCGTCTGCCGGCCGCGCGAGTGCTTTCAAGTAGGCCGTGACCGTACCAACGCCGACCGATTCCGTGGCCAGATCCCCGGCCACTTGGTACGGGATCCCAGCGTCTTCGAACTCCTCGATGACGGGTGTGGCGTGACCGTTCTTCCGGACAAGCAACGCGATATCACCCGGATCGTACGGCTCATCGATGTTGTCTGCGGCACCGCTCACCAGATTCTGCACGACGGTGCGAAGCTGCGTTGCACCGTCGGCATCCTCCGTGTCGGCGTCATCAGCTGGAAGTTCGACGGTGGCAACGGTATCCCCGTCGTACGCGGGTTCGTCCACCCGGGAGAGCGTTTTGTGTCGTTCCCGGTGATCGAGTTTCTGAATCGCCTCGTTTGCCAAATCAAGGATCGGTTGCCGAGAGCGGAAGTTTTCTTCAAGCGGCTCGTCGGTGAGCGCCTCGAACGCGGTATCCAGTTCCTCGGTGATGTTAGCGACGTGCGCGCCGCGCCACTCGTAGATCGCTTGGTCGTCATCGCCGACCACGAACAGGTTATCATCGGTGACGAGTGACGTGACGAGATCGAATTGGAGGCGGTCAGTGTCTTGGAACTCGTCGCAGAACACGTAATCCCACCGCTCAGCGATCTCCTCACCGACCGGTGAGTCCATCAGCGCCGCCATCTCGACGACCAACCCGTCGAAATCGATACGGTTCCGCTCATCGAGTTCGCGCTCGTACGCGGCGTACCCTGCCGTCAAGTCGCGGGCAGCGAGACAGTCGGACATGAACGCTTCGAGATGATCAGTGAGTTCGAGATTCAGATCCCCCGGGATGCCTGTCGGGGCACCACTCGCGTATCCACCGAGCAGGTATTTCGGGAGTTTATGCGCGTTATCCGGAAGGTCCCGGGCCCCCGTCTCGTGGGCTTCGAACGCGGTGTCAAGCGCGTCACACAACTCGATGAGGCGATCGAGGAAATCCCGCGCGCTCGCTTCAATACCGTGCGTGCCGAGCGCATCGCGTTCAGCGACTAACTCCGACCGGACAGCCGGGATGGAGTCGTGAACACTGCCGATAGAACGACCACCAAGATGATCGCCAGCAATATCTTCGATGCGCTCGGGAAGATCGGCGAGCTCGTACACGCAGTCAGCTGGGCCGAGGAACGCGTCGATGTCGTCGGGCGTAATCCCGCTGCGTTTCATCGACCCGATGAAACTCAGGAGTTTCGACGCCGCGCCTGACGCGTACCCGTCGCCGCCGTACACGTTGGGTTTCACCGACCGGTACTCGATTTCATCGAGCACGTCGATGACGACCGCGTACTTTTCGGCGTCCGTGGCGACCTCGAAATCAGGATCGATCCCGGCTTCGTACGCGTAATCGGTGAGAATCTCGTTACAGATGGAGTGGTACGTGTACGCGTCGATGTCGTACCCGGCGGTCCCGAGTTTCGCGTTGAGTTTCTCCCGCATCGAGTCCGCAGCGTTGTTCGTGAACGTCAACGCGAGAATCCGGTCCGGGGAGACATCCTCCTCGCCGATGAGGTGCTCGATTTTCCGCACCATCGTGAACGTCTTCCCCGTCCCAGCGCCGGCGAGCACACGCATCGGGTACGCGTCAGCATCGATGATCGTCTCCTGTTGGGGCTCCGGTGACACGTCTTCTTCCGGAACCGGGACCCACGACGGGTACTCATCACGGTCGTCGCTCATCGCTGCACCTCCGGCGACAACCGGTCAGCACACATCTCTCTGTAATCACAGTCCGGGCACGCCTCCTCGTTGATAAGGTCGAACGGTTCTGGCTCGAACGCGGCGCTCGTGATGCCGTCGTGTGCGTCCCGAATCAACGCCCAGATCGTGGCTCGGTGCTCATCGTAGATTTCCGAGGTTTCCCGTGGGTAGCCGCGTGCAGACACCTCGTACCCGTCCGGAGTACTCTCAAACGACGTGTTGTTGAGAAGCCCGTAGAAACTGAACCGGACCACCATCCCCTCCTCGTAGAACGATTCGTTCTTCACCCCCTCGATGTACGTCGCCGTCTGAAACGCATTCCTGACGCGCTTCGGTTCGTGCGCCTCGCCGTCAAGATGCTCACCGAGATACTCGGCCGTCCTCGACGACAACACCCCGTTCGTGTTCCGTTTATAATCGAAAATGTGGAGCCCATCATCAGTTCGAATCACGTTATCGGCTTTTCCGTGAAGCGCTCGCCCATCCACGTCGCATTCGACCCAGCATTCTGTGGCGAGTGATCGGCGGGCGTGCTCGATCCCGTCACCACCCTCCGGATCGAAGAACGAGTCTACGGCAGCCCGGTTCTCAACGCGTTGGTACTCTTGATGTGCAGCCGATTCGTAGTCATCGGGCGTGCTGTGCTTATCCCACTTCGCATCGAAGACTCGCATCGCCCGGTCGGAGATGGCTCCCGGGTCGTCGTCGCGGCCGGTTGCGTCACATACGTCTTCGATCGTCTCGTGGTAGATCGTTCCTTGATTGAGGTACAGTTCGGTCCGGTCTGGCGTGTTCACGTCTTGGACGTACCGGTAGTCGTACAGCCGCGGGCACGTCGCGTACGTCGCTAACCGCGACGGGGAAAGCGCGGTACTCATCGCCGCACCTCCCCGTTAGCGAACGCCACACGCGCACGCAACGCCTCTCGAAGCGCATCGCCTCGCGCGCCGCTCGCATCCAGGAGTTCTTGGATCTCACCGAGCTCAGCTTCGACGTCGTCAAGCGACACCGTCACATCCTGACTGGTCGCGCGTCGGACGTCCGCGAGCGCATCATCAACCCGCGACAACAGGTACTTCTCGGCAGCCTGCTCGCTCGTAATCTGCGGATCGTCAGCGTCCATCACCCACGGGAGCTCGTCATACGCCGCCGTGAGGAACCGTGACGCCTGCGCCCGCTCTTCGAGCGCCGTGTCTTCAAACTCGTAGAGACAACAGTACAAGTGCTCTGTCGCTGCGCCCGCACCGACAGCCAGTCGCCGGCGTGCATGCTCCGTGTGGTACCGCGCGAACGAGCGACCCGACGCCGTCGATGTCGTCGGGAACGTCGCCTCTACGTCTGTCGCCGCCACGTCCGTGATACCCGGGTAATCCGGCATCGACGCAACACGCTCCGTCGGGAACAACCGCGTCAAGAACGCGTCACCCGGGTACTCCGCATCAACGAGATTCACGAGAAACACCGCGCGGAACGACTCGTTTTTGATAGCCTGTAAATGCTCAACGCGCACCCCGCCATCCAGATCCGTCGCACTCGTCTGATTCTGCTGTGGCGCGTACTCGTGAGCGCGTTCCAACATTTCCGCGAACGACGCCCACGTCGCGTCGACGAACTCGGTGGCTTCGAGAAACTCCGCCATCCGGAAGGCTCGGCGGACGTTCCCGAACTGTGACCGCGCATCGAGTGGCGACGCCCGCTCTGCAACCCGTTCTTTCAACCCCGCGTCAGTCGCCCACCACCGCACCGCGTCCTCAATCGACTCCAGGTCACGCATCCGGTCCACGCGACCGGTGTCGATCTCCTGGCCGTAGTCAGGACGGTCGTCGTCAGTATCGGCTGCGAGGTGACGGACAACTGCAAGCAACTCTCGAATCGCCGGATCATCACCGAACCCGGTCACCGTCGTCGAATCCGTCGGGATACCCGTCCGTTCAAACGCCTCAATAACGTCTGTAACGCTTTCCCCACTTGCCTTTGTAGCGACCGCAATATCATCATACTGCCAGTCAGACCGGCCGGCAAGTGACTCGATCTCGTTCGCAACCGCGGCGAGCTGCTCATCACTCGACTCCGCAGCCAACACGGAGACGGTCCCGGACTCTGGATCGTCTGGGACGCGTCCGTCAGCGAAGTACGCCGCTGTCGCCGCCGGTCGTGTCGACGGCGGCTCCGACCCCTCGCGCCGGGACTCATCGAACGCCACGTGCTCTGTCACTGCCCCGGTTTCAACCCACGTGCGCTGTACACTCGCGTTCTCCTCAGCGACACACACGAGCTCGCAGTCCGCCGTGAGCGCATCGAGATATGCACGGTCAAGCGGGAAGAACTCCTCAAACTCTACCGCCAACACCGCCTCAACATCAACAACATCAGCCCCGACATCACTCGTGAGCACCTCTAATGACTCAGAGATGAGTTGTCCGCGCTCCATGTGATCGTGCTCGGCGAGCCACTCGTGGAACGCGTCAAGCGCAGCCGATATCTCTTCGAGCGCCGGCGTTTCAGCTGGCGTGACGGTCTGCCATGAAAGCGTGTCCATCACCTGATCCACGTCATCGATGAATGACGGCTGCTCAGCCGCGCGCCGCAAATACTCCGTCTCCCACTCGTACTCCGCAAGGAACCGATGAAGGAGTTCACGCCGTAACGCGTCAGAAAGGATCACGCGGTCATCAGTCTGGTTGAGCACATCAGTTGCGTGAACGACGAGCGACGTCACGTACGGCGTCGCCGCACCCGGGAGCTCTTCACCGAGCACGTCACGGAACGTGTCTGTACTCGTCGGCGCACCCGTAATGACGAGCACTTCTTCAGAATCGTGTTCATCAAGGAGCGCTCGGTATTCGTCCCGCACTATCCGCTCGACGTTCTCGGCACCAAATGGTACCGTTACTATCGTCCCGTCTAACCGCCGGTGAGATGTGTGGTTAGACATTGGATCCCCTGTCTGACGAGTCTGCTAAGATCACTTCTGATTGTTCGTCAGCATATGTTTGTGCGGGTGGACAGATCGGATAGTGTGTTTGCTGATCCATTATTAACAGAGCAAGAGGTACAACCAGTACGGGAGTTCAATAATGCCGTCGCTGGGGTGCTGAATTGGTTCATCTCCGCGGACGGTGTCGCCTGCGAGGAGGAACCCGACTGGGGCGTTGTATGTGTCTTGGAATTCTTGGAGTGCGTCAAGCGTCGTGTCACGAGACCGTGACCGGTATGCGAGCCCGATGGGGACCGGCGTCTCTCCAACCTCAAAAACAAAATCAACTTCACCTGCTCGGCCACGCCAGTACTGAACCGTCGGTGTCGGGTCAGTCCCTTGCGCGGCGTTGACTCCGTACGCGAACCGCATCGTGTGGTCGAACGCGGCGATGCGGGCAAGTTCCGCTTCTCGCTGGAAATCGTTGCGTACCGCCGATGCAGCGTCGCCGGCCAGCGCGTTCACGAGCCCGGTATCGCGGAGGTAGAGTCTGACGCCGCGCGGACGACTGTTGTCGTACTCCGTGACGCCGGTGAGAAGGTACAGTTCAGCGAGTGCCGGCAGGTAACTGTCGGCTATCGTGCGACGATCGACGTCGAACAACTCAACGAGCTCTTGGTACCGGAACGATTCTGCTGCGCGGTTCCGAGCTGCCAACGCGCACAACCGTTCAAGATCGGCAATCGTTTGAATCGATTCGAAGCCAGGAACGTCTTGATACAGCGCGGCTCGAACGTTGTCCCGGAGTTGTGTGTAGTCGTCATCGCTCAACTCACGAGCCGAGTCGATCGCGCCGTCGTGTTCGTAACTGATGATCCCGCCCATCGCAAGGTACTCGACGACTTGGGACTGGATCCGCGGTTCCGCGTCAGCAACTTTCTCATACTTCTCCTGGAGTTCTGCGGTGAGTCCAGCGAGGTCGCCGTCGTCGATTGCGGCGGGAAGGCTGTTAGTACCTGCGCGTATCGAACTCGGACTGACGCGGGTCCCGTCTGCTTCGAGATCGGGGTAGAGCGTGAACAGGTAGTCTCGGAATTTCTCAGGGAGAATGGGTTGGACGTCGTATGCGTCGTGCGGGACGTCGCTGTCGGTGAGCTCTCGGGTGATCTGCACGTCGGCGCTAGCAGTCAAGATGAGATGGCGATCCGACTGCTCGTTGATGAGGTCGGCGGCAGTTGTTCCCCACCCGTCGATCGTTGGTTTGTTAACGTGTTCGATCTGGTGGATGTCATCAAGCAGGATGAACTGCGGTGCGTCGTCAGGCGCGCGGCCGTAGACACGACTCTCGTAATACCGGATGGCGCGTGTGAGTTGCTCGTCGGACTGGAGTTGATACAGCGGGTTCGCGTCAAACGGGAGGTAAAGGAATTGCTCGGGAGCGTCGCCAGCATCGATGCGGTGGTGGATGAACTGGTGGAGCAGCGTGGTTTTGCCGACGCCGCGACGCCCGACGAGGGCGAGGATAGGTTGGTCTTCGAACTGACTGCCGGACGCGTGTGGTCGTGCGAGATGGTAGAAATCGCTTTTGTGACGCGCAGGCAAGTCGAAGGCGTCAGTCCCGTCGTCCCACCACGGGTTATGATCGTGGAGGGATTCGACGAGGGCGTCGCCAGCATCGAGAGCCATCAGATGTCCTATTCCAACGAAGACCATCGGAATGATTGTTACGGTTGATTACTCTGCGTTCCAGCGGTCGCTTTACCAGTATTTGATAATACGAGTTCGTTATTCAGAAGCGCTGTTGAAATCAATTCTTAAGAAAACTGTTCAGTTCGGCAAACTCGTCGGGAGACAGTATAATCTCGGTCTCGAACGCATCGAACCGTTCAAAATCATCGTCAATCGTCAACACCGTCGTCACTCCTTCGTCAATCGCAACCTGCGCATAATACCCGTCCCAGCCACCAACGTTTGCCTCGCTCGCCCGTGACAATCCACCCCGAACGACAT
>JAQCNI010000007.1 GCA_028275105.1 Halorubrum sp.
ACGCTCGTTGCGCGCTTCAGTCGCTCACTTCGTTCGCTCCTTCCAGTGCTTTCGTCGTCTGCGCCGCCCTCACGGCTGCCCCTTTGAGTCCCACCCCGCACAGCATCGCGACCGCACCTCACGCCTCCCCAGCCTCACCGCTCAGGTTCACGGGTCTCCGGCCCGTTCACCGGAGCGCGCCGAGCCGGAACTCGAAGGCGGCCACCGGCACTTCGAGGTCGTGCTCAACGAGGACGGCCGGGTGGACCTCGCCGATCACGCCGACCTCGTCACCGTCGATCACGACGCTCGCAGTTCGGCCGCCGATGAACGTCGGGTGCTCTGTCGGGGGCGTCGTTAGCGTCGCGCCGAAGTCGTCACAGACGGCTCGAAGCCGTCCCTTCGCCGCCTCGTAGGAGGCGTCGCGACGCGCGACCGCGCCGGCAACGTGGCGGTCCTCGGCGACGTTGGTGGCCTCGGTCTCGTCACGCTCGGCGGCGAAGCCGATCTCGGCGACGTCCTGCGGGTAGCCGTTGTGGGTGTTCCCCTCGAGCAGCAGCAGCAGCGACGGGAGCGCCCACGTCCGGAGCTGGGTGTACGCCTCGCTGTACGGCTCCGTGATCTCGACCGGTTCGCCCCCGCCGAGGACGTCGGTTCCGGGCTCGACTCGCATCCGGTCGTAGTTCTCCGTCCCGCTCGTCATGTGGAAATTTAACAGGTCCTCGAAGCCGAGCCCGACGAGACTCGTCCGGACGGCATCCGCCAGTTTCGTCCGGTCGTGGCGGCCGCCGACGGTCCCGGCGTCGGGGTAGCGCGGCTCCAACTCGTCGAAGCCGTGGGCGCGGCCGACGTCGTCGACGAGGTCCATCGGGTGGAGCACGTCGACGCGATACGGCGGGATTTCCACGTCGTAGGTCACGTCCTCGCCGAGCGTATACGTCGCGTCGAGTCCGGAGCGCTCGAAGCAGTCGACGACCGCCTCGGGCTCGAACTCAACGCCGAGCAGGGTTTCGATCCGGTCGTGTGTCACCGATTTCGCGTCGGTTTCGAGGGTCGGCCGGACCAGTTCGGAGCCGTATGTCTCCGGATGGACGGCGTCGGCGGCGTACTCGACCGCGACTTCCTCGACGGTCGCGCCGCGGGCCGAGAGCGCGTAACAGAGGATGGTACACATCCGATCTATCGTCCACTGGTCCGTGCCGGTGAGTTCGACGAACAGCTCCCGGGAGTCGGTCGACACCTCCGTCCGTTTCCCGTTGATGACGGGCGGGAATGAGAACAGTCCGAGCTCGTCGTAGATCGCCGGGTACCGGTCATACGCCGCCACGAGATCGGCGTACTCTCGGCCCGTGGCGTGATCCTCCAACACCGCCGCCGGCGTCATCGCCTCGTTCGCGTCGAGCGGAACGAACGTCTCGGCGTCGGGCTCGATCCCGCGGTACGTGATCGACCGCTCCGCGCCCTCCCGCAGCGCTGCGCCCTTCAGCATCGTCAGATCGTGGATCCCGATCGCGCCCTTCGCGCGGCCCCGTCCAATCGTCGCGTGGAGCTTCTCTTGGAGTTGGATCAGCGACTCCAGAGCGGCCTCGTCGAGGTCGAGCCCCCGGATCACCGCACCCGTGACGTACGGGCGTTCGTCCGGCACCGACCCCGCCACCTCGATCATCCACTCGGGGTCGTTGGCGTCGGGGACGTACACCCCCCGGTCGTCGCCGTAGTGGTACCGCAGCGATCGAGCGATTCCCTCGACCGACAGTCGATCGAGCCGATCGGGCGCGAACTCGAACTGCAGGCCACCGTCGTCGGTCTCGCCCTCGAACTCCAAACCGAGTCCGAACAGGTCCCGCTTGAACGCCTCGTCGCTCTTGTCCGCGTGGCCGGTGAGCGACCGCAGCTCGTCGGTGTCGACGTCGACGACGGGCATCAGTGGCTCACCTCCGCGTTCCGGAGGAACTCGATGTCGGCCAGCGTCCCGTGGAGGTCGCGGATGTCCGCCGCGCCGGTGATGAGCATCGCGAGCCGCTCCAGCGCCAGCCCCCACGCCATCACGTCGCAGTCGACGCCGAGGGGGCCGGTCACCTCCTCGCGGAAGATCCCGGAGTTGCCGATCTCGATCTCCTCGCCGGTCTCCGGGTGTTTCCCGAACAGTTCGAAGGAGGGCTCGGTGTAGGGGTTGTAGTGGGGTTTAAATCGAATATCGGTGATCCCGAACTGGCGGTAGAACTGCTTGAACGTGCCCATCAGGTCGCGCACCGAGAGGTCCTCGGCCATCACCCATCCCTCGATCTGGAAGAACTCCAGAAGATGTGTCGGGTCGAGCGTGTCGTTCCGGTACACCTTTTCGACCGAGAAGTACCGCTGCGGGGGGTCGAGTTCCGCGCCAGCGTACCCCGAGAGGTACCGCATCGACAGCGAGGTGGTGTGGCCCCGCAGGGCGACCTCGCGGGCGAACGTCTCGGACCACGGCGAGTGATACCCGTCGCCGTGCTCTCCCCAGCCGTCGCGATGGGCGGATTCGACGCGGCGGATCAGCGTCGCCGGGATCCCGTCAATCGGTGGGACGTCGAGCGCAAACCGGTCCCAGTGGGTTCGAGCGGGGTGGTCCTGTGGCATGAACAGGCAGTCGTTGATCCAAAAGTCGCCGTCGGCGTGTGGCCCCTCCATCTCCTGGAACCCCATCCCGACGAGAACGTCCTTCACGCGGTCGGCCGTCCGTCGGAGAACGTGTTTCCGGCCGCCGCCAACCGCTGGCGCGTCGGCCTCAACGTTGTACTCGGCGAACTCGACGTCGCGCCACTCGCCGCTCGCGAGCAGTTCCGGCGTGAGCCGGTCGACCGTCTCCGCGGCCTCGACTCCTTCCATCAGCGCGTCGACGCCGGCGTCGGTGAGCCGAACGGTCCGGGTCGTCCGCTCCGCGAGGTCGACGAGCCCACGCGAGGCAAGCCGGTCGAGGACCGCATCGTCGACGTCGCCGTCGGTTCCGTCGTCGACCTCCTCGCTCGTGTCGCCGTCGACGAGCGCATCGAGCGCCGCCGCCTCGGGGTCGGCATCGGGCTCCGCGTCCGGGTCGACCGCAACTTCCCCGCCATCGATCGTTCCGAACTCCTTCCGTGGGAAGTTGGCCAGCGCGATGTCGACTTCGGGGCCCTCCAGCGCCGCCCCGCCGATGACGTCGCCCATCGCGATCGGCTTCCCGTCCGCGCCCGCATCGACCGCCGCCCGATACAGGCGGGTCTCGGGGAGCCCGTCGGTGACGTAGTCGCGCCCTTCGCCGGTGGGTTCGGCGACGGTCCCGGTCGTCTCGGTCACGGCGAGCAATCCCCCGTCGCGGAGGTCGAAGGCGGCGCCGGTCGCGGTTTCGGGCTTTAGCCCGGCGTCGTCAGCGATCTCGTCGATCGTCCGTTCGTCCGTCGCGCTCGCGGCCTCGAGGACCGCGAGCTGTCGTTCCGGGAGTCGCATTCGGTTATATGGGTACGTGTGTGGCTGCGTGGTAACGGTTCCGGCACGTCGCCGGCGCGGTGCGCGGCGGCCACGACGACCCCCGACCGGGAACGGCCCCCGATCGGATCCGACGTGACCGTCCGTCGGGTCGCCCGGTTTCACCGTCCCCCCGCGGGACGGATCCGCCGCGCGCGGTTCACTCGAAAAACGGCCCGAACGCGTCGCCGTCGGTCCCGCGGGCGATCCCGCCAGTGGCGTGTTCGGATGCCATACGCTCACGTGACACGCGACGGCGTTTATGCGTTGTGGACGACGGAGCGTGCCGTCGACCCGAACTCACTCTTCGTCTCCCCGCCGCCGGAGGGCCACGATCCGGTCGCCGAGGGGGGGTTGGACCTCGAACCACGTCGACCAGCCGCCGGTCTCGGGGTCGATGCCGCGAACCGTGGCGACTCGTTCGAACGCGTCGGCGACGCGGTCGGCTCCCACCGCGTCCGCGGCGCGTTCGTCCGCCGCGTACTGAACCCGCCGGCCGACCCAGAAGGACGCCACGCCGACCACGATGAGCGCGGCGAACCCGGCCTCGAACGGGACGACCGTGGCGATTATCGCGGCGAGGACCCCGACGACCGCGGCGACCGCGACGGCGCGGAACTCGCCGTAGTACGTCCCGACCCGACCGCCTTCGGCCGCGAGCAGCCCGACCGCGACGTCCTCGTCGAGGTCGTCGAGGACCGAGTCGGTAACGAACAGCACGCGTCGCCCCGGGGGGCCGCGGACCGCGACGTCGATCGACGTCGCGCCGACCGTCTCGATGACGGCGACACGGTCAACGTCGAGGACGGCGGTCCCGCGGAGTGCGTCGAGCGCCGCCCGCTCGGGGTCCGTCGGCTCCCGGAGGTCGCGGAACCGGTCGTTGAGATACAGCGGACCGATCTCGACGGCGAGAAACGTGACGGCAGCGACGCCGACGAGGAGGACGGTCGGGATCATCGGTCGTTGATCGCCCGCCGGAGCGTTAAAGCGACGCGGTCTCCGCGTGGCCGCTGACCGGGTCCCGGTCCGCCCTTACGGGCCCGGCGCACGGCGGGCGAGCGTCCGGATCGCGGCGGCCGCCTCGCTGTCGGGTGCCGCATCGGTGATCGGCCGTTCCTCCGTCACCGATCGTCCGACGCGGGGGTCGGCCGGCACGACCGCCGTCGCCGCGCCCAGCGCATCGGCGATCGCGTCGCTCGGCGGGGCCCCGGTCACCCGGTTGATCGCGCACGCGACCAGCCCGGCGTCGAGTTCACGCGCCAGTTCCCGGGTTCGGATCGCGTCGGCCAGCGCAAACGCCCGGGGCGAGACGACGACCAGACAGGCGTCCGCGACCGCAAGCGGGACGCCGGCGTCCGCCCGTCGGCCGGCCGGACAGTCGATTACGACCGTCCCGTGGTCGCGTTCGAGGGTCTCAACGACCGCAGCCAGTCCGGTCGGGTCGGCCGCGCGCGCGCCGGCAAGCGTCCGTCCGCAGGGAACGAGGTCGACGACGCCGGGGCGAAGCGCCTCCACGATCGACGCCCGTCCGGCGAGAACGTCGTGGAGGTCCGGTCCCCGACCCGCCGGGAGATCGGCCATCCCGAGGTCGGCGTCAATGACGACCGCGTCGAGCGCGGCCGCGACGTTGTACGCGAGCGTCGTCTTCCCGACGCCGCCCTTGCCGCCGGCGATGGCGAGGATCACGCGAGCCGCTCCAGGGACTCTCGGGGGACGTCGGTCGACTCGGCGCGCGCCGCCAGCGCCGACGCGCGTTCACTCGCCCGGCGAAGCCTCGCCGCGTCGGCGTCGACCTGCCGTTTGAGGTCCGGGACCCCGTCGACCCCGCCCAGCGCGGCGACGCCCTCGGTGGCCGCTTCGAGGTCCGCATCGGTCAGGCGTTCCGCACGCTCGATGCGACGCTCGACGGCGTCGAACCAGTCCCGAAGCCGGTTCTCTCCGGTATCCGGGCCGACGGGTGAGCTCGATGACACCCCCGCCGGTTGCTCCCGGTCGGTCCCGTCCGGGGCCGGATCCGGCGGTTCTGCACCCGGTCGATCCGGGTCGCTGCCGATCTCATCGGCGTCGCCCCCGCCAGATCCGACGGTTCCATCGGTTCCGGCCGCTTCGACGTCGGACGCAACCGTCGTCCCGCGTGGCGGGCGATGATCACCGAGGTCACGCACCGCCGCGGCCGCCGTGGCAGCCGACGGCTCCTCTTCGTCGATATCGTCCGCCCGGTCACCGTCGATATCGCCCCCGACGCGCTCTACCTCGTCGATCTCGACCGGCGGGTCGACCGGCGCCGCCGTCGACGCGAACCCGAGGCCGCGCCGTTCGTCGGGGCCGAGACGGACGGTTACCCCGATCGCGTCCCATCCCGCCTCCGGGATCCCGGACCGGCGGGGCGGGAGTACCGGCTCGTCGAGGCGGGATCGGATCCGGACGCGGCGGGCGTCGGTGGCGTCGTTGTGAACGCGGCAGCCGACGAGGGAGATGCCCGCCTCGCGCTCGACGGTCCACGAAAGTTCGGGGCTCATACGCCGGCTGGCTCGGGATCGCATTTAATCGTCCGGGTCGACCACCGGAATGCCGAGCGTCGATCCCGGATCCCGGCCCTCCCACGCGTCGAACGCGGCCAAGGCGTCCGGTTCGAGGACGACCGGGCCGTTGAGGTCGGCGACCCGGACGGCGGCGAGTGAGCCGGCGACCCCCGGTCCGGCGTATTCGGCCGGGGCCGTCCCCGCGTCGGCCCGACCCCCCTCCGGCACGGCGGATAGCGCGTCGCGGAACGCGGGATAGATCTCGCCCGCGAGCTCCGACCGGGCATCCCGCCGGCGGTTCCGGAGCCGATCCCGGAACGCGAGCCGTCGTTCGCGTGCGTCTCGGGCGACTGCGGCCCGCTCCCGTGCCCGATCGAGCGCCTGTTCCGCGGCGATCCGCTCGGTCCGTGCGTCCGACAGCGCCGCGGCGGCCTCCTCGAGGTCCGCGAGCGCCCCGTCGACGTCGGCGTCGGTCGATCGACGGGCGCGCACGTCACCGCGTGCGGCCGCGACGCGCTCCGCGAGTCGGTCCTCCTCGCCGCCGACCGTCGCGAGGCGTCTCCGGGCTCCCTCGAGATCCACCGTCGGGACCGTAACCGTCTCGATCGACTCCCGGATCGTCGCCATCTCGGCCGCGAACGACGAGGCTCGACCGCGGGACCGGGCCGCCGCGGCGAGCTCCGTCCGCAGCGTCGTCCCGGTCGGTATTCGGCCGAGAACGTCGTCGGGATCCGAGCCGGTCACAGTTCCCGGCCCTTCATCGTCTCCGGGTCCGGGTGGTCGGTCCCGGCGGCGAACGACGCGTACGGCGTCGCGGTCGCGTCGCGGTCGGCGTACGCCTCGGCCGCCTCCCGCACGGATGCGTCGACGGCCGTGAACTCGTTAAACGGCTCCGTGCGTTCGATCTGGACGTCGCCGCCGTGGGTCTCTCGCAACCGCAATGCGAGGAATGTGCCGTGGGCGGTCGCCTCGAACAGGGCTGCGCGGCCGAACCGGCGGGCGACCGTCCCGCCGTGGCGTCGGCACACGTTGCGGAGCCCCGTTCGTGCCGTCTCCGAGTACGTCACGACGAGCAACACGACCCTCGGTGTTCGGCTCGGGAGTAAAACCCTTCCGGACGGGAGTGCCGTCCGCGGGACCGGCGGGCCGTCCCCCCGCGGCGTCTCACATCCGTTCGACGTCGAACTCGGGGATGTCATCGCTTTCGGGAGCGACCCCGGACGCGGCCAACACGCGTTCGCGGGCCGCCGGTTCCGAGGGCGCGACGACGACCCGCCCGTCGACGGGCCCCTCGCCGGTCGCCCGGAACACGTCGTCGTCCCCGTCGAACTCCGCCGCGTACGTTCGGAGCACCGCCGCCACCCGCCGCTCCGTCGCCGTGAGGTCGGCATCGCCGTCCTCGAACGCCCGAAGCGCGTCCTCGACGTTCCGCACCGCGGAGATCCGGTCCATCTACGTCGTTCGCAGGTGTCCCTGCTTCGGCTCGTACACTTCCCCCTTCGTTCGGAGTTTCTCGATCTCCGCCTCGGCCTTGCCGGGGTCCATCCCGATCTCGCCGGCGCGGTCGAGCACCTCCTCGAGGGGCGCGCCCTCCTCGTACTCCTCCTCGACGTCCGCGATGAGCCCCTTGATGTTCTTGATCCGGTCGCGCTGTGTCTTCGAGGTGCCCGTCTCGACGACGTCGGCGTCGAACTGTCCCGTTTCCGGGTCGACGCCGATGTCCCGTAGACACGACTCGATGATGTCCGTGGCGCGGTCCGCGTCCTCTCGTTTGACCGTGTCCGAGAGCCGGACCCGCGCGCTCGCCTCCGCGAGTCGGACCATCGCCTCTAGCTTGCGGGCCGTGACGGGAACCGGATCGTCCTCGCCGGACCCCTTCGCGCGCAGGTCGACGTAGAACTCCTCGATCAGGTCCTTCGCCTCGTCGGTCATCGTCGGGTAACAGGACCGTTTCGCGTGGGCGATGTACTTCCGAAGGAGGTCGGCGTCGATCTCCGGGGCGACTTCCTCGGTGACGTCGGCCACCTGGTCCGCGGTGAACTCCGAGGACGCCAGCTCCTCACGCTGGGTATTGAGCTCGCCGGCGTAGTTCGTCTTGATGATGTGTTTGGCGAGCCGCGAGTCGTGCTCCGGGTCCGGCTCGTCCGTCACGGTGAATATCAGGTCGAACCGCGAGATCAGCGCGGGCTCGAGGTCGATCTGTTCGCCGATCGGCTCGTACTGGTCGAACCGGCCGTACTTGGGGTTGGCCGCGCCCAACAGCGAGCAGCGAGCCTTGAGCGTCGCGTTGATCCCGGCCTTGTTCACGCTGATCCGCTGTTGTTCGAGCGCTTGGTGCATGGCCGACCGATCTTCGGAGTTGTGAACGACCATCCCATTCGCGAGGAAATTGTGGGTTCCCTCGACGGTGAGATCGTACACTCTCGGCTGTTCTACCCGCGCTGCTCGTTGCTCGTATGTATCGACCAGTTCCCGGATGTTTGCGCGCTTGGCCTCAACGAGTTCGATACAGCGATCACGGACCGTTTCGAAGTCCTCACCGTCTACCTCTCCGCTGAACCATCGAGAAACGGTCGATCCGGCAACGTCGAACGAGTCGGCGACTTGCTGGAACGAGATTTCGTACGCTTTGAGGGTGGAGCGGAGCTGGTCCCACGAGTCGGCGGTTAGCTCACGACCGAGCAGCGTCCGAGACCGCTCGACGACGCGTTCAGTGTCACCGCCGACTACATCTGCTAACCGCTCGCGGAGTATCGGTAGCTGATCGTCCGCTGTCGATGCAGGAACACGGTTGACGTTGCTAACTCTGCGCCACTTAACGTCGCCACGGATGAGTGCCGCGAGCTGCTCGAACGTTACGGTCGAGACGTTTCCGACGATCTCGATGAGTCGCTCTCGGACCGTTTCATGGAGCGGGTCTGCCGTTCCCCACTCGCGGGAAATTTGGCTCTGTGTGTATCGCGTTCCGTCAGCGAGTTCGGATTGCGTGACGTGGTAGCGGTCTTTGACCTGCTCCAGCGCTGTCCACGGACACGGTTTTTTCAGCGTCTGAAGATCCTCTCTGGCACGTCGACGCCGTTGTTCGAAGCGGCTCAGAACCTGCTCTGCCCGATGGAGCGAGGCGTTCGCGATTCCATTCTCGAAGTTACAGTACGTCGTCGCGTTCAGGCCACACTCCGACTGGTACAGCCGTAGCGACTCTCTCGCCTCGGCGAACAACGTTCCGCTGTCCGGGAGCACGTCGAGTATCGTTCGATCGCCGGTAGTCCGCTCGGCTGTATCCGCGAGTGCCCGTCGTTTGCGATCGAGCGTGAATCCGATTTGAGTTCGGAACGTGGCCAGCGATTCGTCGTCCGTAATGGCGAGCGCGTACACGTCCCGGCCTCGATCGCGTTCGCGTGTCTGGACCTGACACTGGACGCCGAACTCCAGCAGCAGCATCTTCGCGCCCAGCAGTAGATCGTAGCTCGACGAGAAAACTTTGACGCTGCGTTCATCGACGGTCCCTTCGGCGTCTGCCAGCGCTCGGAGAAACGCTGCTTTCGTTTCTCGGCTCGCGGTGGTGAGTCCATCCGGAACTCGTTTCCCGTCGTATGTCTCGAGATTCGAGCCCGCATTCAACAGTTCGTCGACGTGTGCCTTTCCGTGTAGTTGGACGGTCTCGACACCGTCAGCGCGTTGCTCGCTCGGATTACGAACGGGATTTCCGTCGAACGCTTCGCGACAGCTTCGCTCGAAATCGGACAGCAACTCCTCTTCGGTGTTCGTGAACCGTATTCCGTAGCTGCCCTCTTCGCGGTTGTAGTAGACGTTCCCGTCGCCGGCGAGATAGCCCAGAACAGCTCCGTGAGCGGGCGCGAGTGATCTCTCTTCGAGTGGGAGTTCAGTCGCCGCTTCACCGGTAAGCGACGCTTTTCCACCATCAGTCGAGGATTGAGGCACCGTCTCTGGGACGTAGATCCAGTCGTCCGGCGTCAATTCGGTGGCATACTTTTCGGCGTGTTCCCCGTCTTCGAGGACGACGAACGGATGATTCTCCGTCGTCGTCACGGTCTCGCCACTTTCCAGCGTGACCTCACACAACTCCGTCGGTGCATCGTATTCGTGAATCGCGGTCACGTCACGCTTGACGAGTTGGTTGTCGTCCGTCATCGTCCAGACCCGCAGATCGATATCTCTGATCGTCCGACCGTTGCCGAGCGATTCGATCGTTCCGTTTTCGGCAGCGTCGAGGGCGATATCCCCGATCCGTGTGATACCGTCGTTCGTGTGGACGAGCGTATCTCCCGTCACACATCGCATCTTATCGAGCTCGTCGACGGCAGCGATCCCCTTGTCCGCGAGCACCAACGCCCCGGCCTCGAGGGTCCACTGCTGGCCGTCGCCGAAGTCGTCGCGGACCGCGGCGGCGGTGTTGTGCGTCACGAGTCCGTTCCCGATGAAGTTGTGCGTGTCCGGAACCGTGAGGTCGAACACCTCCCGTTCTCCCGTGTCTTCGGCAGAGACGACCTCGTCCCAGACGAGGTCCGCATCGGCGACGTCTTTTACCGCGGCTTCGACGTCGCCGAGGTCGAGCTCATCGAGCATTGCCCGCGTCCGTTCACGGCTCGGATTCTCCTCACGGTTGAGGTTCTGCCAGTACCGTTTGGCGCCTCCATCCGCGCGGGCAAGTGCGTTTCCGATCGGCAACTTCTCACCACGCCGAGTCGCGTCACGGACGATCTCGTCGAGGTTATCTGACTTGATCGTCGATCGGAACCCGATACGATCGGCGAACGAGTCGAGTTCTTTCCCGTAAATTGCGAGATGCGTCTGGATCGACGTAGACTCGATCTCGTGACCGTCGGCACGTTCGGAGGTCCCGCGACGATCCCGTTCACGGGTTCGAGAGCGGACCCCATACGTCTCCAGCATCAATTGGACTTGTTCGGCAAGTTCGTCACAGACGGTCGAGAACTGGACGCTGGACCCTCCGTCGGTACGACCGCACACGGCTCCGTCAGCGTCGAATAGCCCCTGGAGGAACGCATCTGCGTGTTCCGCAGTCGTAAGACGCGGGTCGAGCGCGATGTCGTCCTTCGGTGATTCGACGCCGACGTTGCTAAAGAATCGGGCAACGATCGCACTGTGGAGTCTGATACAGGGAACGCGGTCATCGTGATATTCGATGTCGACGGACTTGTCGAACGTCTCCGCAAAGATATCCGCCGCGTGTTCCAGCAACTCCTCGTCGCCGTTCGAGATCCGTACGTGTCCACGATTCCCTCCGCGGCGCGAAACCATCACGTCCCCGTCGCCAAACACGAGGCCGATGAGGTACATCAGGTCCGCATCGAACTGGTCGGGAATGGCGATTCCATCGCCGTGCCGGAGCATCGCCCGTTCCACGTCGATCTCGTGTAATTCGATCCCTATCGCATCGAGGATTCGACTCAACCGGTCGAGCGCCAGATGACGGTTCGATAGTGAGTCGTAAACGAAGTCCTCCGAGAGGTCCAGTGACGCCGCAGCGTCACGCAACGTTCCGAACTCCTCGCGAAGTCGTGTCCGGAGGCGTTCGACCGACTCGTCGGTCGGTTTGATCTTCTCCTCGGTGAATTCGACGAACTCCCTGATCGACGGCGATGAGCGGTTGATATTACCGTACTTCGGCACGGCGACGTGATCCCCGGCGCTCACGTCCGATATTTCGCGCCATTCGATCCCGTCCCTGGTACACGCGAGAACTGGCGTGTTCACCGACGCTTCCAGTCCCTTTCCATGGGCAGTTTCGATCCGCCGGCAGGGCTTCTCGGGCATCCGCCACACGTGGGAGCTGTCAACACTGTCGATCGCACCCGCCTCGCGGTCGAAGGTATAGAGTTCGTGTGCCGCTCGGATCGCCGTGTTCTCTTCAACCGGGTTCGGGTGGTACTCGGTTGCGATCTCACGGATCGGAACGAATCCATCAGTAGTGTGAATCTTGGTGTCTCCGGTAACACACAACCCCGCCGAGCTCGACCCCTTCCCCGAGGTGTAGACGGATCTCGGGGCGATATGTCGAATATATGAAATCATCTGCGAGTTGTGCGAGACGATCCCGTTCGAGACGTAGCTGTGGGTCCCCTCGACCTCGAGGTCGTACACCCAGTCGTCGTCCGACGCGACCGCTTCGATGGACTCGATCCGATCCCACTGAACGTCCGCCCCGGCGACCCGACGGAGGGACGCGATCCGATCCGCCACGCTCCCGCCGTCGGTCCATCCACGCGACCCCGATGGGGATCCGCCGGTCGTCGGGAGTTCCGACTCGAACGCGCCGACGACCTCGCTGAGGGCCTCGGTGCTCGGATCACGCGTTCCGGCCTCGTAGTGCCGATAGCTACCCCGGGGGACGCCGCATTCGTCCTGTGTCAATTCCAACGCTTCACGGATCCGGCGGAGAACGGTACCGACGTTCGGAATCACGTCGACGTTCGTGTTCCGGCCGGTGTCGAGATGTCGCTCCGCGGCTTCCCGTTTCCGTTTGGTTTCGAAACCGATCTCGGAAACGTACCGGTCGAACTGCTCGCCGCCTATCCGAAGGCGGTAGCTCTCGTCGTGGCGATCGTGGAGCTGTGTCGTGATCCCGTGTTGGAGCAGGAGCGATCGGACGTCTTCGAGCAGTGCTTCGCTCGTCGACGCGACGGTTATTTCGCGCTGGGTAGCGGAAACGTGACCTTTCCCTTCGACGAACGCCTTGACGAATTCCCGAGTGATCCGGTCCGATGTCCCGAAGAGGTCCGGCGGCACACGCTGCCGTGCCGACCCTTCGAGCAGGGACGGATCGAGGCGTTCGAGGAACCGGACGAACTCGCTGGCGGAACACATCAGCTCGCTCGCGTCCTTTCCGCGATGCGGTCCACGCGTCGTGGTTTCGAGTCCGAGGGATTCGAGCGTCGAGCGTGCGTCGGACAGCACGGCCTCGTCGTTGTTCGTTATCGAAACGAACCCGGAGTGATCGTCCCGTTGCTCCACGTACCCCTCGGCGACGATGTATCCGAGAAGCCGGGCGAGTTCGGGTGTCCAAGCATCCGGTGGATCGAGACGGATCGCGTTGTAGGTCCGTGATCGTCGATACTCGACATGGAGGGTATCGTCGGCGCCGGTATCGAGACGTTTCGGGGTCGCGATGAACCGTCCGGCGTCCAACTCCTCCGCGACGATCGGCTCGATCCGGCCGTCACGCTGTACGAACAGCGGGTGTGACGGGGTTACTTCGACGCTCCGACCGGACGCGGTTTCGATGCGATACATCGTCTCCGGGGCCTCCCGTTTCCACACTTTCGTCGCGTTGGCCGTGCCGATCGTCCCGTCGTCCCGGAGCGACGGCACCTCGAAGTCCACGCCGTCCCAGACGCCGTCGTCGACGGACTTCGGCTCGTCGAGGTTCTCCTCGACGAGTTCCCGTATCGGCACGTCACGGCCGTCCCCGAGCGTCACGCGTGTGTCAGATTTCACGCACTTCCCCGTACCCGGATCCCCGATCAGGAGCATATGTAGGTCCCCGCGGATCCGCGAGCCGTCGGGGAGGTGTTTGGTGACGCCGGAGAACAGCTGGAGGATCATCGCGAGCTTCTCCTCCTCGTAGCCGTAGATGGCGGGCGCGATGGAGGCGACCATCGCCTCGTAGATGTCGTCACGCTCGGAGAGTTCGACGATCTCTCGTTTGTCCGCGTCCGTGATCTCCATGTCCTCGAACTCCTCGTCCTCGACGGCGATGGAGACGCCGTCCATGTACAGGTCGAAGATGGCCGACTTCTCGTTGCCCTGCTCGACCTGCTCGATGTGGAGCACGCCGACCGCCGTGACGTGATCCCCGGGGCTCACCTCCCCGGTGATGTCGTCCTCGATGTCGATGTCGAGCGACTGGGGGGTCTCGCCGCCGCGGAGTCCCTCCGGGGACTCCTGAATCCGGAGCTTCTGTGAGTCGACGAACTCCGACTGGTCGAAATTAACCCGAAACGGCCCCTGCCGCTCGCACCCCTGACACTCGTGTGGTTCCTGAAAGCCGCCGTCGCTCTGGGGGATGTACGTCATCGTCCCGCACCGCTGGCACTCGAAGGCCGCCTCGGTCACCTTCGGCCTGACGTCCGTGGCCTTCCGGACGATTCCTCGGACCGAGACGAGCTTTCCGATGTGGTCGTCGTGGACCCGGATCCCGCGGATGGCGACGTTCTCGGGCAGGTTTCGGAGTCGAACGTGCGCGCGCCCGAGGTTGACGTCGGCCGGGAGGTCGTACAACCGCAACGCCTCCTCGGCGTACTCGCGCATCTGATCGGGCTTGGTTCGGAAGTCCTCCGCGAGGTCCCGGTCGAACTGGAAGAGGTCGTCGTACTCGACGTACAGCGAGCGCTGCTCGCTCGGATACCGCTGTGCGAGGGTCCCTATCTCCTCGCGGTAGTAGTTACGGTAGAAACGAATGAACCGCTCCGTGAGGTCCTGATTCCCGGCCTGAGCCATTACGATGCCCCTTCGTCGGCATCACGTATGAACCTCATGTTCACGCCTTCGTCGCGAACGTCGCGTCCGCGGACGTCCGCCCCTCGTTGAACGAGAGCACCTTCGCGCGGATCACGTCGCCCTCGCCGACGCCGCCCGGAATGTCCTGAACGAAGACGACGAACCCCTCGACCTTGCCGACGGCCACCTCGTTGCCCGAGTGGTGGTCAGTCAACTCGGTGACGCCGAACTCGTACGTCCCGCCGATCTCGACCGGCGGATCGCGTTCCCGTGCGGCCTCGTGGGCCCGTTTCGACTCCCGGGCGTCCGCGGACGACCCGCGAACGCGGCGAAGGAGGCCGAACAGCACGATCAGTGCGAGCACGGCCGCGGCGCCGACGACGACCGGAGACGACGGTATCATACCCGACGGTCGACCCGACGCGACGTAAACGGTCGGGGTCCGGATGCGGCGCGGGCCGGTCGTCCGGAGTCACCGCCGTGGATCGGCCGTCAGGGGTCCCGTTTAGTTCCCTCCCGGATCCAACTTGGAGCCTCGGCGGCGGCGGCCCGCATGAGAAACGCCTTTGCCCACGAAGCCCCCGACTCGGAGTGATGCGAACTAGCCTCGGTCGCCGACGGGCCGCCCACGGGCGTGGTGCCGAATGAAGGTCGCGGACGCGGTGCCGGAGTTCGCCGACGCCTTCGGGTTCGAGGAGTTCAACCGGATGCAACGCGAGGCGCTGCCGGGGATCCTCGAGTCCGATCACAACGTCGTCGCGTCGGCCCCGACGGCGTCCGGGAAGACGGCCCTGGCCGAGTTGGCGATCTGTCGGACCCTCTCCGAGGGCGGGACGGCGCTGTTCATCGCCCCCCTCCGCGCGCTCACGAACGAAAAGGAAAGCGAGTGGGAGCGATTCGAGGAGCTCGGCTACTCGGTGTACGTCGTCTCCGGCGAGCGTGATCTCAACCCGCGACGGGCCGAGCGCGCGGACGTCCTGGTCACGACCCCCGAAAAGGCCGACAGCGCCACCCGCAAGCACGACTCCGCGCGGTACCGATTCATCGACGACGTCGACTGCGTCGTCATCGACGAGGTCCATCTGCTCGACAGCGAGAAGCGCGGCGCCGTCCTCGAAGTGACCGTCTCCCGGCTTCGTCGTCTTCGGGACCCCCGGATCGTCGCGCTCTCGGCGACGATGCGCAACGTCGACGACGTCGCCGAGTGGCTCGACGCCCCGCCAGAGACCACCTACTCGTTCGGCGACGAGTACCGTCCGGTCGACCTCGAAACCGACGTGAAAACGTACAGCCACGGCTCGAACGCGTTCGCCGACAAGTACCGACGGCTCTACCGTGCGCTCGACCTCGCGGAGCCCCACATTCGCGAGGACGGGCAGGCGCTCGTGTTCGTCTCCTCCCGCCAGGATACGGTTCAGGCGGCAAAGAAGGCCCGTGACGAGATCGCGGAGCGCGACGTCCCGATCGACTCACGGGGCGACTACGCGTTCCACAACGACGCGACGGAGCTCTCGAACGACACGCTCCGTCAATCGGTCCTCGACGGCGTCGGGTTCCATCACGCGGGCCTCGCGAAGGGCGACCGCGACCGCGTCGAGGACTGGTTCAAGAAGGGGAAGATCAAGCTCCTGTTTTCGACGTCCACGCTCGCGTGGGGCGTCAACCTCCCGGCGCGGTGCGTCGTGATACGCGACACGAAATACCACGATCCGCTGGAGGGGGAGACCGACATCTCGCCGTTGGACGTGCTCCAGATGCTCGGCCGAGCGGGGCGTCCCGGCTACGACGACGTCGGCTACGGCTGGGTCGTCTGTGACCGGTCGGACGCCGACGGCTACCGGCGGCTCCTCCGGGACGGCAAGGAGATCGAGTCCCGGCTGGCGGCGGCACTCGAGTCGCATCTCAACGCGGAGGTCGCGATGGGGACGATCCGCGGGTTGGAGGACGTGATGGACTGGCTGGAGACGACGTTCTACTACGTCAGGGCGGCGTCGAAGCCGACCGAGTACGGGTTCGAGGGGATCCGCGACCGCGTGCGTGAGACGCTCGACTCGCTCGTCGACGAGGGGTTCGTTGCGGCCGACGACGACCTCGGGGTCGAGCCGACGACGCTGGGGCGGCTCGCCTCGAAGTACTACCTGCGGCTGGAGACGGCCACGCGGTTCCACGGCCTCGCCGACCGGGAGCGACTCACCGTCGACGCCGTCCTCGAAACCGTCGCCGCCGCCGGCGAGTTCGATTCCGTGTCCGCGCGGTCGGCCGAGTCGGACGCGGTAGACCGGATCCTCGAGGGCCGCGAGACGGACCTCGAGAACGGCCACCGGAAGGTGTTCGCCATCCTGCTCGCGGGGATGGCCGATTCGATCCCCGCCGACCTTCGGTCGGACGCGTGGGTGATCCGACAGAACGCACTCCGGTTGCTCGCCGCCCTCTCCGAGTTTCTCGACCGGTTCGCCGGTCCCCGGGCGGCCAACCTCGCGTGTCGCGTCGAGGCCCGGGTTGAGCACGGCGTCCCCCGGGAGGCGGTGGCGCTCACGGCCGTCGACGGCGTCGGCTCCGGCCGCGCCGAGCGACTGGCGAACGCCGAGGTCACCTCCCCGGCCGCCGTCGTCGACGCCGGGCCTGGGGCGCTCGAAAACGCCGGCCTGAGCGACTCCGTCGCGGAGCGGATCGTTGACGCGGCTCGGGACTGCCCCCGGATCGAGGTCGACTGGGGCCCGTTCCCCGAAACCATCGGGGTCGGCGAGAACGAACTGTGCGAGGTCGGCGTCGCCACCGTCGCCGGCGCCGCGCGCGTCGGGATTCGCGTCACCGTCAACGACGTTGAGATGACCACGACGACGACGTATCTCGACGGGGAGACGACGGTCCCGGTCGGCGTGTTCGGCCCGCCGGACGCCGAGGAACTGGAGTTCGTCGTCGAGGTCACCTATCCCGACCTGCCGTTACTGCCCGTGCGGGCGACCCGGACGATCCGGGTGGAGTAGCGCTTCGGATGCGTAACGCTCCGGACGCGGGAGGGCGTCGACTCTCGGCGCCGGCCCCGCACCCGCCGACGGCGACACCGACGCCGGCGGTGACGGATTCTCGGAGAGCGGCCGCGGCGCTCCCGGCACCCGACCGCTTAACACCCATACCGGGGCCACGCCACCCATGCCAGAACGACTCCGCGTTCTCGCCGGCGACTGCCGAATAACCGACCGTGGCGACCGCACCCGGACCCATCGCGGCCGTGTCGTCGTCCTGATCAAGCCCGACAACACCACGCTCGTCCACGACGCCGACGGCTACCAGCCGGTCGCGTGGCTCACCCGACCGGAGTCGGTCGTCGTCGAGGGTGACGGCGCGGGGTTCACCGTCACCGCCAGGGAGGGTGATCGTCGGCTCCGTGTGGTCGCGGAGGAAGCGACCGCCAGCCGCGGGCTCCCGGTGACCGAAGCCGGCGTCCCGGTCGGCACCTGTCCGTCCGACGGTGGCCCGCTCGTGCGCTCGCACGGCGACGTGCTGTGTCTCGAGTGCGAAGCGCGGTGGGGGCTTCCGGCGGGTGCGAGCGTTACCGATGCGACCTGCGGCGAGTGTGGACTCCCGAAGGTCCGCGTCGAACGCGGCGAGGCGTTCCACCTCTGTTTGGACCCCGCCTGTGACCCCCTCGACGAGGCGGTCCGGGACCGGTTCGATCGCGTCTGGGACTGTCCCGACTGCGGCAGCGACCTAACCGTCCAGTCCGCGCCGGGCCGGGTGTTCCTCGGCTGTGAACAGTACCCCGACTGTGAGACCACCCTCTCGATCCCCGCCGGCGTCGCCGTGGACGAGTGCGACTGTGGGCTCCCGACCTTCGAGACGCCGAGCGGCCACCGCTGTCTCGACGGCACCTGCGCGGCCGGTGCCGAGTGATCCCGGCCCGGCTCGGGCTCGTCCGGCTAATCGGCGAGTTGTCCCCGGCCCGGCGCGATGAGCCGGTCGAGGTACTCCGACAGCGCCCCCTTGGCGTCGGCCGGGTGGAGTGTGCCGGACTCGAGGTCGGCCTCGAGCGGTTCGTAGCTCTCGTACCGCAGGTCGCCGCCGTACTCCTCGGGGCGTTCGACGACGACGGCCTCGAACCGCGGGAAGACGTGGTACTCGAATATCTGGAGGACGGGATTCTCGCGGCCGATTCCCTCGTCGGTCGGCTCCGGGTTCACGGTCGGCGGGCAGTACGCGCCGTTGACCTTGTCGGTTATCGCCTCGCGGGTGTCCTCCATCGAGATGGTGACCCCGGTACTGGAGGACATCTTCCCCTCGCCGGTCCCGAGGTCGGCGATGAGCGGAGTGTGAAGGCTCGTCGGTGGCTCGCGGTCGATGCTGGGGAGCACGTCGCGCGCGAGCATGTGGACCTTCCGCTGTTCCATCCCGCCGACCGCGAGGTCGACGCCGAGGTACGGGATGTCGAGCGCCTGCATGAGCGGGTACACCGCCTGCGACACCTTCACCGAGTCGCCGGACTTGATTTCGGCCATGGCGCGCTCGGCGCGGGCGAGCGTCGTCTCGAGTTCGAGTGCGTGGAGGTCGAGCGTGTAGTCGTCGTCGAGCTGGAAGTCGGAGCCGAGCACGAACTGCGTCTTCGACTCGTCGAGCCCGTACGCGATGAACTGGTCGCGCATCCGCTCGGCGGTGTGGCGAATGTCGGCGAACGACCCCTTGTCGTTGAGGTACGCGTGGACGTCCGCGAGGAGCACGGTGATCTCGAAGCCGGCCTCCTGGAGGTCGATAAGCTTGTTCGCGGTGAGCATGTGCCCGATGTGGAGGACGCCCGAGGGCTCGTAGCCGACGTACGCCCGCTTCCCGTCGGGGTCGTCGGCCAGCGCCTCGATCTCCTCCTCGGTGACCACCTCGGCCGTGTTCCGGGTGATCCGCTCGTGGGCGTCCATGCCTACCGTAGCGGGGTGGCTCGGCATATGACTTCTGAAACGGTTCGGTCCCCCGGCTCACGCCACGTCGGTTCGCGCCCGCCGATCCGCGCTCCACGTGCTCGCCGGGTCGGCCCGTTCCCCCGCCGGGTCACTCCTCCGTTTCGGGCAGCGTCGTCCCCGCCCGGTGTTCGGAGATGATCCGGTCGAGCCGCTCCGCCTTCTCGTCGCGGCGGCGGCGTTCGGCCCATGACTCCCAGTCGTCGGTTGCGGCGATCAGCTCCTCCTCGCTCGCCACCGCCAGCTCGTCGACCTCGCGGACGCTGACGGCCGCCACGGGCACGACCGGGATCCCGTGATCGAACAGTACCTGGTCGGCGACGTCCGAGAGGTTCCCGTCGCGGATCACGGCCCGCGGGTCCGTGTCGGCCAGCCGTTCGGCGGTCCGCCGGCCGGCGCCCGAGGCGTCCCGGAGGTAGACGACGTCGCCGGCGGCGAGCCCGTACGCCTCGTCGGCCGCGTCGATCGCGCCGAGCGTGAACTGCTCGACGACCTTGACGCTCACGAGCCCGTTCCCCGCCGCGACGTCCGCGAAGTTCGAGTGATCGAGCTTCCACAGCTCCTTGAGCGACTCCACCTTCCGTTCGAGCGTCGAGACGGTCTCTCGGGCCTCGTCGCGCTCTCGCTCCAGCCGGTCCGTTTCGCGTTCGAGCCGCGAAACGATCCGGCGGCTTCGGGCCTCGACCCGCTCCTCGCGTTTCGCCTCCTCGAGCTCCGCCTCCAGCTCCGTGACCCGCTCCTCACGCGCCGAAAGCTCCGACTCCAGCTCCGCGGTATGGGACTCGAGCCGGTCGACCCGTTCCCGGAGCCGGCGGATCGTCTCCTCCTCCTCGGTTCGGTCGGGCTCCGTGGGATCCGCTTCGGGCTCCCCGTCGTCGCCGCCGTCATCCGACGGGTCGTCTCGGAGGTCCTCGATGACGGCCTCAACGGATCCGCCGCCGGCGACGACGCCGGCGATCACCGCCCCGCGATCGAGTCGCGGCGGCGTCTTCGCCGTGATCCGATCGAACTGGTCGGCGTGGTCGTCGTGGGCGTACAGCGCGGCCGCCAACGCGTCCCGCTCGTGGTCGTTGTCGTAGCTCGCGTCCCGGGTCCGGTGGAGCTTCTCGTCGACCGGGAGGTCGGTCGTAGGGCGCCAGCCGGCGGCGTCGAACGACCGCCGGAACTTCTCGACGGTCTCCGGCATCGGTTCGACGTCGGCGGCGACGATGATCGGGCGACCCTGCTCGACGATCCACTCCGTCACCTCGGCGGGGTCGGCGGTCCGTGAGGAGTACAGCGCGTGGACGGTGCCGTCGAGGCCGACGACGGCGGCCGCGGTGGTCGTTCCCGGGTCGATCCCGACGATCACGCGATCACGGCGCTTCACCAGCGGCTCGTATTCGATCCCGTCGCGGCGCTCGCGTTCGACCTCGACGCGGACGTCGCCCGCCCGCGAGTTCGATATCGGGATGTCCTCGGGACGCGCCTCGATCGTAAACACGGCGTTCGCGTAGCCGCCGTACTTCTTGGTGATCTCCCGTTCGTACTCGAGGTTCGAGTCCCCGAGTTTCGACTCGACCTGTCGGCTCCGCTTTTTTACGTTGCCGTGGATCCGACGCGTGTAGCGGTCCTGGCTCCACCCGCCCTTGCCGGTCGAGCGTCCCCGCGAGACCTTCACCCTCGTCTCGTCGGTGAACGCGGTCACCTCGTGGCCGACGTTCGCGGCGGCGATCCGCGCCGCCGCCTCCGCCTCCTTCATCGGCTCTTTCCCGTACGGGATCCCGTGTCTGGAGGCGACCCGCGAGAGCGGCTCGGGGCGTTCGCCCCCGGTCACCTGAACGAGCCGGGTCCCGTCCGGCAGGGACCGCAGAAACCCAACGAGTGCGCCCTTGTCGGCGGCCAGCTCGTAGGCGTTGTCGGTGGCAACGTACAGCGGCTCGCGGTCCTCGATCAGCCGGCCAAGCTTCCGGCGGGAAACGACGTCACGGGTCACCCGCGCAAGCGGGCCGTCAGCGTCCGGGACGTCGGGGTCGTCGCCGTCGACGGGGTCGAGCACGACGAGCGCGTACGAGGGGCTGTCACCGCGCACGTCGCCGCTCTGAACGTCGACGCCGAACACCGGCCGGTCGCGGGCACGGATCGTCCGGGATGGCACACGTTCACGTAGACTGCTTGGCCGTATATACCCCACGCCGGAGTCGCTTCGAGCGGGGCGGGACCCCCTGCTCGTCCGTCGGCGCGGCGACTCCCCGCTTATCCGTCGGCATGGCGACCCCCCCGCTTATCCGTCGGCGCGGCGAAACGGGGACGAATGAGTGAGGAGTTCGTGCTGCTCGAGCCCGAGGACCAGCCCGGCGACGAGTGGGAGGCCCTCGACGTCTCCGACACGGAGGCCGACCGGATCGCCCGGCGGCAGGACCGGGAGTTCAACGAGTTCCGCGAACGGGTGAAAAACACCGAGCAGTTCAAGCTCCAGGCGTCAGTGTTCGACGACGCGACGCTGGCGGCGGTGTACAAGCTGGTTCAGGACGGGTACGTCGACGCCTTCGGCGGCCCGGTCTCCACCGGGAAGGAGGCGAGCGTGTTCGAGGCGCTCGGCGGGGCGGCCGGCGAGCGACCCGAACCGGGGTCGGCCGCGGCCGCCGAGGAGTACGCCCGGGAGGTCGCGGTGAAGGTGTATCGGATCAACTCCTCGAACTTCCGGCAGATGCGCGACTACCTCGAGGGGGACCCGCGCTTCGAGGGGATCGCGAACGACAAGAAGGCGGTCGTGTTGGCGTGGACGAAAAAGGAGTTCGCGAACCTGAAGCGTGCCCGCACGGCCGGCGTGCGCGTCCCCGAGCCGATCGCGGTCCAGCGGAACGTTCTCGTGATGGAGCTCGTCGGCCACGCCGACGACCGCGCCCGCCGGCTGAGCGAGGTCGACGTGGAGAACCCCGAGACCGCCTACGAGGTGGTTCGGGAGTACATGCGGCGGCTACACCGTGCGGGGTTGGTCCACGGCGACCTCTCGGAGTACAACATGATCATCCACGACGGCGAGTTGGTGGTCATCGACATGGGACAGGCGGTCACGGTTCACCACCCCAACGCCGGGGAGTTTCTCGACCGCGACTGCGAGAACGTGGCGGCCTTCTTCACCCGGCAGGGGATCGACGTCGCGGGCGCGGACCTGCGGGCGTACGTGACCGAGCCGGAATCCGGGTCCGACTCCGATCAGTAACCCGAGCCCGACTGCGACGGCGGCTCCGAATCCGACGGGGAGCCCTACGGAACGTGTCGTGGACGGCGTGATCCCGCTCGCACGGGCCGAGAAGCCACGGGAGCCGGCCGTACGCGGCCGGTATTTCGATCCACGCTCGACGCGGCGGAACACGTTTAAAAGGCTCGGCCGGGTATCTTCCGACATGCAACACGTGAGGGTTCCGCAGGACCGGATCGGCGTCGTCATCGGCGCCGGCGGCGAGACGATGCGGGAGATCGAGGAGCGGGCGAACGTGCGGCTCGACGTCGACTCCGAAACCGGGAGCGTCGCGATCGACGAGCGTGACGATCCCGTCGCCACGCTCGTCGCCCCCGACGTGATCAAGGCGATCGGGCGGGGATTTAAGCCGGAGACCGCGCTGTCGATCCTCGATCATGACCTCCGAACGCTGGAGCTGATCGACCTCACCGAACACACCCGCAATGACAACGACCTCGAACGGAAGAAGGGCCGGATTATCGGCGAGAACGGCCGGACTCGCGAGCTGATGGAGGAACTCACGGGCGCGAACGTCGTCGTGTACGGGACGACCGTCGGGGCCGTCGGCGGCCCCGAGGAGCTCGGTGCGGTCCGGCGGGCGGTCGGAATGCTGCTCGATGGCGCGCCCCACGGCGCGGTGTACTCGTTCCTCGAGCGGAAGTCCAACGAGTTGAACGACGACGTCAGCTTCCAGCCGCCGCAGTAGGGTGCGTCGCGGAGGGGCGGTCCGGTAGATATCGCGCGCAGTCGGGGAGTCGCCGTCGGTCACTGAGAGGTTGAGGAGTGTCCCACTCGTGTTTGGCCATCGTCGTCGTCAGGAGGGCACAGTTATTACCTGAATTGAGGCGCTAAGGCCCCTTCCTCAACGAACGAGCGAAGCGAGTGAGTAGGGAGGGGATACAGCGCCTCCAGAAATCGAAGATTTCTGGTGTGCGAACGAGACGCGGAGCGTCTCGTCAACGCCGCACGGTTCTCAAACACGTTCGACGCTCGGCCCACAGGCCCACGCAATCGAAACAAGCATACGCATAGATACGCATGGTCCGTATGTAGTGAGGCGGAAGAACATCACCATCCGCGAAGACCAAGCCGAGTGGGTCGAGGAGAACCACCTCAACCTCTCGTCGTTCGTTCGTGGACAACTTGACGAACTCATCGAAGAACGCTCGTGAACTACCCCGCCCTACTCCCTCACGCAGTGCGCTCGGGTGGTTGAGGGCGGGGCTTTCCCCGTGTTGGCGGTTTCCTTCCGCCCCCATGCGTGGACGTGGCGCAATTCACTCGGCGGGACAGGCACGTAGAGGGGTTTCCTGTACGGTGTTCCGTCCTGTGGTGGTCAAAGTCCGAAAGCCGATACACTTGAGTTTAATTCCCGGTGGACTCGAACGGATACGTTTGCCGTGTAGGGACGTATCCTCGTCCCCGAGTTCGGGGCCGGTCTACAGCGGCCCCTCCACCGGGTCCGTTTTGTCCCCGTAGAGTGCCACAAGGTACGTCCTCAATGGGAAAAAAAGTGTCGAGCGCGCCTCCTTCCCTCCCTACTCGCTCCGCTCGTTGAGGAAGGGGCCTCCGCGCTACCGAACGGTGATCGGTTCGAAGTCGCCGAGGATCGACCCGGCGAAGCCCGCTCGGCCGAACTACGGCTCGTCGGTCGGCGGGTCAACGCTCTCGACCGGTTCGCCCTCGAAGGTGTAGTCGGCGGAGTCGTCCTGCGGATCGTAGCCGAGGACCTCACGGGCACGTTCGATCGAGTAGTACTTCCGGTCGTTGTCGGAGATGCCGTAGACGATCTCGAAGCCGTAGTCGGCCCGGAGACACCGGTCAAACAGGTGCGCACAGTCACGGTGCGAGAGCCACATCGCCTGTCCGCGCTCGTACTCTCGAGGGGGATGGTCCTTGGTGAGGTTACCGATCCGAACGCAGACGACGGACATCCCCGATCTGTCGTGATGGAACCGCCCGAGGAACTCGCCGGTCGCCTTCGAGACGCCGTAGAGGTTGCCGGGGCGGGGGTGTTCCTCGCCGTCGAGGCGGTACTCGTCGTCCTGCCGGTAGAGGTCGGGCGTCCGGTCGGCGGTCTCGTAGCCGCCGACGGCGTGGTTCGAGGAGGCGAACGCGAACCGGTCGACGCCGGCCTCGGCGGCGGCCCGCATCACCACCTGCGTCCCGTCGATGTTGTTTCGAAGTACGGAGTCCCACGGCGCGGTCTTCCGCGGGTCGCCCGCGAGGTGGATGACGCCCCCGACGCCGGTCATCGCGTCACGAACGGCTCGCTCGTTGGTGATGTCCGCGACGTACTGGTCGGCGTCACTGACGCGTTCGGGAACCTTCGCGGCCGGCATCGGTTCCCGGTCGAGGAGCCGCCAGTCGTAGGCGTCGCCGATGCCGTCGAGGATGGCCTGCCCGACCCGTCCGGCGGCGCCAGTGAGTAGGACCGGCTCGTCCATTCACCCGAACGTGGGCGCGAGGACGACATATAAGACACGGTTCGGCCGGCGAGGCGACGGACCCCGATCCGGTCGATCGTGGCGTCGCTTCCGATTCCGTCGACCCCGAACGCCGTCAGGAGAGTTTCTGCCGCGAGACACTCACGCCGGTCGGCGTCACCACGATCTGGTCGTCGCCCTTCTGGACGATGTCGCCGTCGACCTCCTCGGCCACCTGACGCAGCTCGTCGATGATGTGCTCGACGGTCCGGTCCGACGTGGAGTGACGCGTGATGTCGGCGATGACGAAGTCGCCGTCGTAGACGGCGTCCTTGATCGGGACGACGTCGCTCTGCTCGGCGATCTCCGCGATGTGTACCTGCATTCCCGTCTCGGTGCTCGCCTCGGCGAAGTCGTCGATGTCGAGTTCAACGTAATCGTCGACGGACCGCTCGCCGCCCCCGCCGAGGATCTTGGTCATGATGCCCATACCGGGTACACGACGATGTCGGCCATTAGTTCTTACGTCAGACGCTTCCGCCGTCGCCGGGGGGGCCGGGACGACCGACCCCGGCCGGAGCGGGATCGAGCGATCGGATCGGGACCGGGCCCTACGGGAGGGGCGGACCGGGGGGCTCTGGGGGTCGGCCGGCGGTCACGTCCCGTCGGCGCCGTCAGTCATCCCACCGTTCGCCCGATCTAGCCGGTCCTGCCACTCCTTGACACGGGAGAGGAGTTCGACCGGCGCGGTCCCCGCGACGTCGACCGATCTCACCGCCTCGAGCACCGCGCGTGTTTCCGCATCGAGGTGGGGAGCGGACCGTGCCTCGGATTCGGCGGGTCCGGTCGTCGCGCCGTCCGGTTCGTTCCCGTTCTGCGTGGCAGTTCCGTTGGGGTCGGCGGTTCCGGCAGGGTCCGAGGACGTGGAGTCGTCCGGGAACGAGCCCGTCGAGAGGTCGAACACGGCCTGTGTGGTGCCCGACTCCGCGTTTCGCGACCCGCCCCTCGCCTCGATCGCCTTCTGCTCGCGCAGCCGGTCAAGCACCTCGCCCGCGCGGTCGACGACCGGCCCGGGGACGCCGGCGAGGTCGGCGACGTGGACGCCGTACGACCGGTCCGTCGGGCCGTCCCGAACCGTCCGGAGGAACGTCACGTCGTCGCCGCGCTCGTCGACGGCGACGTGGGCGTTCGCGACCCGCGGGAGGTGGTCGGCGAGCGTCGTCAACTCGTGGTAGTGGGTCGCAAACAGCGTCCGCGCGCGAACCTCGTTGTGGAGGTACTCGGTGGCCGCCCACGCGATGGCGATCCCGTCGTAGGTGGCGGTGCCGCGGCCGACCTCGTCGAGGATTACGAGCGACTCCTCGGTTGCCGAGTGGAGGATGTTCGAGAGCTCCCGCATCTCGACCATGAACGTCGACCGCCCCTGCGCCAGTTCGTCGAGCGCGCCGACCCGCGTGTAGATCCCGTCGACGACGCCGACCGTCGCGGAGCGGGCGGGGACGAACGACCCCGCCTGCGCGAGCAGTTGGATCAGCGCCGCCTGCCGCAAGTACGTCGATTTTCCGCTCATGTTCGGCCCGGTGACGATCAGGAAGCCGCGCTCCGCGTCGAGTTCGAGGTCGTTCGGGACGAAGTCGGTCGTCCCCTCGACCACGGGGTGCCGGCCCGCCTCGATCGAGAGCGATCCCGGCTCGGTCAGCGTGGGTCGCGTCCAGTCGTTCCGGGCCGCGTGCGTCGCCAGCGAGGCGAGCGCGTCCAGCTCCGCGACCGCGCGGCCGACGTCCTGGAGCAGCGCCGCGGCGTCGGCGACGCGCTCGCGGAGCGCCTCGAACAGCTCGTACTCCGCGTCGCCGCGGGTCTCCTCGAGCCGGAGTACCTCGCGTTCGCGCTCGGCCAACTCGTCGGTGACGAACCGCTTGGAGTTTTTTAGCGTCTTGATCTCGCGGTACGCCTCGGGGACGTCGTCGGCCACCGACTTCCCGACTTGGATGTAGTAGCCGTCGGTCTTGTTGCGGTCGACGGTGACGTGTGAGAGCCCGTGCCGCCGTTTCTCGCGCTCCGCAAGCGTGTCGATCCACTCCAGTGCCGACTCGTGGCGGTCGATCAGTTCGTCGAGGTCGGCGTCGTACCCCTCCCGGATCAGCCCGCCCTCCGTCTTCGTCTTCGGCGGGTCCTCGGCCAGCGCGTCGGCGAGTTCCACACGAAGCTCCCGAGCGTGGTCCCGATCGGGCCGCCGGAGGATCGCGGCGACCGCCGAGTCCGCGAGCGGGGTCCCCTCGAGGGCCGCGGACAGCGCCGGCAACACCGCGAGCGTGTCCCGAACCGCGGAGAGCTCCCGCGGGCCCGCGCTCCCGCTCGTTGCCCGCGCGGCCAGTCGCTCGAGGTCGTACGCGTCGTCGAGCGTCTCGCAAAGTCGGTCGCGAGCGAGTGCCGCGGACGCGAGCGCATCCACCGCGTCGAGCCGGCGATCGAGCGCCGTCCGGTCGCGTTTCGGCCGCGTGATCCACTCCCGGAGCAGCCGTCCGCCGGCGGCCGAGACCGTGTGGTCGAGCGCGTCGAACAGCGACCCCTCGCTTTCGCCCCGCATCGTCTCCGTCAGTTCGAGGTTTCGCTGGGTGGTAGCATCGAGTTCGACGTGGTCGGCCGCGCCGTACGCCGTCAGTCGCGTCATCGACGCGAGCACGCCCGCGCCCGTGTCCCCGACGTACGCGAGTGCCGCGCCGGCCGCGCGCGTCGCCGGCGCGGAGTCAAGCCCCACGCTCTCGACGGCCTCGCCGCCGAACTGCTCGCGAACCGTGTGCCCCGCCCGTCCCGGCGCGAACGCCTCCGCGTCGAAGACGGAGACTGAGCCGGAGAGGTCCTCCCGGACCGCCGCGAGGAACCCGTCGTCGTTGCGGAGACGGGGGCCCGGTAGCACCTCCGCGGGGTCGAACCGGTACAGCTCCGAGCGGAGGTCGGTCCGGTCCGCCAGTTCGGTGACGAGGAATCGGCCGGTGGTGACGTCCGCGAACGCGACGCCGTACGGGCCGTCGGTTGTGCCACCGTCGGCGGCATCCGCGGCGGCGGTTCCGTCCACGCTCTCGGTCCCCGACCCGCCCGCGACGACCGTCGCGAGGTACCGGGCGTCGTCGTCGCTCGTTTCGAGCAGGGTGCCGGGAGTGACGACCCGGGTGACCTCCCGGGCGTGGTCGCCGCCGTCCGTCTCGTACTGGTCGGCGACCGCGACGCGATACCCGCGCTCGACGAGCGCCTTCAGGTACGGCGTCAGCTCCGAGAGGGGCACGCCCGCCATGGGGTATGACGAGCCGTGGGAGGACTTCTGTGACACCTTCAGGTCGAGCTCGTCGGCGACCGTCTCGGCGTCGTCCGCGAAGAACTCGTAGAAGTCGCCACACTGCATCGTGAGGAGGTCCGCGTCCGCGCCCTCCTTGAGTTCGAGGAACTCGCCCACGATCCCCGTCGGCATACCTGTACTCCCGCCGCCGGCGGCTAAAACTCTGCGGGTCTCGCGGCGGCCGGAATCGGCGGAACGGCAACCGACTCACGGCGCGAGGGTGGATCCGGGACCCGGCCTCACGACCCGTCCATCGCCGTCGGGTTCACCGCGCCCGGCCCATCGCCAACGTCGTAGCCGCGCCGGATCGCCTCGCCCATCCCGTCGACCGCGGCCGCGACGGCCGATACCGGCGGCTCCCCGCGAGCCAGTCGGGCAGCTATCGCGCTCGACAGCGCACACCCCGAGCCGTGGGTCGCGTCGGTGTCGACGCGCGGGTTCTCGATCCGGCGGACGTCGGGATCGCCGCCGTTGCGACCCTCGATCACGAGCGTGTCGACGACCGTTCCGCCGGTTCCGGCGGGTCCTGGCTCATCGAGGTGACCGCCCTTCACCAGCGCCGCGTCGGCGCCGCGGTCGACGAGCGTCCGCCCCGCTGCCGCCGCGTCGGCGGGTGTCTCGACGGCCCCGTCCACGAGGACCTCGGCCTCGTCGACGTTGGGGGTGACGAGCGTCGCGGCCGCGAGCAGGTCATCGTACGCCGCCTCGGCCTCGCGCGACAGCAATCGGTCGCCCGTCGCGGCCACCATCACGGGGTCGACGACGACCGGCCCGGGGAACCCAACGAGTTTTGCCGTCACGGTGTCGACGAGTTCGGCGGTCGCCAGCATCCCGGTCTTGACCGCGTCGACCGCGAAATCGTCGACGACGGCGTCGTACTGGGCGGCCACGTGGTCTGCGGGGAGCGGGGTGGAGTCATGAACCCCTCGAGTGTTCTGTGCGGTCGTCGCCGTCACGACCGACGTCCCGAACACGTCGTGGGCCGTCATCGCTTTCAGGTCGGCCTGTATTCCGGCGCCGCCACCGCCGTCGCTGCCGGCGATCGTCAGCGCCACTGGCGGCGAAACGGGGTCGTACGCGTCGGACATATATTTACGTGGTATTCGTCAGTTGTTATAAGCGACGGGGATCGCCGACGCCGAACGGGCTTTCCGCATCGGGGACCGAGATTAGAGCATGAGCGACACCGGTGGCGTGACCGACGAAGGAAACGCCGAGGGCAACGACAGGAATCCCGAGGGCAACGGCACGAATCCCGAGGGCGACGCGGTCGACACCCTCACCGTCTACTCCGACTACGTCTGTCCGTTCTGTTATCTGGGGCGGCAGTCGCTCGAACGGTACCGGGAGACGCGCGACGAGGGGGCCACCGAGCTCCGGATCGACTGGCGACCCTTCGACCTCCGAAGCCGGAAACGGCGTCCGGACGGCACCATCGACGCCGACGCCGACGACGGAAAGGACGAGGAGTACTACGAGCAGGCCAAGGAGAACGTCCGGCGGCTTCAGGAGGAGTATGACGTCGAGATGACCCTCGAGACCGCGACGGACGTGGACTCGCTCGACGCGCAGATCGCGTCCTACTACGTGAAAGAGCACCACGCCTACGGGACGTGGCTGGCGTTCGACGAGGCGATCCTCGCGGCGCTCTGGCGGGACGGCAAGGACATCGGCGACCGGGACCTGCTCGTCGACCTCGCCGAGGAGGCGGGCGTCGACGGCGGGGAGGTCCGGTCCGCGCTCGACGACGACGCGTTGCGCGAGACGGTCACCGACCGATTCGAGGCGGCGAAGCGGCGGGGTATCACCGGGGTGCCGACGTTCGCGTTCGACGAGCACGCCGCCCGCGGCGCAGTTCCCCCGGAGCACCTGCGCCGGCTCGTCGAGAGCGAGTAACTGTCGCGCCGATCGATCGGCGCTATCGCGTGGGGTCCTCCTCGTGGCGCGGCGAACTCGGAGCGTCCCCGGGCGGGGACGCGTTCCCGTCCCCCTCCCCGTCGGCTCCGTCGGGCTCCACGAACCGGGACGAGAGGGAGACACAGCCGACCGCGAGGAGGGTTCCGCCGACCACGTCGGTCAGCCAGTGGATCCCGAGGTACATCGTGGCCACGACCACCGCGGCGGCCAGCGGGCAAGCGATCGCGGTCCAGCCGGGGTACTCCTCGCGCGTGCGGACCGCGAACAGCGCGACGGTGACCGACAGCGACGTGTGGAGCGAGGGGAACACGTTCGTGTTCTCGTTCACCTCGGCGACGAGCGTCTGGTAGGTGGGCTCGAACGTGTACAGCAGCGGCGTTACGGCGTCGGGCATCACGTTCCGGGGGCCGTACGCGAGCACGGTCGTGTACACCACGAGCCCGATCGCGTAGTTGAGCCCGTACGCAACGACGACCCGCTTCAGCGTCGTCGACTCCGGGAGGGCCGCGTACGCGATGAACGGGAACACGAGCAGGAAGGTGTACCCGAACACGTACACCGACGAGAAGAACAGGGTCAGCCGCGGGCTCGCGAACGTCGACTGGATCCACGCGACGAATCCGCCCTCCATCGCGTAGATGGTCCCGGTCAGCCGGAGCCCGGCGACCTCCGAGACCGTCTGGAGCGTGTCGCGACCGAATGCGCTGACGAGGAGGACGACGAGCAGCGTGGCGAACTCCGTCCGTGCCTCGCGGACGTACGGGATCAGGTTGCCCGCGGCCGCGTACAGCCGGCGCGGGCCGACGACGGCGACGCCGGCGACGGCGCACATCGCCGTGACCCGGAGGAGGACGCGGGAGACGACCGAGAGCAGGGGCGTCATGGATCGCGCGCGAGCAGTTCCCCCGTTCCGGCGAACCGGTACCCGGCGTCGCGGAGGGCGTCGCGGACCGCCCCGACGTCGACCTCGCCGTCATCGCCGCGGAACGGGTACACCGGGTCGCGCTCCCGCTCCTCGTCCCATCGGAGTTCCTCGGGGACCCACGCCGGCGACGCGGCGAGCGGGGAACTCGCCGCCCGTGCGTACCCCGCAAACGCGTCGTCGACGAGCCGGGACTTGTCCACGAGCGACGCGACGATCCCCCTGAATCTGGGGTTCGAGAGCGGCGCGCGCCGCGCGTTGTAACCGACGTAGTAGAACGCGGCCGAGCGCGTACTCACGAGCCGGGTCCCCGACTCGCGAGCGATCCGGGGAACCGCGTCGGGGCCGAGATTCGAGGCGGTCCCGTCGGCGTACCCGTTGGCGACGCGCTCGACCGCGGCGACGTCGGAGCCGACGACCTCGACCGCCAGTCGATCGAACGCCGGCTTGTTCCGATACGCATCCGGGATCCGGTTCGCGGGATCGGTCGTGGGCGCGCTCGACCCGTTCGCGTCGGGGTCGAGGCGATCGAGGAAGTGGTCCGGATTCCGCTCGAAGGTCACGGACTCCCCGGGCGTCGACTCGACGAACCGGAGCGGGCCGCTGCCGACGGGATCGTCGTTGGTGGCGACGATCGCCGCCGTCGTCTCGGCGTCGAGGTCGAATCCGGCGATCGTCGCCGCTCCCGTCCGCTCCCGCCAGACGTGCTCGGGCAGGATCGGGAGCTGTAGCGCCCGCTCGACGGCCGCTCGGCCGGCGTCGCCGACCGTCAGCCGGACCGTCGCGTCGTCGACCGCCGTGGCCGACTCCACGACGGAACTCCGGCCGCGGTACTGGGGGGTCGGGACCGCCGTCTCGGCGTTCCCCATCGAGGTGTCCCGGAGGAACGCGTACGTGAACGCGACGTCATCGGCGGTCAGCGGTTCCCCGTCGTGCCACCGGGCGTCGCGCAGCGTGACCCGATAGACGCCCGGGTCGGTCCGTTCCCAGTCGCGGGCGAGCCACGGGATCACGGTCCCGCCGTCGCGGACGGCCAGACGGTCGTACAGGAGCGACGTGAACGTCCCGTGTCGTCGGTACTCCGCCGCGATCGGGTTCCAGTTCTCCGTGATCCGCTCGTCGGTCGTCGCGAGTTGGAGCGTGATCGGCCCGTCGTCGGAGCCGTCGATGGGGGTGTCCTCCAGCGGGTCGTCGAAGGAGTCCTTGAGGGAGTCGTCAAGGGAGTCGTCGATGAGCCCCCCGTCCGGATCGTCGGGAGCGTCGCTGCCTTCGTTCCCGTCACTACCGGTCTCGGAGTCACCCTTCCCGTCACCGCCGTCGCCGGGAGCACCCACGACCCGGTCCAACGCGAGGAGACCGAGCGCCGAGAGCGGCGGGTTCGTCTCCCAGCCGACGAACGTGTCCGCCCGGACCGCCGCGAGCGCATCCGGAAACCCCACGACGGTGAACGGCTGTTGTTCACAGAGCGTCCGCTGAAGCGCCGCGACGACGTCCGTCCGTTCGGCGGGCGTCGCGGTCCGTTGTGCGTCAAGGCGGTCGTCGACCCCGAGGTCGGTGAAGCCGAACGGGTTCTGCCGGCCCGTCTCGGCCGCGAACTGCGAGTGGACGAGCGCGTACAACGCGTCCGGGTCGAACGGCAGGACGCCCGCAAACTGGTCGACGTACAGGTCGAAGTCGTGGTTGAGCAGGACGGCCCGACGGAGGTCGGCCCCGCCGAGCGTGTCCACTCGCGCGTCGACGCCGACCGCGTCCAGGTTCTCCGCGAGCGACCGCGCGATCCGGACCGCGTGCGGATCCTCGTCGGCCGGCGTGGTCCGGATCGTCAACTCGAGCTGTGAGGGACCCTCGCGCCCCGCGATGTTCTGGACGCGACCGACACAGCCGGCGCTCGTCGCGGCGAGTCCGATCCCCGCGAGGGCGCGACGCCGACTGATTTCTCCCATTCCTTTCCCGGCTCATCTCCGGAGCCATATCAGTTCTATGGTAAGTGGGCGAGGGGCGCCGATCGGCCCGCCGGAGTTCACCGGCCATCCCGCCCCTCCCGGTCGCCGCGGAGACCCTCCTCATAGTGATTACTGCGAATAGTTTCATGCACGGTGTCGAAAGACGCCCGTTACCCGGCTCTCATCGCCGACACGGATCGTCACGGTGGTACAGACTCGCAGTAATCACTATCAGACCAAGCCGGCGAGCGGAAGCGCCAACCCGAGTGCCCACGCGAGAACCCCGACGCCGACGACCGCACGATCCCGGGTGGCCCGCCCGGCGGCGATCAGTCCGATCGCGACGAGGATCGCCGTCCGGTGGACGACGACGCCGGGCGGGACCGCGACCCCGAGCGCGGCGAAATCGACGACGAACCCCACACCGAGCCCCGCAGCGACGCCGAGAAACGCGGCGGTCGGGTCCGAGCGCTCGATCCCGACGAGGACGACCGCCGGGAGCCCGACGGCGACGACGAGGTATAACGGGGCGGCGACGAGTTTCGGCGCGAGAGCAGGATACGCGACCTCCAAGCCGACGCCGGCGGTTCGGACCGCGACGAAGACGCCCGCGAGCATCGCCCCGACGGTCGCGGCGTTCACGTGGCGCCCCGCCTCCCGCCGAAGCCGTCCCGCGGCCTCCAGCGTCGCCTCGCGCGTCCGTCGACGGAGGAGCGAGCCCGCGAGCGGGAGCAGGACCGCGAGATCGATCACCGAGATCCACCCGTCGCTTCGGCCGCCCTCGATCCCGCGGTACTCCCGGCTGACGGCGGCGCCCGTCGCCGCGTCGACGAACTCGTCTTCCAGCCTGACCGCCGGGTCGTCGATGTCCGGGACGGTGTGTCGGAGCCGGAACCAGTCGTAGTACTCCTCGTGGACCTGGACCGCGGTGTACGCCCCGTCGGGCGACTCGTACGCGCGAATGTGGTCCCGGGATCCGAGGTACGTCCCGTCGTGGAGTTCGAACGACGGTTCCGTCCACTCGCCGCCGTTGGGCCCGGCGAAATGCGAGTAGCGGTCTGACCCGTGGGCGTCCTCCCAGTCCCGGGCGGGGACGTCGCGGGCAAACTCCGGATCCGCCTCGGGTTCCCCGTCGATCGCCCGCCAGTCGTCGTCCGTCCGCGAGGTGAGCGCCGTCCTGACCGCGTCGGCGTCGGCCCGGAACACGACGTTGATCGCGAGCGTTCGCCCCTCGACCGACCGGTCCCGACTCGTGTACGGCCAAAGCTCGTACGTCCCGTCGACCGCGATCAGCGACTCCTCGGGGACCGCCGCCGGCCCGTCGACGGGACCGCCGATGACGCCCGAGACGGCGAGCGCGACGACGACGAGGAGCACCCCGGCAGCGACCGTCTCACGTCGCATGTGACGCGTCAACGTGTCCGGAGGCAAAAACGCGTTCCGGTGTCGACGGGGGCGTGCGGGACGCTACCGCGAGTGCGGCGGGCGCGGCGGGACCGTGTAGTACACGCCGGTCGAGCCGGGGTCACCACGTTTCGACGTACCCGTCGCGGACGTCCTCGGCGCACCCCTCACAGTCCGGATGGCCGGACTCGAAACACGCGGGACGCCCCTCGGCGTCGACGGCGACGGACCGGCGCTCGGCGTGTCGCCGGCAGACGATCCGCCCATATCCGTCGTCGTCCGCCGGGAGGTCGTATAGCTCCGTCCCCGGATTCGAGATATTGGGGTCCTCCCGCCCTTCCGCGTACGCTCGCTTGGCTTCCTCGAACTGCCGGCCCGCCTTCCGGAGGTTCCGACGGATCGCGCGTTCGAACCGGTCGTCCATGGCCCTGCTTCGACCGCGCGACCGATAGGTCCGTTGGCGGGCGAGACGCGAGGAAACGGGGGCAGGGAGTCGCCGGGTGGGTTCCACTCGAAACGCCGCCCGCGCACGGCTGACGCGCGTCCGACGGTGCCCCCTAACCCGGCGGCGTCCGGCGATCCATCCACTTCCACCCCGGTCACGTACCTTTTAATATTGAAAGGAACCAATCAGCGTACGCCTCCCACTGAAACACGACCGGAGGCGAGATACCCATGAGCGAACTGCGACAGGAAGCGGAAGCGATAGCGGAACAGTTCTCGGACCACCTGGACGTGGGCCCCGACGAGGTCGAGGAGCGGCTGGAAAACCTCGTTAACGAGTACCGCGTCCCGCTCGACGAGGCACGCCGGAGCGTCACCAACAGCTACCTCGACGACGCCGGCATGGAGCGCGACGAACTCGGCCGCGGCGGGGCCGAGCTGGTTCGGGTGAACGACATCGACGAGGACGAACAGTGGATCGATCTCCGCGTGAAGCTCGTCGACCTCTGGGAGCCCCGAAGCGACTCGATCTCGCAGGTCGGGCTCCTCGGCGACGAGTCGGGCAGGATCAAGTTCGTCGCCTTCGAAACGTCCGACCTCGCCGAACTGACCGAAGGGCAGTCCTACGAGCTCTCGAACGTCGTGACCGACGAGTACGAGGGTGACTACTCGGTGAAGCTCAACCGGACCACGAGCATCACCGAGATCGACGAGGCGGTCGACGTCGGCGACGACGCCGAGACCGTCGAGGGGGCCCTCGTGGATATCCAGTCGGGCTCCGGGCTGATCAAACGCTGCCCCGAAGACGACTGTACCCGCGTCCTCCAGAACGGCCGGTGCTCCGAACACGGCCAAGTCGAGGGCGAGTTCGACCTCCGGATCAAGGGCGTCCTCGACGACGGCAAGACCGTCACCGAGGTGATCTTCGACCACGAGGCCACCGAGGAGCTCACCGGAATGGGCTTGGAGGAGGCCAAGGACATGGCGATGGACGCGCTCGACACCACCGTCGTCGCCGAGGAGATGGCCGACGACGTGCTCGGTCGATACTACCGCGTCACCGGACCGCGGTTCCGCCGATACGTCCTCGCCGACGAGGTCGAGGATCCGGGCGCGGTCGACGTCGATAGCGCGCTAATCGAAGCGAGGTCGATCTGATATGAGCCAGTCAACACCCACCCGAGAGGTTGCCCAGCGCGTCTTTGCGAGCGAGTTCAACGACGCCGGGTACACGTTCAAGGAGTCCGATGACGAGCGCGCGCCCGTGTACCTGCTGCTCCCGACCGGGGAGTCGTCCAACCGCGTGTTCTTCGTCGGCACCCTCACCGAGAAGGAGGACGTCGGCGAGGACGACGAGTACTGGCGGGGGCGGATCGTCGACCCGACGGGGACGTTCTTCGTGTACGCCGGCCAGTACCAACCCGAGGCCGCCTCGAAGATCCGCGACCTCGAACCGCCCGCCTACGTCGCAGTCGTGGGGAAGCCCCGGACGTACGAGACCGACGACGGGACGGTCCGCGTCTCGGTTCGGCCCGAATCGATCACGGAGGTTGGCGCGACCGTCCGCGACCGCTGGGTCGCCGAGACCGCGGAACGCACCCTCGCTCGCGTCGCCGCCTTCGACGACGAGGGGAACGAGTACGCGCGGATGGCCCGCGAGGAGTACGACCTCGACCCGGAGACGTACAAGGCCGCGGCGCTGTCCGCGCTGGAGGACCTCGACGGCGGCGACGAACTCGCCGACGGGACCGACGGGACCGACGGCGACGCCGATGGGCCCCCCATCGAGGACGCCGAAACCGCCGAACTCTAGCCGGAGCGGCGTCCGGCCGGAACCGGATCGGTTTCGAGCAGAAGCGTACTGGATCGTCCGGACGATCCGAAACACCATCGGACCACCCGACGCACCATCGGGCCGTAGCCGGGGGTAGGCGCCGGGTTTGGCGGGATCAAGCTCTCGATCGACCCGGACACCATGCGGCCGTCTGACAAACGCTTAAGTATCCCGCCGTTCGATCGACCGGTGATGGGTAACAAGAACAAGACGATCTCGTTCCGCGTCAACGAGGACGCCTTCGAGACCCTCCGCGACATCGCCGAGGAGCGAGACATCTCGCTGTCGGCGGTGTTCCGGGATTACGTGGATACGCTCGTTGCCCACGACGGACAGGTCCGTGTCATCCCCGAGGCGGAACTCGACAGCATGGGCGAGAGCGGGGACTCGTTCCCCCCGAAGATCGAAGTCCCGAAGAGCTTCGTTCGGGAACACGAGCGGCTGGAACTCGAGGCCGACCACCTCCGGGAGCAGCTCGAGGAGCACAAACGCTACGTCAACTACCTCCGCGAGCAGCTCGAGGATGGGGACGACGAGGTGATCCAGCTGGAGGAGCTCGACGGCGAACGCGACGAACCGTCCTTCCGGCTCGGGTGACATCCCCCCGCGTAGTCCCCCCGCGTAGTCCCCACAACACCGCGCCCCCGTTCGTCGGACCGGCGAGCCGCGGGTCCGATCCCCGGATCGGTCGTCGACGACGGCCGAGAGCCGGTCGTTTTGCTCACTCGAACCGCTCGGGCTCAACCCGGGAGAGCCGCATCGCGTTGCCGGTGACCCCGAGGCTCATCCCCATATCGCCGACGACGACGGCCATCGCGACGCTCACCAGTCCCAGCGGGACGCCGAGCGCGAGGACGAGCTTCACCCCGAGGCTTCCCCAGACGTTCTGCCGAATGACGCCGTTGGCCGTGTGCGACAGCGCGTACAGGTACGGCAGTTTTCCGACGTCGTCGCCCATCAGCGCGATGTCCGCGGTTTCGAGGGCGGTGTCGGTCCCCGCCGCGCCCATCGCGATGCCGACGTCGGCGGTCGCCAGCGCGGGGGCGTCGTTGACGCCGTCGCCGACCATCGCCACCGCACCGTGTTCGGCCCGGAGGGCTTCGACCGCGTCGACTTTCTCGTCGGGGAGGAGGTCGGCGCGGTAGTCGTCGACGCCGACTCGCTCGGCGATGGCCCGCGCCGTCCCCTCGTTGTCGCCCGTCAACATCACGACCCGGCCCACGCCGAGCGCCCGCAGGCGCTCGACGGCCCGCCGCGATCCGGAGCGCACCTCGTCGGCGATCGCGATCACGCCGGAGAGCTCCGTGGCCGTGCCGACGATGACGACCGTCTTACCCGCCCGCTCCAGCGCGGCGAGCGTGTCGGCGGCGACGGGCTCGGAGTCGGATCCGGCCGCATCGGATTCGGTCGCGTCGTCCGGAACGGCACTCCCGCCGTCGGTCGCCGGGCGGGCCCGCGAGAGGTCGAAGCCGAGTTCCTCGAACAGCGCGGGCTTACCCACGTAGTGCGTCTCGCCGTCGATCTCCCCACGGATCCCCTTCCCCGTGAGGCTCTCGAACCGCGTGGGCTCCGGGGGGTCGTCCGCACCCGCCTCGGCCGCGTGGGTGAGGATCGCCGCGGCGATCGGGTGTTCGCTGCGCCGTTCGAGCGCGGCCGCGCGGCGGAGTAGGGTCGCTCCGTCGGTCCCGTCGAACGGGACGACGTCGGTGACGGCGAGTTCGCCCGCGGTCAACGTCCCCGTCTTGTCGAGCGCGACGGCGTCGACCTCGCCCATCGCCTCGAGGTGGGTGCCGCCCTTGATCAGGACGCCGTTCTTCGCGGCGCTCGTGACCCCCGAGACGACGGAGACGGGCGTCGAGATGACGAACGCACAGGGACACGCGATGACCAACAGGGTGAGTCCCCGGACGAACCACGTCCCCCAGTTGCCGACGAACGTGACCCCGTACCCGGCCACGCGAACCGGGATCGGGTCGGCGATGAAAAGCGGCGGGAGAACGGCGGTCAGGACGGCGAGCACGACCACGACCGGGGTGTAGTAGCCCGCGAACCGGTCGACGAACCGCTCGGTGTCGGTTTTTTCCGCCTGCGCGCCCCGTACCATCTCGATGATCCGCGCGAGCGTCGACTCCCCGGCCGTCGAGGTGACGTTAACCTCGAGATATCCACCCTCGTTGATCGCGCCGGCGTACACCTCGTCGCCGGCCGACTTGTCGACGGGAACGCTCTCGCCGGTGATCGGCGACTCGTCGACGGCGCTGTCACCCTCGACGACCGTCCCGTCCAGCGGCACCTTGTCGCCGGGACGGACGACGACCGTCTCGTCGACGTCGACGTCGGCCGCGGGAACGGTCACCTCCCCGCCGTCGCGGCGGACGGTGGCCTCGTCGGGCGACAGCTCCATCAGCTCACGGAGGGAATCCCGCGCCCGGTCCATGGCGTAGTCCTCCAACAGCTCGGCGATGCTGAACAGGACCGCCAGCGTGGCGGCCTCGACGAAGTACCCGATCGCGGCCGCGGCGAGGATGGCCGTTCCCATCAGCAGGTCGATGTCGAGGCTCCGGTTTCGCGCCGAGTAGTACCCGCCGCGCACGACGGGGAGCCCGCTGGCGACGACCGCCCCGAGGAACAGGACGTCCGCGAGCGACAGCGGGACGTCGAGGACGCTCGCCACCGCGGCGTTCCGCCCGGTGAGCACGAACTCGAGGAGGAGCCCGAGGACGACGAACGCCGCCCCGAGCCACGTCTTCTTGGCACGCACGCTCGTCCAGACCTCCGACGGCGGCGCGATATCGACGCCGTCGGCCGTCCCGCCAGTCTCCCCGTCCGTTCCGTCCATTCCGTCGGTCCCGTCTTCTCCGTCCATTCCGTCTCCCCCGTCGGTCCCATCGGCCCCGTTCGTCCCGTCGGCGTTCGACCCCTCGATGACCTCGTAGCCGGCCGCCTCAACCGCCCCGATCACGTCGGCCTCGGCGGCGCGGTCTGGGTCGTACGTGACCGTGGCCGTCCCGGTGGTCGGCCGGAGCGTGGCGTCGACGACGCCGTCGACGCGCCGGAGCCCCTTGTCGACCTTCCGCGCGCAGGACGGACAGTCCATCCCGGGGACGACGAGTCGAACGGCGAGTTCCGCCCGGTCGCCACCCCGTGTTGCCCGCCCCGCCGCGTCCGAACCGTCGTTCATTACGTCGGGATAGGGTCCTCAGGTCGATAAGCCTTCATTGGAATGCTCCAATCGATCGGCGCGTTACAGCGGCGCCGCCGGCCCGTCGGTCGGCGGATCGCCGGCGACGTACCCCTTCGCCAGGCGTTCCTCGGCCCGCCGGAGCCGATAGGTGAGCGTCGATCGCGGCACGTCGAGGTGGGCCGCGAGTTCGCCCGCGTCGACCACCCGGGGCGATTCGTAGTAGCCGTGTTCCACGGCGGCCCTGAGCGCGGCCTCCTGATCGGGGGGGAGGTCGCGGCCGTCCCCGGTCGTCCTGCCGGCCGACGCCTCCGTCGTTCGGAGCATCTCCGTGCGGGCACAGTCGCCCACCGCAGCCTCGAGCGCGTCGAAGAAGGCCGCGGCGTCGCCCTCGCCGGAGTGGATGATCCGCCACGTGTAGTGCCGGCCCTCGTGGCGCGTCTCGAACAGGATCCCGTCGCCGAGGTGGTCGCGGGCGATGTGGGGAACGGACGCGCAGGCGGGGGTGCGTTCCCAGTCGGAGTAGAGGACGAGCGTGTCCTCGGTGTGGTCGAGCACCCGGGTCGTCTGCGTCGCGCCGCAGTCCCCGGTCGCGAGGCAGTCCGCGTAGTAGTCGCCGTCGAGAAAGGCGGGCTCGACGGCCGAGAGGGCGGCCGGATCGCCGGTGGCGTGGTCGACCCGCCAGATCCGCTCGTCGGTGGCGTGCAGCGACAGCGACCGGATCCGGGCGTCGGGGTGGTCGGCGAGGGCGTCGGCCACCCGGTTGCGCCCGGGTTCGTATTCGAGAGCGAAGACGAGTTCGCGCATACCGCCCCGGTACGGACCGCTCGGGCATAACACGTGGCGTCGACAACCGCGTCCATCCGGCGGCGTCCGCCGGGCCTATCCATCCAACTCAGTCGTCCGCGGCGGCGGGAACCGTCGGCGCCACCGGGTCGTCTCTGGACTGCTCCGTCGCCGCCGTCCACTTCTCCTCATTCCCGTACCGGTACGCGCGGTGGTCCCGAGTCGGATCGACGACCGGCAACGAGAGCCAGTCGTTGTCGAGCAGCGTCGCCAACTCCTCGCGGTCGGCGAGGATCCCCTCGACACGTTCGACCGGCGCGTGGACGACCGCCGAGAGGCGGAGCGGCCGGTGGTACGGCTCGTCGGCGGCAGCCATGAGGGACTGCGACGGGAGGCCGGTCATCAGGTCGGCCGCCCGTTCGACCGCCTCGTGAAACGGCCGGTCCTCGAACCCCGAGAGGGGGTTGGCCGTCACGAACGAGTGGAGGAGCCAGCGGGGGCCGACGACACCACACGAAGGACGGTCGAGCGCTCGATCCACCCACGGCGTCCCCGCCCACGCAACAAATCCCGGAAGATCCGAGTCGGTGTCGAACGGATCCGGTGATTGACCCGAGGTCGCACCCGCCCGGCGATGGGCGATTTGCCCCGACTCGGCTCTCTCCGGGTCGAGAGTCGACGAGAAGGGAATCCACCAAACCGGAGGCACGCTACCGGAACGTTCGATACACTCGTTTGGAAACCCATATCGGTATCAGAACCCCAGTGCCGGTATGCGAGAGATCGCCGGAACCGTTCTCGTTGGTCGGTCGTTCGAACCGGTCCGTGGCCGGGTCGTCGTCGAGGACGGCCGGATCGCGGCCGTCGACGAGGTCGAGACCACGTCGACCGACATCGTGTTGCCGGCGTTCGTCAACGCCCACACGCATCTGGGGGACGCCGTCGCGAAGGAGGCGGCGGTCGGCCTGTCGCTCGACGAGGCGGTGGCGCCGCCGAACAGCCTGAAACACCGCCGACTGGCGGCCGCCGACCGTGCCGAACTCGTAACGGCGATGCGGCGAACCCTTCGATTCATGCGGCGAACCGGGACGGGTGCCTGTCTGGATTTCCGGGAGTTCGGAACGGACGGGGCACGCGCGCTCCGCGAGGCGGCGCAAGCGGTGGACGTCGACCCGTTCATTTTCGGGAGCGGTGACCCGTCGGTCCTCGAGGTTGCCGACGGATACGGGGCGTCCGGCGCGAACGACGGGGACTTCGCCGAACGGCGCGCCGCGTGTGCGGAGCGCGACGTTCCGTTCGCCATCCATGCCGGCGAACCGGACGCGACCGACATCCATCCCGCGCTCGATCTGGAGCCGGACCTGCTCGTTCACATGGTACACGCCGAACGGGACCACCTCGAACGGGTCGCGAACCAGTCGGTTCCGGTCGCGGTCTGTCCACGGGCGAACACTGTGCTCGACGTCGGGACGCCGCCAGTACGGGAGTTAGTCGATCACACGACGGTCGCGCTCGGAACGGACAACGTGATGGTGAACCCACCCACCATGTTTCGGGAGATGGCGTATACGGCGAAACGGTTCGACGTGACCGCCCGAGAAGTGTTGCGGATGGCGACGGTTGCCGGCGCCGAGGTCGCCGGACTCGACCGGGGCGTCATCGCTCCCGGCCGGCGGGCGGCGCTCGTCGTTCTCGACGGCGACTCGGCAAATCTGGCCGGGACGGACGATCCGGTGCGTGCGGTCGTCCGGCGCGCGACCGCACTCGACGTCGAGCGGGTTGTCGGCTAGTCGCCGGTCCCGGGATCGAACTTGCCGAGGGGGGTCGTCTCGTGGCCCCGAACGGGCACCTCGTCGGCGACCGTCAGTCCCATGCCGAGGAGTTCCTGCGCGACGGGCGTGATGTCGCCGTCCGACTCGCCGACCGCCGTCACGAGGAGGTTCTGCTCACCGGTGACCAGTTCGTGAAATAACTGCTCAGTCGGTGTGCGTACTGATCGATGAAAAAACTACCAGATAAGAGTGGTATTTGTACTGGTATACAAGACGGAATGCGCGTATCGGTCACGCACCCTTTTCGACACCGGTAATTTCGAACCGGGCGCCACCCTCTCCACTCTCAGTCACAATAATCTCCCACCCGTGGGCGTCGATAATTTGCTTGACGATCCGCAGGCCGAATCCGGTCCCGTCCTCGTTCGTCGAGTATCCCGACTCGAATACGTCCTCACGCTTAGACTCGGGGATGCCGGAGCCGGTATCTGCGATATAGAAGCCGTCGTCCATCGCACCGACGGACACTGTCACGTCGTCACCGCCATGTTCGATAGCGTTCCGGTAGAGATTCTCGAACAGTTGCTGGAGTCGGCTCCGGTCGGCCTCGACCGCCCGGGTGGTATCGGTTTCGAGCGGTGCCTGCTCGGTGTCCACCGTTTGCCAACTGTCCCTGGCTGCGTTGGCAAGCCCAACCGACTCGGTCTCATCGACTCGTTGGCCTTCTCGTGCCAGTATCAGTAAGTCCTCGATGAGCGTGTCCATCCGGTCAAGTGCTTGTGCGACGTCGTCGATATGGGCACTCTCACACTCGTTCCGAATCAATTCCAACCGTCCGTCGGCCACTCGGAGCGGATTCCGCAAATCGTGGCTGACGACGCTGGCGAACTCCTCCAGGCGCTCGTTCTGTGTTTGCAATTTTTGTTCGTGTTTTTTCTGGTCAGTCACATCCCGGAAGTAGACAGAAATGCCGCTCTCTGAGGGATACACACTCGCTTCGACCCAAAAGTCCAGCGGCTCGTAGTACAGTTCCAGACTCTGCGGGGTTTGCGTGTCCATCGCCACGTGGAACGCGTCCCACATCTTGTCGAGTTCCGCGGCTTCCGGGTACATCTCCCACAGCGTCTCCCCGAGCAATTCGTCTTCGGACGCCCGCAACAATTCTTCAGCACGTTCGTTGATATGCGTGAATCGGAACTCGTCGTCAAGTGCATAGAAGGCGTCCGATACTCGGCCGAGCATTTCCTCAAACTCAGCTTCTAGTTCCCGTTGCTCGGTGATGTCTTCGAACGCGAAGACAGTCCGCTCCAACTCGCCGTCGTCGTTGTACTGTGGGGCTCCACTCACGGACAACCACACGCGTTCGCCGGACGGGCGGCGGGTACCCACGACCTGGTTGTGGATGGCCGTCTCTTGAGACAGCACACGGCCGAAGGGAGTGGCATCGGCGTCGAATGGATCACCATCTTTGTTGACGAGGTCGTACCGAGAGTGGTTATACGACGTATCTTTGACTGCTTTATGCGGCCATCCAGCGATCGTAGTCGATTGTTCATTCACCAACGAGAGGTCGCCGTCAGCACTGACGACTGCAATCCCAACCGGGCTCGTTTCGACGATTCCCGTGGCGAGGTCCCGCTCTTGACTAAGCTCGCGTTCCCTCTGTTTTTGCTCGG
>JAQCNI010000015.1 GCA_028275105.1 Halorubrum sp.
GATCGGCGGGATCGCCCTCCGTTGTGGCTCCGTCGGCGTCGAAAAGCCCCGGTCGGAGAGCGCCTCGCGGACGTCGCTCCCGAGGCGGGTGAACGCGTCCATTCCCGACGGTTCCGACATTACCGTAGATTGGGTTTTCGGCCGATTAACCCCGTCGCTGTGCGAGTACGTATCGAACCGGTGTCGTTGACATGTGGTGGCTACCGCCGGCACGGTCGATCGTTTTCGATTGGTCGTTGTCCATGCGATACACATCGGCAACGCCCCGGCCGCTCGGTACGATTTGACATCCTCTCCGCCCAGAAGGGCGAAGATTCCCACGGCACCGCACCGCTGGGTTGGGATATTTACGGTTTGTAGCGACTTCGAAAGGCGGCTACTGGCTGTGCCAATCAGCCGTTACTCCTCTCCCGGCATGGGATTCAGAGGTACTTGTACTGTCTGCATCCCGAAATCCAAGCACAGAAAGGGATGCTTTCTGCGTGGAATCGAGGAATCCCGATATTGTCCAATTAGGTGGGGACAGGCCGCCTCGGTTACCTGTTAGTATGACGATCACTCACTTAACGTATCCGTCGAAACGTCAAACGTAGTTCGTGTGGAGTTTGTCGGATTCATCCCCGCGCTGAAGCGCGAGGCTTTCTCCTCGAACTTCCGTAAACCGGTCCGCTTCCGGATCGTTCAATGTTGCCCGCGGGCTGAAGCGCGTATGGGAACGCCGCTCGAACCCCGCGAGGCCCACGTTGCGGAGGTCCTCGACCGACTGTACGAGGAGTACCCGGACTCAACCATTTCGCTGAACTACTCGAATCGGCTGGAACTACTCATCGCCGTGATCCTTTCGGCGCAGTGCACTGACGAGCGGGTGAACGGCGTCTGTGCGGACCTGTTCGAGACCTACGGGACGCCCGAGGACTACGCGAACGCGCCACAGGCGGAACTCGCCGAGGCGATAAACTCGATCACCTACTACAACAACAAGGCCGAGTACATCCGGTCGGCGTCCGCGGATATCGCCGAGAAGCATGACGGGGAGGTGCCGGCCACCATGTCCGAACTCACTGACCTCGCCGGGGTCGGCCGGAAGACCGCGAACGTCGTCCTTCAGCACGGCCACGACGTCGTCGAGGGAATCGTCGTCGACACCCACGTCCAGCGGCTCACGCGGCGACTGGGTATCACGGAGGCGGAACGCCCCGAAGCGATCGAGGCGGATCTCCTCGATATCGTTCCCGAAGAAGACTGGCAGCAGTTCACACACCTCATGATCGACCACGGACGGGCCACGTGTACCGCGATCAACCCGGACTGTGCGGACTGCGTGCTCGCCGACGTCTGTCCCTCCGCGAAACCCGACGCCGACGTCGACCTGGCGAGCGGCGAGGAGTGGTAACCGGCGCGACCGACTGGGGCGGGTATGGCCGACCGGAACGGTTTCGCCTTTCAATTCATATAAGAATGCCCGGGGTGAACGAGGGGATAATGGAGTACGGGTCGCGGGACGCGTTCACCCGGACGGGAACGCTCGGCATCGAGGAGGAGTTCTTCGTCGTCGACGCCGATGGCCGCCCGACGGCCGGAACCGACGAGCTCGTGTACGGCCGTGACCCGCCCGAAGCCATCCCGGACGGCTTCGACCACGAACTGTTCAAGTGTACGATCGAGGTCCAGACTCCGACCATCGAGGACCCGAGCCGCGCGGCCGAGGAACTCCGAACCGTCCGGGAGGCGCTCGTCGACCACGCCGCCGCCGCCGGCTACCGGGTCGCCGCGGCGGGGCTCCACCCGGCGGCGAAGTGGCGCGAACTGGAACACGCCCAAAAGCCGCGGTATCGGTCACAACTCGACCGAATTCAGTATCCCCAACACCGGAACACGACGGCGGGGCTCCACGTCCACGTCGGCGTCGACGACGCGGACAAGGCGGTGTGGATCGCGAACCGCCTGCGCTGGTACTGTTCCATGATGCTCGCGCTGTCGGCGAACTCCCCCTTCTGGAACGGGTTCGACACCGGGCTGGCGTCGGCCCGCGCGAAGGTGTTCGAGAACCTGCCGAACACGGGAATTCCCACCGCATTTGACGATTTCGACGCGTTCGAGCGGTTCGAGCGCCGGATGCTCGACACCAACTCCATCGCCGACCGCGGGGAACTCTGGTTCGACGTGCGCCCGCACACCGGCCACGGCACCGTGGAACTCCGGGCGCCCGACGCGCAGCGCGACCCCGAGCGAACGCTCGCGTTCGTGGAGTACGCCCACGCACTCGTCGTCGACCTCGCCGAACGGTACGAGGACGGGGAGTCACGATCACTCCCCCGACGCGAACTGCTGGACGAGAACAAGTGGCGCGCGATCCGTCACGGTCACGACGCGTCACTGGTCACCCGGGACGGCGATGCGACCGTCACGCTGGCCGAGGCCGTCGAGAGGGAATGCGACCGGCTGGGGATCGACGGGATTCGGTCGGTGTACGACGCCGAGAGCGGCAGCGAGCGCCAGCGTCGGCTCCACCGGGAGTCCGGGCTCGACGCGCTGTGTTCGGACCTCGTCGTTACCGCCTGAACCCGGGGATCCACCGCAACGACGTCGGGTCGACCCACGGGCCGGATTTTCGTCGGAACGAAAGCGACGAGAAACGTTTTTCCCCGCCCGGGGCCGACGGCCGAGTATGACTACTGATGACGCACCCGGGGATGCCGATGACGGCGAGGACGGCTCCCCGACCGACCGACCCGCGGAGGAGCTCCACAAGACGCGCGAGCGCCTGGGCGAGGGTGCCGACAGGGCCGTCAAGGGATTCGACGACAACGTCGTCGACCTCCTGGCATGGCTGCTCGACACCGAGACCCGCGCACGCATCTACGTGTATCTCCGTGAGCACCCGCACGGCACCAGCGACGAGGTGGCCGACGGGACGGGCCTCTACCCGAGCACCGTCCGGGAGGCGCTCGCGGAACTTCACACCGAGGAGACGGTGTCTCGATCGAAGCGCGAAGCGGAAGGTGCCGGAAACAACCCTTACGAGTACGAGGCGATAGCCCCGAGCGAGCTGGTCCGCGGCGTCGTCGGCGACGTACAGGCGGAGCTGAACACGGTGTTCAATCTCGACCGCCGGCTCGGCGACGACCCCCCCGACCGGGACGACGAACCGGTCCGGATCTCCGTCCCCCCGGGCGACGACGGTGACGGGGGACCGGCGACCGATGATGACGCCGCCGCCTCGAACGCCACCCGCAACGCGGATCCGGACGACGACTCGGCCCTCGACGGCGACGCTCCCGATCGGTAGGCCGCCCACATCGCCGGCCGTCGTCCGGGATCATTTAAGTTCCGGCCGGGCAAGGTTGGATCATGGACGTCGCGCTTGGCGGAACCTTCGACCCGGTCCACGACGGCCACCGGGCGCTGTTCGAACGGGCGTTCGAACTGGGCGACGTGACCGTCGGGCTAACCGCCGACGAGCTCGCGCCGGAGACCCGCCACGTCGAGCGGTACGTCCGTCCTTTCGAGGTTCGGAAGCGCGATCTCGAAGCCGAACTCGCTCGACTTGCCGAGGAGTGCGATCGCGAGTTCAGCGTTCGAAAACTGGAGAAACCGACCGGGATCGCCGTCGAGCCGCAGTTCGGCGCACTGGTCGTCTCGCCGGAGACGAAGGACGGGGGCAAACGGATCAACGAGATTCGCGAGGAACGCGGCCGCGATCCCCTCGAGATCGTCGTCGTCGACCACGTCCCCGCGGCCGACGGCGACCGGATCTCCTCGACGCGCATCGTCGCCGGCGAGATCGATGACCACGGGGAGCTCACCCCGGACCGGGATGGTCGGGGGGCGACGCGGCCGAAATGACCGACGTGAGACGGCGGCTTCTCGGCAAACACGGGTTCGAACGGGCGACCGTCTGGAGCGTGGTCGGCTTCGCGCTGTCGCTCGCCGCGTTCCGCGCGCTCGCCGTATTCGGCGCGCTCGGCCCCCTCGGCGGCGTCGACTCGGCGTGGCTCGCGGTCGGCTGCGCGGGTCTCGCCGCCACCGGTGTCGTCGCGTTCGCTCGGACCGGCGGCGGCGCGCTCCCCTGTGCCCTGCTCGCGTACGGCCCGTTTTCCGCGGTCCTTCTCGAAACGGTCGGCCCGGATATCCGGCTCGAACGAGGCGGCGGCGTCACGATGGATACGGCGGCCGGAACCGGACTCTTAACCGACGCGGTCACGCTGCTTGACCCGTTCGCGATCGCGGTCGCCGCCGCGGTCGCCGTCGGGGGTGCCGGATACGTCGTCGGACGGGGTCTCGCGGGCGTGTTCGGGTCCGAGGGTGAAACCAATATTGACCGTAAGGGTGATCGCGACGACGACGCTGACGGCGATGAGGCGACTCCGGGTGATGAAACCGGGGCGGAGCGCAGCAGCGGGGGACGGCATGAAGTCTCGACCGGCGACGACTGATCGGCGATGACTGACCGACGACGACTGATCGGCCCCGTCGTGTGATGGTTCGGGCGTTCCCGCCGATCACGACGACAGCGTCCCGTTGAGCACCTTTGCCGCGACGAGGATCGGGTCCCACACCGGGCTGAACGGCGGCGCGTATGCCAGGTCCAGGCGTTCGAGTTCCGCGACCGTCATGTCGGCTTCCAGCGCGGTCGCGAGCGTGTCGATCCGTATCGCCGCACGATCGGGCCCGACGATGCTTCCTCCGATCACCCGGCCGAAGTTCCGGTCGGCGACGAGCGTGACGTCAGTCTCGGCCGCGCCGGGATAGTATCCGGACCGGGAGCCGGCGGTGATCGTCTCGCTCACGGGGTCGAATCCGGCCTCGGCGGCGGCGTCCGCGTCGAGGAGACCGACGCGGCCACACTCCATATCGAACGCCTTGACGGCCGCCGTGCCGGCGATCTCACCCACCGGCGTCGGATCGCCGGCGACCGTGGCCCCGATCGCGCGCCCCGCCCGATTCGCGGTGAGGCCCAAGGGGACCCACGCTTCCTCGCCCGTCACCGTGTGGATCGCGGTCGCACAGTCGCCGGCAGCGTACACGTCCGGGAGATTCGTCCGCCCATGCCCGTCGGTCCGGATCGCGTCGCCCGTGCCGAGTTCGATCCCGGTCCCGTCGAGAAGCGCTGCGTTCGGACGGATCCCGACGCCGACGACGGCGAGGTCGACCGGGTGCCGTTCCCCGTCGAACGCGACCGCCTCGATCCGGTCGTCAGCGACGAGCGACTCGACCGGGGTTTCGGTATGGACCGTTACGCCATTGTCAGCGAGTTCAGCTTCGATGCGCTCGCCGACTGCTCCCCCGAACGGCGGAAGGAGCCGGGCGGACCGCTGGAAGAGGTGGACGTCGAGCCCCCGGGCTCGGAGGGCCTCCGCCATCTCGACGCCGACGTATCCCCCGCCGACGATGGCGGCGGTTTCGGGCGCCGGGAGGGAGGCGTTGTGGTCGACCCGCTCGCGGTCGACGGCGGATACGTCCGCGCGCTCGGGGTCATACTCCGTCGGATCCGCGATGTACGCGTCCATCGCCGCCGCGGCGTCCATGTCGTGGAGCGTGAACGCGCCGTCGACGCCGCGGAGGTCGAACTCGCCGGTGACGGCACGGCCGCCGGTCGCGACGAGCAGTTCCGTGTACGGCTGCTCGCGGTGGGTCCCGTCGGGCGTCCGGACACGCACGCGTTTCGTCTCGGGGTCGACGCCGACGACCTCGTGGCCACGCCGGAGGTCGATCCCGCGGTCGTCGACCCCGCCGGGCGACAGCGAGAGCAGGTCCGAGAGACGCTCGACGCGTCCCGCGACGAAGTACGGCATCCCGCAGTAGGCGTAGGATATCCATCGGCCCTTCTCGAGGACGACGACGTCGCGGTCGGGGGCCTCCCGCCGAAACTTGCTGGCGGCGCTCAGCCCCGCGGCGTCCCCACCGACGACGACGAACGGATCGGACATGTGGGTACTGAGGATGGGACGGAACAAAAAGGCGACCCCGTCGGGTGCGGCGGGAACCGATCCGTTCCGCCGCGGACGACGTGTCCCGATCGAGACGGTGGCCGTTACCCGCCGTTGGCGCTATCGCCCCCGCCCTCGACGCCGAACGCGTCGAACAACTTCCGGCGGACGGCCTCCTCGGTGAGGTGGAGGAGCGTGTCGCGGTTCCCCTCGCTCGCCTCGATCCCGGTGAAGATGCCGAGCGGAATCTCGACCGATCCCTGCGTCGAGTGGCCCGCCGCGTCGCCCATCTCCGCGAACGCCTCCTGGAGGACGTTCCCGATGTCGAGCCGGATGTCCTTCGAGCGGGCCGCAAGGTAGATGTTGTCGTCGGCGATCCCGAGGACGGCCGTCGTCGTGACCCCTTCGAGGTTGAGCAGGTGTTGGGCCGCCTGCGCGAGCGGCTCGCGGTCGAGGATGAACCCGGCCGTCGAGAAGAGGTAACTCCCCTGAACCTCCCGATTCTGTATCGCCTCCGCGAGCACGTCGAGCGTCTCCGGCGACATCGACGGCGACTCGACCTGTTCGAGCGTGTCGTGGTCGGCGAACGGGTGGAGGTACGCGGCCGCGGTGAGGTCGGCCGGGGTGGTGTCGCGTTTGAAATCCAGCGTCTCGGATCGGATCCCGTACAACAGCGCCGTCGCGACCGCCTCCGACGGCGACTGGTCGAACTCCTGGAGGTACTTCGTGAGGATCGTCGACGTCGAGGAGACGTTCGTCCGGACGTCGACGAAGCTCGCGTCCGGGGGCGAGTTGGATTCGATATGGTCGATGTAGACGTCGACCGCCATCTCCGGGTCGATACCCCCGTCGGCCGACTTCGCGAGGTCAACGGCGGCGACCGCGTCGTACTCCGAGAGCGGCCTCGCCTCCGACCGCGAGACGATGTCGATCCCGAGCAGGTTGACGAACGCCCGGTTCTCCTGATGACCGACGTCACCGGAATAGAGGATGTCCGCCTCAACCTCGAACGCCTCCGCGATCGCCTGAAGCGCCGTCGCCGACGCGATGGAGTCCGGCTCGGGGTTGTCGTGGGTGAGGATCGCCATCCGGCCATCACAGCCCTCGATGATCTCGGCCAGCTGGCGGGCCATGTGCTCCAGTTCGCCGCTCTCGAGCGACTGGAGCGCGCTATCGGCGATCACCGCCTTCGGGTTGATCACGACGTCGGCGCCCAACTCGCGGAGCTCGTCCTCGCTGACGGGGTCGGACGCCCGGACGACGACGTACTGGTCCCCGCCGGTGTCGCGGACGGCGGAGACGGCCGCCTTGTTGGCCTCGATATCGGACGCGAGGACGAGCAGGATGTCCCGGTCGTCGATCGCGTCGACGACGTCGGGCTCCACGATGTCCTGGACGCGGGCGTTGAGGTCCTGATCGCGGAGCGCCTCGACGCGGCTCTCGTCGCAGTCAAGGATGAGCACGTCCTTGCCACGGGTGGTCAGGGTCTCCGCGACGGCGTGGCCGACGCTGCCACAGCCGAGAATCGCGTACCGTGTGCGTGACGAGCCGGATGACCCACTACTCATTATGCGCGCTTCCCTCGGGCGACACTTAACCGAACCGCTCCCGGTACGACCGGCGGGTACAACGTCGGTTTCAACCGCCCCGAGCCAGCGGCTGGGCCCACTCCCATTCACGGGCGACGCCGCGGCTTCCCTCGAATGAAAAGGTCTTTTACCGTGACTCGGATACCTCTTATCGAGGGCCGGTAGCTCAGTTAGGGAGAGCGACGGACTCTTAATCCGTCGGTCGCGTGTTCAAATCGCGCCCGGCCCGTACACTGAACCGCAGAGCGACGGCGATGCGGTGAGGGAACCGGACGGAAGCGATCCGAAGGAGAGACGTCGTAGCGCGAGCGAAGCGACAAATAGCGTTTGAACCGTCACTCTTACTGAGGCGATGTTTTAACATCCCGTCGGTTCCTACTGGGCGCTGTATAGCCCAGTCATCCGTCCGGATTACGACGGATCTCCACGCGGAGCCGCATATCGAGGGACGACGCGTGACGGTCCAGCGGATCCGAGGGCTCGTCGAGGCGGCGGGACGCCCCGTCGAGGAGGTAGCCGAGCAGCTAGACCTCGATGTCGCCGATGTCTACGGTGCCCTCCAGTACTACCACAGCCATCCGGATGAGATGCGTGAGGCCGAGCGGGAGCGAGCCGACCGCGAGCAGCAGGCCCGGGACGATGGCGCAAAGACGCTCGGCGAGATCAAACGAGAGCGCACGTAGCCCGAGATGGAGTATCGGATTCTCGTCGACGAAAACACGAGTCCGCGAGTCGCCGAATCGCTTCGAGGGAAGGGATACTCGGCTGAACACGTTCACGATGTCCTCGAAGAGGGTGTCGACGACGAGAGTATCGTCACGATGGCTCGTCAGCAGGGGTATACGGTGTTGACGCACGACCCGGATTTTCTTGACCCCGAGAAGCGTGGATCGATCGCGGTCGTGTACTACGGGGACGACACGATGGATACCTATAAAATCGCGGACCGCGTCGACGAGTTGATCACGTGGATCCCTGATCCCGGGGATTTGCCACCGGCGACGAACCTGTCCGAGTGGAAGTGATCGACGGTATCGGCTCGCGAGGGTTCGGGATCCGTGCGTTTCCCCCCGTCCGTTCACTCACGCCGACGCGTACGGTCGGTGAGTAGTCGACAGGGATCAGTCGTCGAGCCCGGATATCGACGTCTAAGCCGATCACGCGACCCTCCCCGCCCTACTCTCTCGCCGTACCGACGGATGTCGCAATCGCCGAGCGCCGACGATCCACGGTCGTGGACACCGCCGATGGTACCCAAGCCGAGGGATTCAAGATACTGCCGGTCCCCGTCTCGAACGATGCGTCAGGACCACCTCATCACCGCGACGCAGCTCTCCCGGGCGGACATCGAGGCGGTGCTCGACCGGGCGCGCAAGGTCGCCGCCGACCCGAGCGCGTACGCGGGCCGTCACGCCGGGACGGTGCTCGCGCTCTGTTTCTTCGAGCCCAGCACCCGCACGCGGATGAGCTTCGACACCGCGGCGAAGCGGCTCGGGATCGACACGATCGACATGGGCGACGTCGCCTCGTCGTCGGTCTCGAAGGGGGAGTCGCTCGCGGACACCGTCCGGGTCGTCGAGGGATACGCCGACGCGCTGGTGCTCCGTCATCCCAGCGAGGGGGCCGCGACGATGGCGGCCGAGTTCGTCGACGCCCCCGTGATCAACGCCGGCGACGGGGCGGGCCAACACCCCTCACAGACCCTGCTCGACCTCCACACGATCCGGGAGAACCACGGGCTCGACGATCTCACCGTCGGGATAATGGGTGATCTGAAGTACGGCCGGACCGTCCACTCGCTCGCCGCCGCGCTGACGAACTTCGACGTCCGGCAGCACTTCGTCAGCCCCGAGTCCCTCCGACTCCCCCGGTCGGTTCGGTTCGACCTCCACGAGGCCGGCGCGCAGCTCCGCGAACACACGGAGCTGGAGGCGGTGCTGTCCGAACTCGACGTGTTGTACGTCACCCGGATCCAGAAGGAACGGTTCCCCGACGAAAACGAATACCACCGCGTCGCCGGCGAGTACCGGATCGACGCCGACACGCTCGCCGACGCGGCCGACGACCTCACCGTGATGCACCCGCTGCCGCGCGTCGACGAGATCGCGCCCGACGTCGACGACACCGACCACGCCCGCTACTTCGAGCAGGCACACAACGGCGTCCCGGTCAGGATGGCGCTGCTCGATACCCTCCTGGAGGCCGACGATGAATGAGCACGAACTCCGCGTCGCGAAGATCCGGAACGGTACCGTCATCGACCACGTCGAGGGGGGACAGGCGCTCAACGTCCTCGCGATCCTCGGGATCGACGGCTCCGAGGGGCTGAGCGTCTCGGTCGGGATGAACGTCCCCTCCGACCGGCTCGGTCGGAAGGACGTCGTGAAGGTGGAGGACCGCGAGCTCTCCCCGTCGGAGGTCGACGTCCTCTCGCTCATCGCGCCCGAGGCCACGATCAACATCATCCGCGAGTTCGACGTGGCCGAGAAGAACCGCGTGACTCGGCCGGAGCGCGTCGCCGGCGTCCTCTCGTGTCCGAACCGAAACTGTATCACGAACGCGGACGAACCGGTCGAGACTCGCTTCGACGTGGTCCCCGACGGGGTCCGGTGCGATTACTGTGCGACCGTCCTCCGGTCGGACATCGCCGCCCACATCGACGTGTGATCCGTCGATCCGGCGTCGACCGGCGGGCGTCGACCGGCGGGCGTCGACCGACGGGGGTCGACCGGCGGGCGTCGGTAGTTTTTACCTGGTCGCGGTCGGACCACCTCTCATGAGTTCCAAAGTGAAGCTTGTCGTCGTACTGTCGCTCGTCGTCCTCGCGTACTTTCTCTTCGCCGGCGACAAGGAGCCGGTCGAAATCGAGTAGCGACGGGCGTGACCGCCGGGCGGGAGCCCGCCGTTTTTACCGCTCACTCGCGTAGCGAGCCGCATGTACGGGGTCGTCACGCGGAACGCAGACGAGGTCGACACGGAGCCGTTCGACCTCGGGTTCTACGAGGTAAAAGACGTCACGGGTCGAGCGGCCGCGCCGCTCCCGAACGCGGTGAACATGGTATCGTGTTTCGGCGACAACGCGGCCGCGAGCGAGAACCCGGATCTCGTCCCCGTCGACGAACGGGGCGAACCGGCGACCCGCGAGCGCGAGTACTTCGACTGGGCGTACGTCTGTCCGACCCACCCGGAGTACCGCGAGGGGCTCCTCGAGATCGTCGACGACTGCGCCGCCGAGAGCGACGACGTCAGGCTCGACGACGTGGGGTTCCCGCGGGAGGGATTCTGTCGCTGTGCGCGTTGCGAGCGGCTGTTCGCCGAGAGCGACCACGCGGAGCGGGCCGACTGGCGCGCCGAGGTGATCACCGAGTTCGTCGCCGACGCCGCCGACCGCGTTCCCGGACGAACGTTGCTGACGCTGTACCCGGACCCGTATCCGGGCCACCTCTACGAGCGGGCCGGGCTCGACCTCGACGCGCTCGCCGCCCACGTCGACGAGTTCGTCGTCCCGCTGTACGACACCGCCTACGGAACGACGTATTGGCTCGAATCGATCGCTCGGGGGTTCCGGTCGCGACTCGGCGGCGACTACGACGTTCACGGCGCGCCGCCGGAGACCCCGTTCTCGGTCGAACTCTACGCCGTCGACGTCGACCTCGACGACCTGATCGGCGCGACCGAAGTCGTCGAAACGTACGCCAAGGACGTTTTCTTCGGCTACGACGCGAGCAACGCGGCCGCGGCGCTCCGCCGCAAGGACGCCGACGGTCGAGAGGGTGAAGTCCACCGACCGGAGTGACGTGTTGTGACCCGGGACCGACTCGACGACCCGGCCGGCCGACGACTCCGCGGGGTCAGTGGACCGTCCGGTCGTCGCTCGTGTCGACGTCCTCGATCGGGTCAGCGTTACCGAACTCGGGCGCGGGGCCGTCGCCCGGGGCGGCCCAGTCAACGGCGTTCCGGAGCACCTGCTGGACGCCGTCATCGTGATAGATCGGATACGTCTCGTGGCCGGGTCGGAAGTAGAACACGCGCCCGTTTCCGCGGCGATAACAGCAGCCGGAGCGGAACACCTCGCCGCCCGCGAACCAGGAGGCGAACACGAGGGCGTCCGGCTGCGGGATGTCGAATCGCTCGCCGTACATCTCCGTCTCGTCGAGGGCGATGAATTCGTCGAGCCCGTCAGCGATCGGGTGGCCCGGCTCGACGATCCAGAGCCGCTCGGTCTCGGCGGCCTCCCGCCACTTGAGCGAACAGCTGGTCCCCATCAGCCGCTTGAACACCTTCGAGTAGTGGGCGGAGTGGAGGACGAGCAGCCCCATCCCGTCCAGCACGTGCTCGTGAACGCGGTCGACGACCTCCTCACGAACTTCGTCGTGGGCGGCGTGGCCCCACCACGTGAGCACGTCGGTATCGTCGAGGACCGCCTCGGTGAGCCCGTGATTGGGCCCCTCGTCCAGGGTCGCGGTGCGGACCTCGTGGCCGGCCGCCTCAAGGAACGCTGCGATCACCGCGTGAATCCCGTCGGGGTACACCTCGGCGACGACGTCGTTCTCGCGCTCGTGGCGAAACTCGTTCCAAACCGTGACGCGTGCCATGTTCGAACTCCCACCCGGGGAGACTTGAGCGCTGGTATCCCGATCGGTCCGGGAGGCGATAGCCCGGTCCCGGCGGCGGGGCGTGGTCCGCTACGGTAGGTCGATATCCACGTCGTGCCGCCGGGCGGCCGCCTTCACGGTGTTGTACAGGAGCATCGCGCGGGTCATCGGCCCGACGCCGCCCGGGACCGGCGTGATTGCGCCCGCAACCTCGCTCGCGGAGTCGTAGTCGACGTCACCGACGAGTTCGTACCCCTTCTCCGTGTCCGCGTCAACGCGGTTGATCCCCACGTCGATCACGGTCGCACCCGACTTCAGGGTTGAGCCGTCGACGAACTCCGGGATCCCCGCAGCGGCGACGACGATGTCGGCGTCGGCGAGCTTTGCGTCGAGGTCCTCGGTCCGGGAGTGACAGACGGTCGTGGTCGCGTTCCCGGTCGGTGCCTTCTGGATCAGGAGATTCGCCATCGGCTTGCCGACGATGTCGGACCGGCCGACCACGACCGCGTCGGCGCCCTCGGTCTCCACGTCGTACGCGTCGAGGAGCTTCTGGACGCCGTGTGGCGTACAGGGTTTGTACCGCGCGTTGCCGGCGACGAGGCGGCCGACGTTCTCCGGATGGAACCCGTCGACGTCCTTCTCCGGATCGATCCGTCGGAGGACCCCGCGCTTGTCGACGTGGTCCGGGACGGGCAACTGGACGAGGATCCCATGGACGTCCTCGCGCTGGTTGAGGTCGTCGATCGTCTTGTACAGCTCCGCGGCCGGCGCGTTGGCGTCGATCTCGACGTGAACGCTCTCGATGCCGACCTCCTCGCAGTCGCGCTGTTTCATCGAGACGTACGTCTCGCTGGCGGGATCGTCGCTCATCAACACCGTTGCCAGTCCCGGTTTCACGCCCGCGTCGGCGAGCGTAGCCACGCAGTCGGCGACGCCGGAGCGAACGTCGGCCGCAACCGCCTCGCCGTCGATGACCTCGGTCATACGCCCGATGGGGACGAGGCGCGTAAAAACCGTCCGGGATCGTGGTCATCGCCCCGGCCGCGTCGGACGGGATATCCACGATCGTGGGGAATCGCTTCGACCTGCGCCGGTCAACTCGGTGCCACCCCGATCCACCCGGAGCCGGTTCACTCCGGGAGCAGTTCGACCGCCCGCTCGACCGCGTCGATCGCGGCGATACCGTCGGTATCGAGTTCGAGGTCGGCGGCCACGAAGTTCGCCCGGGGGTGTCGCTCGTTCGAGGCCTTCGGGACCGTCACCACCGGGTTCTTGTCGGTCACCCTCGCGACCGGTTCGGGGTCGCCGGTGCCAATCGTACCGAGGCCGACGAGCAAGCGGTCCATGTGACGGCGTTCGCCCTCCGGCATCGCCCAGCGGGCGCGACCGCTATCGGCGAGTCAGGGCGACGAGAAGCGCGGCGCCTCCGACCGCCGAGAGCGCCCCGGCCGCGACGAAAACGCCGCGCACGCCGAACGCGGGAACCAGCGGCCCGAACAACACCGGCGAGACGAACTGTCCGGTGTAGCCCGCCGAGGCGAGATACGAACTGTACTGTCCCCGTCTCGCGGCCGGTGCGAGCGCCTCGACCCACGCAAACGACGCCGGGAAGACGAGTCCCTGACCGAGCCCGAACGCGACGACCGCCGGCACTGCGGTCAGCGCGGAGTCGGCGACCGCGGCGAACGCGAACGCGATGACCCAGAGCGCGACCGCGGCGCCGACCAACGCGTGTCGGGTCGTCCGGGCGACGAGCCGGTCGTACAGCGCCGCCGAGGTCCCGCCGGCCGCCCCGTTGGCGGCGAGGTAGATCAGTACCGTGACGCCGACATACACGAACGCGACGCCGACGCCGAGCACCGCTCGCGAAGCGAGCAGCGGCCCGAACGAGTCGACGACGAGTCCGGCACCGCCCCCGGCACCGTACAATAGGAGTCCCGCGATGAACGGTCGTCGGGGACCGACGCGGTCGATGACCCACCCCGCGACGGGGCTGAAGGCGACGATGAGCGCCCCGTGCGTCGTGATGATGAGGCCCGCGAGTGACTCCGTGACCCCGAGGTTCGACTGGATCGCCGGGACGATCGGCCCGAGGATCGCGCCGGCCATCACGGTCAGCGTCGCCGACGCGAGGAGCGTCCACAGCGTCGCCCGTCCGGGATCCGGGGCCGACGGTAGCGTCTCCCCGTCGGTCGTCGCTGCCGGCTCGTCCGCCATTTATCGCCGGTTACGGAAGTTCGAGGAGAAAGCCTCGCGCTTCAGCGCGGGGATGAATCCGACAAACTCCACACGAACTACGTTTGACGTTTCGACGGATACGTTAAGTGAGTGATCGTCATACTAACAGGTAACCGAGGCGGCCTGTCCGCCCAC
>JAQCNI010000017.1 GCA_028275105.1 Halorubrum sp.
CCCTCGATGATCGTCATGAAGCCGAGCCCGATGAGCAGCACCTGAATGCGTCTGTCCTCTTCGATCTGTCCGAAGTACCACCTGATGGTGGCGATGGCGCCGCTCCCCTCGAGGTAGTTCATCAGGAGGATGGCGCCGAAGACGATGAGTATGATGTCGACCGCCTGGAACGCGCCGTACACCGCCGACGCGACCAGCCAGTCGAACTCCATGCGCCAGTAGGTGAGCCCGATCCCGCCGGCGAGCAGCCACCCGACCCCCATCGCGCGGGCGGCCGACCACCTGAGTCCGGCGAGCAGCACGAACGCGACGGCGATCGGGATGACGCCGACGAACGCCAGTGTGAGAACGTTGGTCATAGTTGGGTATTACGACCGTATCTGGGTGTCTCACAAGGATCCATATGTAACTTTCTTTTTGAATGATAGTAGCTTCGGAGATCGGCGTACGAGACGGGAAAATAGTAATAAAAATATGTTATATATCGGGATCCGAAACCGAGTACAGGGAAACACCCATTAGGCTGTTGTAGCAACTACGGCGTATGTCAGCCGAGTCAATCGCGACCTTCGAGTCGTCGCTCGACGAGGTCGGCGTCGAGTGCGTCCGGACGACCGCCGACGGGTTCGAGTCGACGGTGGCGCCGCTCCTCGACGACCCCGCGGTCGGCGCGCCGCTCCCGTTCGACGGCGTCTCGCTCCCCGAGAGCGTGAACGCCGACCCGACGGTCGCGGAGCTCGAGGCCGCGGCGACGGGCGTCACCGCCGCCGGGTACGGCATCGCCGACTACGGCTCCGTGGTGATCCAGGGCGGGGCCGCCGGCGAGGAGCCGGTGAGCCTGTACGCGGACGAGCACGTCGCGGTCGTCGGCGCGGACGACGTCCTCCCGGACATGGACGCCGCGTTCGACCGCCTCGCCGCGGACGTCCGCGAGGGCGCGGGCCAGTCGATCATCGCGACCGGGCCGAGCGCCACCGCAGACATGGGCGCGCTCGTGAAGGGGGCCCACGGGCCGATGGACGTCACCGTCGTCTTACTGGAGGACAGGTAGATGAGCGCCGAAAACCGCCGGCAGAAGGCCGAGCACATCCGGAACCTCCTCGAGACCGAGGGCGACAGCGTCCAGCAGAACACGCGGGTGTTCAACAAGGGGCGCTACGAGTCTACCGCGAAGCTCGACGACTACGAGCGGCTGAAAGACGAGGCCCGGGCGATAAAGGAGGACGCGATCGAGCGGCTCCCGGAGCTCGTCGACGAGGTGACCGAGGCCGTCGAGGCGAACGGGGGGACCGTCTACCTCGCCGACGACGCCGCCGACGCGAACCGGTACATCACGGAGGTCGTCGACGGCCGCACCGCGGTGAAATCGAAGTCGATGACCAGCGAGGAGATCGAGGTGAACGAGGCGCTGGAGGCGGACGGCGCCGACGTCTGGGAGACCGACCTCGCCGAGTTCGTCCTCCAGATCGCCGACGAGGCCCCGTCGCACATCGTCGCCCCGGCGATCCACAAGTCGCGCGAGGAGATCGCCGACCTGTTCGAAGAGGTGTTCGACCCGGAGGAGCCGCCGGAGACCGCCGAGGAGCTGACGCGGTTCGCCCGCGAACACCTCGGCGAGAAGATCCGCGACGCCGACGTCGGGATGACGGGCGCGAACTTCGTCACGGCCGACACCGGGTCGCTGGCGCTCGTGACGAGCGAGGGCAACGCCCGGAAATGCGTCCAGGCGACCGACACCCACGTCGCGGTCGCGGGCGTCGAGAAGGTGATCCCAAGCGTCGAGGACCTCCAGCCGTTCGTCGAGCTCATCGGCCGGTCGGGGACGGGCCAGGACATCACCTCCTACGTCTCGCTTTTCACGCCACCGACCGACTCGCCGACGTTCGGCGACGAGGCGCTGGAGTCCGGCGACGAGCGTGAGTTCCACCTCGTGTTGATCGACAACGGCCGGATGGAGATGCGCGACGACGACCAGCTCCGGGAGACGCTGTACTGCATCCGGTGTTCGGCGTGCGCGAACTCCTGCGCGAACTTCCAGCACGTCGGCGGCCACGCCTTCGGCGGCGAGACGTACTCCGGCGGGATCGCGACCGGCTGGGAGGCGGGCGTCCACGGCGAGGAGAGCGCCGCCGAGTTCAACGACCTCTGTACGGGGTGTAGCCGCTGCGTGAACCAGTGCCCGGTGAAGATCGACATCCCGTGGATCAACACCGTCGTCCGCGACCGGATCAA
>JAQCNI010000021.1 GCA_028275105.1 Halorubrum sp.
TAAACCCTCGGGTGGCGGACGGTCGGTGAGGGACGAAACGGTCGGTCGGAAACGGTCGTCAGGGGAACGGATGGCGGGTCGAGGAACGGAACGGCTAAGCGAGGACGCGCCCGCAACCGCCGGCGACGACCCCGCTACAGCGACACGTCGGTTTCGATGTCCGCGGTCGCCTCGCGGAGGCCGTCCTCGCGGACCGCCGTCGCGAACGATCCCTCGACGTCGGCGTCGGTCAGGAGGGTGCGGAACCCGTCGCGGAACTGCTCGTTCACCCGGGTCGACGCGAGGTCAGCGCGCGCAACCGGGACGTACTCGCGGACGGCTTCGGGGTCGGCATCCAGCGCCGCCACGCAGTCCTCGACCGGGCGTTCGGTCGCGAGCGACCGTTTCAGCTCCGCGTACTCGAACGGCGCGTCCCGGTCCGCGTCGGCGACGAGGTGGAGATCGAGTCGCGCGTCGCGGACCGTCCGGACGTCGATGCCGAGGTCGTCCGCGATCCTCGCGTCGTCCTCGGCCTCGAAGAACCCGCGTGCGACCCGCACGAGCGCCGCGTCGTCGAGTTCAGCGCCATCGGATCCGGCTCCGTGGAGGCCGTCGGATCCTCCATCGAACCCGTACCGGTCGCGCATCACCGCGACGAGTTCCGCGACCCGCTCGTCGACCGTCCCGTCGTCGCGGTCGACGAGGCTGCCGGGCGTCTCCTCCTGCCGCTCGGTCACCGTCCCCGAGCCGGTCGCGTCGATGAAGAGGTCCCGGAGCTCCTCGGTTTTCTTATCCATGCCGATAAACTGAGGCGCCCCGGGCGAAAAAGGATGTCGGCGGGGATGAGGAGTCGGCCCGCCGACCCCGGTTCGTAAACCAGTATGTTAAAGTCAGTTTACGAAAGAGCAGTGGACATGTCGACCCGAACCGAGTCCGTCGACCTCGTCGGCGACGAGGCGGCGGTCAACCTCGCGCGGGCCGCGCTGTTCGCGGCGCTCGTGGGTGCGTTCGCGTACGTGTCGTTCCCGAACCCGGTTTCGCCGGTTTCGGTGACCCTCCAAGTGCTCGGCGTGTTCCTCGCCGGAATCTATCTCGGACCTCTCTGGGGCCCCATCGCGCTCGTCCTGTACGTGGCCGCCGGCGCCCTCGGCGCGCCGGTGTTCGAGGGGGCGTCCGCCGGCGTCGGGGTGCTCGTCGGGCAGTCGGCTGGCTACCTCTGGTCGTACCCGCTCGCGGCCGGCGTCGTGGGAGCCGTCGTCCACCGCAGTACTACGCTTCGGGACCCCGCGTCCGCGGGCCTCGCGACGCTGGTCGGTGCGATGGTCCTCGGCACGGTCGTGATCTACGCGGCCGGGGTCGCCGGCCTCGTCGTCGTGTTGTCGCTCGGTCCCGTCGAGGCGGTCACGGTCGGGGCCGTCGCCTTCCTCCCGGCCGAGGGATTGAAGATCGCCGCCGCGGTCGGGATCGTGCGGTCCGACGCCATCGCCGCCGCCTGAGCCGTGATCGACGTCGACGGCGTCACGTGTCGGTACGGCGACGTCGTCGCCGTCGACGACGTCACGCTCACGGTCCCGGACGGCGAGTTCCTCGTTGTCGCCGGCGCGAACGGGTCCGGCAAAACGACGCTCGTCCGCACGTTCAATGGCCTCGTGACCCCCGACGAGGGAACGGTCCGAGCCAACGGGACGCCCGTCGCCGACGATCTCGTCGCCGCCCGCACCGCGGTCGGGATGGTGTTCCAGGACCCGCGGGACCAACTGGTGTCGGCCACGGTCGGCGCGGACGTCGCGTTCGGCCCCGAGAACCTCGGGCTCACCCGCCGTGAGATCGATCGCCGCGTCGACCACGCGCTCGACGCGGTGAACATGGCCGGTCGCGAGGACGACCGGATCGCGGCGCTGTCGGGCGGCGAACGCGAGCGTATCGCCGTCGCCGGCGCGCTTGCGATGGAGCCCGACCACCTCGTCCTCGACGAGCCGTTCGCCGGCCTCGACGAGCCCGCCCGCCGATCCGTGATCGACCGTCTCCGCGGACTCCACCGCGCCGGGACGAGCGTCGTCGTCGTCACCCACGACCTCCGGGATGTCCTCGCGCTCGCGGACCGAGTGCTCGGACTTGCGAACGGTCGGATTGCGGTCGACGCGCCGCCGAGCGCGGCCGTCGACCGACTGCCGGCGCTCGACGTCCGCGTGCCCGGGCGGTTCGAGGCCGACGGGGATTCGGGCGCGCCCGCCGACGGCGACGCGGAAGCCACTGCCGACGACAGCGCGGCGGGCTCCGCCGCCGGACGGAAGCGGGACCGATGACCCTCTCGTACGTCCCCGGCGACTCGCTTGCCCATCGACTCGACTCTCGATCAAAACTCCTCGTTCAGGTCGGGTTCGCGGCGGCCGCGTACGCGTACACGACTCCACGGGGGTTGGCGCTCCTCACCCTCGTCGCCGGCGGCTGTCTGTGGGCCGCGGGCGGCGGGGCCCGCGACCTGTGGGGATATCGGTTCGCGCTCCCGGTCCTCCTCGTCGCCCCGATCGTCGCCGGAGCGACCCTCGGGGACCCCTGGTTCCGGGTCGGCCGCGCCGGCGACACGGCGCTCGCGAGCTATCGGGTCGCCGTCGTCCTCGTCGTCGCCGCGGCCTACGTGCGGTCGACGCCCGTCCGCGACTCGCGGGCGGCGATCCGACGCGTCGTTCCGGGACGGGCCGGCGTGTTCCTCGGGGTCGGGGTCGCGCTCGTCTTTCGGTTCCTGCCGCTGGTTCGGCACGACCTCCTCGCGGCACGGACCGCGATCGGCGCCCGTGGCGGCGGTGAACGTCCGGTTCGGGAGCGGATCCGGCTGGTCGCGACCGCCGGACTGTCCCGGGCGTTCGCCCGCGCGGACCGGCTCGGGATCGCGCTCTCCGCGCGGTGTTTCGCGTGGAACCCGACGCTCCCGCGGTTGGCGTTCGGCCGGGCGGACGCTCCCGCGCTCGCGCTCGGATCGGGACTGCTCGCGGCCGCGGCGGCCGCGATCGTTTGAACGCGGCGACGGGTTCGAACCGCCGGTTCGGCGCGGGCCGTGGCAAGTTTTAATCCGACACTATCCCGCCACTAAGGCATGATTCCCCTCCAAGCGGCCACCCGGGAGACGTTCTGGACGATCGGCCCGGTCGGCAAGGCCGCGTTCTACTGGCTCGCCGCGATGGCGGTCCTCATCTTCCTGTATGGGGTGTACGCCCGGTTCGCGGCCTACGCGCGCGGTCGCCCGGATCCCCGGAATCGACTGTCCGACTTCCCGGCCCGGATCCGCTCGGCGACGGCGACCGTTCTCTCGAACGAGAACCAGTACGATCGGGACCTGTACGCCGGCGTGATGCACACGTTCGTTCTCTGGGGGTTCCTCGTTCTGCTCGTTGCCACGACGATCCTCGGATTCGACATCGACCTGTACCGTCCCGTCACGGGCGAGTCGTTCTGGGTCGGCGAGTTCTACCTCGTCTACCAGTTCGCCGTCGACGCCTTCGGCCTGCTGTTCGTCGTCGGCGTCGGGATGGCGATCTACCGGCGGTACCGGAACCGCGAGGGACGGCTGTGGGGGAAACACACCTCGTTGGAGGACGACGCGTTCGTCTGGGCCCTCCTTTTGTTGGGGGTCGGCGGGTTCCTCGCCGAGGCCGTCGGGATCGTCGGCCAGCCGGCACGCGCGACGGAAACCGTCAGTTTCGTCGGCATGGCGATGGCCGCCGGACTGCGGGGGATCGGGCTCACGCAGGCCGGCGCGGAAACCCTCTACGGCGTGATCTGGTGGCACCACTCGCTGCTCGCGCTCGCGTTCGTCGCGTGGATCCCGTACGCGAAGCCGTTCCACATGATCGCCTCGTTCGCGAACGTCGTTGTCCGCGACGACCGGGCGGGTGCGCGGCTCCCAACCGTCCCGGCCGACCTCGACCACACCAACGCCGCGTCGATCGAGGATTTCACCTGGAAGGAACTGCTCGACGGCGACGCCTGTACGAAGTGCGGGCGGTGTACGGACGCCTGTCCCGCTGACGCGGTGGGTCGGAACCTCGATCCCCGTGACGTGATCCTCGACCTCAAGGCGTGCCGCGAGTCAGTGAGCGACGATCCGGTGGCCGGGAGCCGCGGTGGGGGACACGTTGCGACTGACGGCGGTGTGGCCAACTCCACCGCCGCCATCGACGGCGGTGTGGCCAACTCCACCGCCGCCATCGACGGCGGAACCGTCCCCATCGTCGCCGACGAGGGCGGCGTGATCGCCAGCGAATCGATGGAGTCCTGTCTGTCCTGTATGGCGTGTATGGACGCCTGCCCGGTCGACATCGAACACCTCACGACGTTCACGCGGCTGAACCGACAACTGGTCGACGAGGGCGCCGTCGATCCGAACGTCCGGGACGTGTTCGAGGACGTGACGCGGACCGGCAACACGTTTGGCGAACCCGAGGGCGACCGGGGCGACTGGACCGCCGACGTCGACGTCGAGGTCGCCGACGCCCGCGAGACCGAGGTGGAGTATCTCTGGTACGTCGGCGACTATCCCAGTTACGACGACCGGAACCGGAAGGTCGCCCGCGCGCTCGCCCGCCTGTTCGACGCGGCCGACGTCGAGTTCGGGATCCTGTTCGACGACGAGCGGTACGACGGCAACGACGTCCGTCGGATCGGCGAGGAGTTCCTCTACCTCGAACTCGCCGGCCACCACGTCGAAACGTTTGCGGACTGTGAGTTCGACTCGATCGTCTGTACCGACCCCCACTCGTACAACAGGATAAAAAACGAGTATCCCGAGGTCGACTTCCCCGAGTTCGCCGACGACCCGATGATGCCGTTCGACCGCGAGGAGCCGTGGAACGCGGACGCCGAGGTCGACGTGCTCCACTGGACGCAGGTGGTCGAGGAACTGGTCGCGGCGGACCGGTTCGGGCTCGCGGGCGACGAACTTGACTGTACCGTCACCTACCACGACCCCTGTCACCTCGGCCGGTACAACGACGAGTACGAGGCCCCTCGCGAGCTGATCCGGGCGACGGGCGCGGCGCTGTCCGAGATGCCCCGCTCCCGCGAGCGATCCTTCTGTTGTGGCGGCGGCGGCGGCGGGCTCTGGACGGAACACGACGAGGACGTCAAGCCGAGCGAGGAACGTCTGCGCGAGGCGGTCGAGGACACTGACGCCGGCGACGCGGTCGAGCGGCTCGTCGTCGCCTGCCCGATGTGTACGACGATGTTTGAGGATGGTCGGAAAACTGGCGGGTTCGAGGACGAGATCGAGATCGTCGACGTCGCGGAGCTGTTGATCGAAGCGCTCGAAACGGGAATGTGAGACCGCGAAACCCCGGAGTCTCCGCCGGTATGCGGGGAGCGGACCGGAGGGCCGCCCCCGACGTCGGTCCTCAGACGTCGCGTTCCGGCAACGCGCTCGTATCGTCGACACGGCGCAACAGCGTCCGACCGATCGCCCGGTCGCGGACGGGAGCGTCGCCGAGATAGTCGACGAGGGCGTCCCGAAGCAGCGCCGCCTCGTCGGTATCGAGCGGTTGGTCGCGCTCGATGCTGTACAGTACCCGGCGGTGCGGCGGCGGTCCCTCACCGTCCGATCCGTCGCCGACGAACCGTTCACAGGCGGCGAGCAGGGCCGCATGCGCGACCCACGCCTCCTCGCGGGTGAACGTCGGTTCGATCGGCGCGTCGTTCCGCGGCGGGCTCATTCACGTGGCCCCTCCGCCTGAACGGTCTTAAAAGTACGCGTCGGCCGTCGCGGGAACGGCCCGAAGTTCTACAGTTTAAGAGCCGGGGGAGTGAACCACCGGCCATGGCGCGGGACCTGCGGCACGAGAAGGATTCCCCGACCGCCCCCGAGGTCCTCGACGCGCTGGCCGACGAGGCCGCCCGGCGGATCGTCGACGCCCTCTCGGAACCGAAGACGGCGAGCGAGCTCTCCGACGAGTGCGGGATCCCTCTGTCGACTACCTACCGGAAGTTGGAGACGCTCACCGAGGCATCCCTCCTGAGCGAATCGACGGACATCCGCCGCGACGGACAGCATACAACCCGCTACTCGGTCGCGTTCGAGACGGTCTCCGTGTCGATGGATGAGGACCCCGAACGGCGGTTGACCGTCGAGTTCGACCGGCCCGAACGGACGCGTGACGAACGGCTCGCCGACCTGTGGTCGGAGCTCCGACAGGAAACGTGACCATGACACCGTACATCGACCTGACGATAATCGCCGCAAAGACCGCCATCCTCCTGCTCGGTGGCAGCATCACCTACTACGCGTTTCGCGCGTTCTCGCGCACCGGCAACTCCTCGCTTCGCGCGCTCGGAATCGGCTTCGGCGTCGTCACCGTGGGCGCGTTCATCGGCGGCGTTTCCCACCAGATCATCGGCTCCGACTTGGTCGTCGGGATAGCGATCAACAGCCTCCTGACGGCC
>JAQCNI010000023.1 GCA_028275105.1 Halorubrum sp.
TGTGGTCGCAAGCGTGACGCGAATCGTGTTGAACGTGGGCTGTACGTCTGCGATGAGTGTGGGATGGTGGCGAACGCAGATGTGAACGGTGCCGAGAACATTCGACAGAAAGTAACTCCGAGTCCCGCTCCGGATGGCGTTGACGAGACGCATCGCGTCTCGTCCGCACACCAGAACGCAAAGCGTTCTGGGGACGGCGATAGGAGTAACGGCTGGTTGGCACAGCCATCGACGTTCCTGTTTGACAAGGAAACTGGTGTGTTCGCACCTCAAGAACAGGTAACGTCGTAAACCACAATATCCCAACCCAGCGGTGCGGTGCCGTGGGAATCCTCGCGCTTCAGCGCGGGGAGGATGTCAACCGATCACGCGGTCGATCTCCCCGAGGTCGTCGAGGACGTAGTCCGGTTCCACGTCGCCGTCGGCGAGCGTCGCCTCGTCGGTGACGCCGGACCGCACGAGCGCGGTGGTCATCCCGGCGCGCGCGCCGAGTTCGATGTCGGTGTTGAGCCGATCGCCGACGACGAGGCAGTCCTCGGGCGGATACGGGAGCCGCTCGCGGATCAGCCGGATCGCGGGGTCGGAGGGCTTTCCGAGGACGATATCCGGGTCGCGTTCGGCGACGGCGGCCACCGCCCGGATCACCGCGCCGGATCCCGGAACGTCGCGAGCCGGCGCAGGGATGACGATGTCCGGATCCGTCCCGATGAAGGGGATCCCCCGATCGAGCGCCCACAGCGCCGTACACAGGTCGTCGTAGTCAAACTCGGGATCGATCGAGGCGACGAGGGCGTCGGCGGCTTCGACGTCGTCGGTCGTCGACAGCCCCGCCTCGCGGAGCTGGTCGAGCAATCCGGGGGCGCCAAGACAGAGCAGGTCGTCGGCCGCGTGGTGCGCCCGCAGATACTCGGTCGTCACGGTGCCGGCGGTGATCACCCGGTCGACGTCGACGTCGTACCCCGCGGTTCCCAGTCGATCGACGTACGCCGGCGGCGTCTTCGTCGGGTTGTTCGAGACGAACAGCGTCTCGATCCCGGCCTCGCGGATCCGACGGTAGCCGGCGGGCGCGCCCGGGATCGGGTCGTCGCCGCGCACGACGGTCCCGTCGACGTCGATCACGGCACCACGAAACATCATACCGCTGGTTGGAGTCCCGCCACCTAGTCGGTTGTGCTCCCGTTGGGTCGGTCGAGCTCCTCCCGACGACGTGGCGGATCCGCACCGTCCCGCTCCGTCTCGTTTCACCTCCATGATGGGTTACAATATCGGGATAACGGAAGGGTAAAGCGGCATCGGTCCCTATTAGGTGTTACTGTGACGACGACCCAGGTGACGCTCGTCCAGATCGACAACTACGGGCCGTGGACGGTGACGCCGGAGCCGCGACGCGAGATGGACCTCCAGACGCTTCAATCGCGGCTGTTCGCCGACATTGCGGAGTTCCTCGGCCACCGCGACGGGTACGCCTTCTTCACCCGGTTCGACAACATGATCGCCGTCACGAACGGGATCGACGGCGAGGCCCACGCCACGCTCCAGGAATCGATCGGGAACCGCTATCCGGTGACCGTCAGCCTCGGCACCGCCGTCGACGAACGCCCCGTCGACGCCCTCGAGGCGGCAAACCGCCGGCTCCAGGTCGAAGGAAGCGCCCAAGACGCCCACCGGACCGAGGTGCTCGACGGCGAGTACCTCACGGAGGCGACGCCCTCGGACGTCCAGATCGCCCATTTCGACGTGGTGAACGCGACGGGGAAGTACACCGACCGGCTCAACGAGTTTGACACGTTCATTACCATCGAGCGGGCGTACGCGTCGTTGATGCGATACCTTCGGGAGGCGCACGGCGCGCTCTCCTTTTTCGTCGGCGGCGACAACGTCATCGCGGTCTGTCCGGACCTCCGCGAGACGGCGTTCGCCGACGTGGTCGAACACGTCGAGGGCGACGTCGACGTCGAGTTACAGGTCGGCGTCGGTCAGGGCGCGTCCGCCCACGAGGCGGGATTCGCGGCCAAACACGCGCTCGAGGACTGTCGCCACGACGGCACCGCGGTCGAACTGTTCGGCGTGCCCGCCGCCGGGGACTGACGGCGGTACCCGTGTCCCCGACGGACGCCTCCCGCGTCGGGATCGTCGTCTACGGCGACCTCGACGAGCGCTCGGGCGGCTTCCGCTACGACCGACGGCTTGCCGACCATCTCGTGGATCACGGCTGGGCGGTCGACGAGATCTCACTGCCCGAGCGGTCCTACCGTCGGTCCCTCCTTACGAACCTCTCGTCGGGGGTCGTCAACCGGTTCGACCGCTGCGACGTCGTCGTCGAGGACGCCTACTGTGGGCCCTCGCTGTTCCTCGCGAACCGCCGGGTCGACGCCCCCGTCGTCGCGCTCGTCCATTACCTCCGGTCGGCGGTCGTCGACGGGGCGGTCCGGGGGCGGGTCGTTCGCGCCGTCGAGCGCGAGTCGTTGCGGACGGCCGACGCGTACGTGTTCAACAGTACGGTGACGCGCGCATCCGTCGCCGACCTGTGCGGGTTCAATCTCGGCGGCGGTGACGATCTTCGGGACACCGACCGCGCCGGCGACGGCGCCAGCAACGGCGACCGCGCCGGCGACGGCGCCAGCGACGGCGACCGCGCCGGCGACGGCGCCAGCGACGGCGACGCCCCGCCGAGCGTCGTCGCCTCACCCGCGGGCGACCGACTCGGAACGGCCCCGCCGCTCTCCGGCGAGCGGCTCACACGCGATCCGTTCCGAGTCGTCGCCGTCGGCACCGTCACCCCCCGAAAGGGGATCGACACGCTGGTCGAGGGGCTCTCCCGAGTCGACGCGGACTGGCGACTACGGGTCGTCGGCGACACGACCGCCGACCCCGATCACGTGACCGCGATACGCGAACTCGCGGCCCGGCTCGGCGTCGTCGATCGGGTCCGGTTCACCGGCCGAGTGTCCGACGACGCCCTCCGCGGGGAGCTCCGGTCGGCGCACGTGCTCGCCGTCCCGTCGCGGTACGAGCCGTTCGGGATCGTCTACCTCGAGGGGATGGCGTTCGGGCTGCCGGCGATCGCGTCGGCTAACGGCGGCGCGAGCGACTTCGTCGACGGGGACAACGGCGCGCTCGTTCCCCCGGACGACCCCGCCGCCGTCGCGGACGCGATCACCCCATTGGCGCGCGATCGCGACCGGCTCGGACGCGCGAGCCGCGCGGCACACGGGACGTTTCGGTCGCATCCGACGTGGGACGAGACCTGTTCGCGGGTTCGACGATTCCTCGCAGAGGTCGTCGGCGAGGGGGCGCAGTCGGCGGACGGGGGATCGCGCTGATCGGCTAACTCGCTCCCGATCTCCCCGCCGGCTCCCTCCGAGACGACGCTCCGAACGACACGTCTATACGCCGACCGCCGATATCCCCTGGGACGATGGACGATCGGACGCGCGAGTATCTCTCGGGCCGGTTCGGCGACTACTACCGGCGGATTTCGCTGTCCCCGCCGCCCGACGCGCACCTCCGCGAGTGGGGGCACATCCCGTGGACGCCCGGCACGGGAACGACGATGGTCCGCCACCAGTCGCTGTACGACCTGGGCGACCTCGACACGTTCTTCGCGGACAACGCTCCGCGACACGCGTACTTTTCCGCCGCGCGGTACGACGACCCCGGCGCCTCGACGATGTCGCGGAAGGACTGGCGCTCGGCGGACCTCGTGTTCGACCTCGACGCCGACCATCTCCCCGGCATCGACCCGGCGACGACGGACTTCGGCGAGATGCTCGCGGCATGTAAGGACGCCCTGAAGCGGCTGCTCGCGTTCCTCGAGGACGACTTCGCGTTCGAGGACCTCACGGTCGTGTTCTCCGGCGCGCGGGGGTACCACGTCCACGTTCGCGACGAGTCGATCCGCGAACTGGACGGCGAGGCCCGCCGGGAAGTCGTCGACTACGTTCGCGCGATCGACCTCGACGCGGAGGGGATGATACGGACCGTCTCGGACCGCGGCACGACGAAACGCGTCCTCCGGACGGAAGGGGGGTGGGGCGCGCGCGTCCACGAGGCGCTCGTCGAGTACGCCGACGACCTCCGGGACATGGACGGGGAGGCGGCCCGGGAGCGGCTCATGGAGCTCGACGGAATCGGCGAGGGGCGCGCGGAGACGATCCTCGGCGCGTTCGAGCGCAACCCGGACGCGGTCCGCGAGGGCAACGTCGAGGCGGGCGGTCCGGGCGTCCGACGGCTCGTCTCCGCGCTCGCCGGCCGGGTGACCGCGTCCGACACCGCCCCGATCGACGAGCCGGTGACGACGGACACGCGGCGACTCATCCGGTTCCCCGGGACGCTCCACGGTGGGTCGGGGCTCGTCGTCACCCCGATCGACCGCGACGAACTGGACGCGTTCGACCCCCTGCGCGACGCGGTCGCCGACCGGTTCGTCGGTCGCGACATCCGGATCGAGTGTGACGCCGAACGGACGGTAGAACTAAACGGGAAGAGGGTGTCGGTTGAACCCGGCACCAACACCGTTCCCGAGTACGCGGGCGTCTTCCTGATGGCCCGCGGCGAGGCGCGAAAGGCACCCGAACGATGAATCTGGATGAACTGCGCTCGGTACAGGCGAAGGAACGCCGCAAGGATAGCCTCCAGCACCTGCGGGACGACTTCTACGACGACGTGGCCGCATACGTCGCGGACCTGCGCGCGGCACGGGACGGGCGCGCCGAGCAGGTCGCGAAGCCGTTCTCTGACGACGACGTCAGGCGGATGTCCGACGAGTTGGAGACGGCCGAGGAGGTCGGAAAGGCGTTATACGAGCGCCGCGTCGGCAAGGTGGTGAAGTTGGCGTCGTTCGCGGCGGCCGACATGAGCGTCGACACGGAGGGGATGACGAGCCAGGAACGGGCGCTGTTCGACGACCTCGTCGAGCGGATCGAGGCGAAAAAGTCACACGTCCTCGACGCCCTCGCGGGCGAGGGACCGGTCGAACCGAACGAGGAGGCGACCCCGACGGGCGATCCCGCCACGAACGATCCCGCCGCCGACGGCGTGGAGGCCCCCGCTCCGGGGTCGGATCCGGATCCGAACGCGGACGTGCTGGCCGGCGCCATGGGCGGAGATCGGGACGGGGCGTCGGGCGCGGACGGAACCGACACCCGGTCGGAAGACCCGGCGGACGATCCAGTTCCGGTGGAGCAGTCCGACCCGGAAACGGGAGAGCAGTCCGACCCAGTCTCGGGCGAACGGTCCGATCCCGCGACCACGGACGGGGGGGCAACACCCGCAGAGCATGACCCGGCGTCCGCGGAACGGGACCCGCCGTTCGCCCCTACCTCCGGGGGCGACACCGACGACGCGGCCGTCGACCGCGAGACGGTCCGGATCACCAGCGACGTCGGAGCAATCCTCGGCGTCGACGAGCGGGAGTACGAGCTCGCGAGCGAGGACGTGGTCACGCTCCCCGCGGAGAACGCGGAACCGCTCGTGCGCCGTGACGCGGCCGAACGGGTCGAGTAGCCCCGGTCGGATCGGCGAGACGGCCGAGACCGATCGGGACCACGACCGACGGACACTAACGCGGCGGGCAGCTATGCGTCGGCAATGAAGCTCGAGTTCCTCGGCGGAGCCCGCGAGGTCGGCCGGAGCGCGGTCCTCGTCGACGACTCGTTGCTGCTGGACTACGGAATCTTGACCGCCGACCCGCCGCAGTACCCGACGCGCGACCCCGAGCCAGATGCGGTCGTCGTCTCGCACGGGCATCTCGACCACGTCGGCGCGGTGCCGGCGCTGCTAAAGGGGCCCCGTCGGCCGACGATTCACTGGACGCCGCCGACCGCGGAACTCGCGCGGACGCTGGCGCGGGACACGCTGAAGCTCCACGGCAACAGCCCGCTGTGTCCGTTCTCCGGCGAGCACGTCGCGCGACTCGGCGAGGTCGAGTCGCGGCACGGATACGGGGACCCCTTCGACGTCGCGGGCGGCGTCGACGCCGGCGGCTACGAGGTGACGCTGTTCGACGCGGGCCACATCCCCGGGTCGGCGCACGTCCTCGTCGACGACGGGAACACCCGACTGTTGTACACTGGCGATTTCCACACCGACGATCAGCGGTTGGTGTCGGGGACGACGGCGCGGCCCGACGCCGACGTCGTCGTGTGCGAGTCGACGTACGCCGACGTGACCCACGAGGACCGGCGGGCAGTCGAGCGGGCGTGGGCCGAGAGCGTGAAAACCACGGTCCGGGAGGGCGGCACCGTCGTCGCGCCGGTGTTCGCGATCGGCCGGACCCAGGAGATGGCCCTCATCGCCGACGCCAACGACCTCACGCCGTACGTCGACGGGATGGGGATCGAGGTAACGCGACTCCTCCGCCGGCATCCCGAGTTCCTGCGGGACTCCGAGGCGCTCCGGCGGGCGAAGGGGGCTGCGCGTTTCGTGACCGGCCGCGACGGCCAGCGGCAGCGGATCGCCGCCGACAACGCGCTGATACTCACCACGAGCGGCATGCTCGCGGGCGGGCCGGCGATGACGTACATCCCCGAGATTCGGGGGAACCCGACGAACACGGTGACGCTAACGGGGTATCAGGTCGAGGGGACGCCGGGGCGGGAGCTTCAGGACCACGGACGGCTGCCGATCGACGGCCGGGTGTATCCCGTCAGCGCGCGGGTGGAGTCGTACGACTTCTCCGCGCATGCCGACCGCAACGGGCTGGAGTCGTTCCTCGACGCGTACCGCGACGCGACCGTCCTCGTCGTTCACGGGGACCGGTGTGAGGGGTTCGCCGCGGAGCTACGGGCGGACGGGTTCGACGCGAGCGCGCCGGCGGTCGGGGACCGAAGAGAACCGTAACGGATCGGGTCGAGATGGGTCGGCCGCGGGAAGTTACTCGCCGCCGTCGGTGTAGGCCCGGCCACCGAGGACGCGTTCGGCTTGCGCGTTCGCCTTGGCCGGGGTCGGGAACTCGCCCGCGACGACCTCGTCGACGAGTTTCCCCGCCAGCGTGTAGACGGCCTCACCGTCGGCGTGGTCGGCGACGCGCTCGAACGTCGGCCGGTAGCCGGCCGCGCTACGGCGTCCGTCCACGTCGAGCGAGGCGTCGATCGCGTCCTCGAGCTGGCGTACCGCTTCATTTGGTTCCATATCCGTCCATTGCTCCCGTACCTACTTAAATGTACTCGGATTCGGAATTGAGTTAATCCATCCGGCGGGCCGGATCGACGTTTATACGCGGCGGGGCGGCAAACGGAGTGTATGACCGACATTGACGTGCGCGCTGCCGTCGCCGAGCGGGCTGCCCGCGCGGGGGCTCGCGTCGCTCACGAGCACTTCCGGACCGACATGCCCGTCGAGCGGAAGGGCGAGGACGACGTCGTCACGGAGGCCGACCGGGCCGCCCAGCGGACCGTGATCGAGTCGATTCGCGGCACGTTCCCCGACGACGCGGTCGTCGGCGAGGAGGCGGACGCGCGCAAACGCGTGCCCGACGAGGGGGCCGCGTGGGTGGTCGACCCGATCGACGGCACCCACAACTACGTCCGCGGGACCCGGATCTGGGGGACCGTGGTGGCCGCCGTCGTCGACGGCGAACCGGTCGCCGCCGCGACGGTCTGTCCCGCGCTCGACGACGTGTACGTCGCCGACGCCGACGGCGCGTACCGGAACGGCGACCCGATCGCCGTCAACGACGTCGACGACCCCCGGCACGCGTCGGTCAGTCCGACGCTGTGGTGGGACCACGACGCTCGCGACGAGTACGCGAACGCCTGTGCGACGATCGTCTCCCGGTTCGGCGACATGCGGCGGTTCGGCGCCGCCCAGGTCGTCCTCCCCACGGTCGCGGCCGGAGGGCTGGAGGGCGTGATCACGAACCTCCGGGCGAACCCGTGGGACTCCGTCGCCGGCGTCTTCATGATCCGGCAAGCCGGGGGGCGGGTGACCGACCTCAACGGGGACCGCTGGCGACATGACTCGGTCGGGCTCGTCGCCTCCAACGGCGCGCTCCACGACGAGATGCTGGCGGCCGCGAGAGCGATCGAGCGGGGATCCGAACCCGACGGAGCGGAGGAGGAAAGCGGCGAATAGCGGTGGCCGGCGGCGGGTCCCGAGGAGACGTTTCGAAAACCGTTACACCCCGAGCGGCGGAGAAATGCGCATGAAAGTCCTCGTGACCGTCAAGGAGGTCGCGGAGCCGGACGACGACTTCGCGATCGAGGGGACCGACATCGCGGCGTCGGACCTCGAATACGGCCTCAACGAGTGGGACGACTACGCCGTCGAGGCGGCCGTCAGACTCGCGGAGGCCGGGATCGCGGACGAGGTCGTCGCCGTCACCCTCGGCCCCGAACGAGTGGAGGAGACGATCCGGAAGGTCCTCGCCAAGGGGGTCGACCGCGCGGTCCGCGTCCGGGACGACGCCTTCGAGGGGACCGTCGTCGACGTCGCCTCGAAGGTCGACGTCCTCGAGGCCGTCGTCGACGAGGAAGCACCGGATCTCGTGTTGGGCGGCGTTCAAGCCGCCGACACCGGGTTCGGCGCGACCGGCGTCGCACTCGCGGAACGGGTCAGGTTCGCCCACGCCGCCGTCGTCAACGACCTTGAGGTCGACGCCGACGCCGGGATCGCCCACGTCCACCGCGAACTGGAGGGCGGCGTCGAGGAGCTGACCGACGTCGACCTCCCCGCGGTGTTGACCGTTCAGACCGGGCTCAACGAGCCACGATACGCCAGCCTGCGGGGGATCCGTCAGGCACAGCGCAAGGAGATCGACGTCCGCGACCTCGCGGACCTCGGCCTGTCGGCGGGCGACGTCGGGGGCGCGCTGACGGTGACGGCGATGACCGAACCCGAAAGCGAGTCCGACGGGGAACGCATCGAGGGCGACGCCGGGGCGGCGGCGGACCGCCTCGCGACGGTCCTCCGGGAGCGGGGGGTGGGGGCGTCGTGAGCGACGTCCTCGTCGTCGCCGAACACCGGCGCGGGGAGCTCCGGGAGATCTCCCACGAGCTGGTCACCGCCGGCCGGGAACTGGCGGACGACCTCGGCGGCGAACTCCACGTTGCGGTCATCGCCGGCGACGTGGCGGAGTTCGCGGCGGAGTTGAACCGGCCCGGGATCGACCGGATCCACACCGTCGCGGTCGGCGAGGAGTTCGACCACACGGTGTACGCCGCCGCCGCCGAGCGGCTCGTCGAACGGACCGGCGCGGCCGCGGTGGTGACGCCGAACTCGGTCAACGGTCTCGACTACGCGCCCGCGGTCGCCGAACGGCTCGGCGTGCCGCTCGTTACCGACGTCCTCGAGTTCACGTACGACGACGACCTGACGGTCACCCGCGAGATGTACGGCTCGAAAGTTGAGACGACCGCCGCTGTCGACGGCGACCGGTTCTGTCTCACGGTCCGCGGCGGCGAGTTCGCGCCCGCGGAGGGGCTCGGGGAGGCGGCAGTCGAGCCCGTCGAACTCGACCCCCCGGAGTCCGGCGCTCGCGTCACCGGCTTCGAGGAGGTCGCCGGCGGCGACGTCGACATCGCGGACGCGGACGTGCTCGTCTCGGTTGGCCGCGGGGTCGGCGAGGCGGAGAACCTCGAGGTCGTCGAGGCGCTGGCCGACGCGCTCGACGCGACGATATCGGCGTCCCGCCCGGTCGTCGACAACGGCTGGCTCCCGAAGAACCGACAGGTCGGGCAGTCGGGCACGGTCGTCGCCCCCGACGTGTACGTCGCGATCGGCATCTCCGGCGCGGTCCAACACGTCGCCGGGATGAAGGGGTCGGACACGATCGTCGCGATCAACACCGACCCGAACGCGCCGATATTCGACATCGCCGACTACGGCATCGTCGGCGACCTCTTCGAGGTCGTCCCCGAACTCGTCTCGCGGTTCGAGTGACGAATCGGCGTCCGGGGGTGGACGCCGGGACCGAGGCCGGCGGTGGGGTCGGCGAAAGAGCTATACTCGGAGTCGCAAATTGACGGATATGCCACACGTCAGGGGAACGGTCCACGGGATCGGCGCGATGATCACGCTCGTTGTCGGGTCGATCCTGACCTCCGTCGTCCGCGAACACCTCCCAGTGTTCGCGGAGATATCGAGAGCGACGCGGCGGCTCCTCGTCGACCTCGCCGGGCTTCCCATATCGGAGGACGTCGCGGAGGTCGTCGTCCCGGTCGGGGTGTTGATGGGGATCTGGGTGTTCGCCTACGAGGTCCGGCAGCTGTAGCGGTCGGGCGTCACCGCCGAGGAACCCCTCCTGGCGACCGGCTCACGTTGGAGTCTCGGTTCGTTTATGACCCGGCGACCCCTCAGTTGACGTATGAGCGAGGGCGAGGAGTCGCCGGCGGCGACCGCGACGGGGCGGGAGATCTGGATCGAGAAATATCGACCGCAGTCGTTGGCGGAGATCCACGGACAGGAGGCGATCGTCGAACGGCTCCGAACGTACATCGAGCAGGACGACGTTCCGCACCTTCTTTTCAGTGGTCAAGCTGGTGTAGGAAAGACGACCGCAGCCACCGCCATCGCCCGCCAAGTGTACGGAGAGGACAACTGGCGCGGTAACTTCCTCGAACTCAACGCCTCCGACCAGCGCGGCATCGACGTGGTGCGCGACCGGATCAAGGGATTCGCGCGGTCCTCCTTCGGTGGCGACTTCCGGATCGTGTTTCTCGACGAGGCCGACTCGCTTTGCGTTCCGCCGGGAACCGAGGTGATCACCGGATATCCGTCGAAGCCGGAAGTAAAACCGATCGAGGAGGTGAGTGTCGACGACGAACCGATCCCGTCCGTCGATTTCGAGACAAACGAGATACAGTCCGACGAGGGGCATTTGGTGGAGTCCGGCGTCGCGGACTTCTTCGAGATGGAACTGGACGACGGTCGGACGATGCTCGCGAGTCCGACACACCCGTTCTTCGTCGTCGGCGATGATGGGCGACTCGTCGAGAAGGAGCTACGAGAACTGTCTCCCGGTGACGAGATCGCGGACTTCAGGGACGAGATTGGTGTGTCACGGTGTGAGACCTGTGACGACTGGACCGCAGGCCGGTTCTGCTCTCTCGAGTGTAAGAACGAGGGACATAGTCGGAAAATGCGCGGCGAGGGGAACCCGATACACGGCGTGGAGTGGTCCGACGAGCGGCGGGAGACGATCGTTGACGCGCTCTCCGACGGACGGTTTGCCGGCGAGAACGATCCGAACTGCGGCGGGGATCTTCACGGGACCCACGTCATGGAGATGGACGAAGGGACGGTTGAGCGGTTCCGTGAGACGATCAGCGAGATGCGGTCGGGAACGTCGTGGGAGGAGTGGGTCGTCGACGCGGACCCCGACGAGGGCAACGCCGATATCGGTACAGCCACCGCAGAGTGGTGGGAGAATCTGGACGATGATGAGAGGGAAGCGCTGATCGAAAAGAGCGTCGAGAACTGCGACTATCCCGTCCGTGATATCAGCGGTGACGAGGACGGGTTCGAGGCCGCGGCGCTCGCCGATGGCGGCCTCAGATCGGTACGGACCGCCGAGATCGGCCGTATTGATTACAGCCACCGCGGGAAGGCGTACAACCTCAGCATGGCGGGAACGTCCAACTTCATGCTCGCGACTGGCATCCTGACGCACAACACGGATGACGCCCAAGCGGCGCTCCGCCGGACGATGGAGCAGTTCTCGGACAACACGCGGTTCATCCTCTCGTGTAACTACTCCTCGAAGATCATCGACCCGATCCAGTCGCGGTGTGCGGTCTTCCGGTTCTCGCCGCTCTCCGACGAGGCCGTCGCGTCCCAGACCCGAGAGATCGCCGCCGCTGAAGGGATCGAAGTGACGGAGGCGGGCGTCGACGCTCTCGTGTACGCCGCCGACGGCGACATGCGCCGCGCGATCAACTCGCTTCAGGCCGCGGCGACGACCGGCGACGTCGTCGACGAGGCGGCCGTCTACGCGATCACGGCGACCGCCCGCCCCGAGGAGATCGAGTCGATGGTGACCGACGCGCTGAGCGGGGACTTCACGAAGGCGCGTGCGACGCTCGACACCCTGCTCACCGACACGGGAATGGCCGGCGGCGACGTGATCGACCAACTCCACCGGTCGGTCTGGGAGTTCGACCTTCACGAACGCGAGGCGGTCCGCCTGATGGAACGGGTCGGCGAGGCCGACTATCGGATAGCCGAGGGGGCGAACGAGCAGGTCCAACTGGAGGCGTTGCTGGCGGCGTTGGCGCTTCGGGACGAGGAGTAGAGTCGAGTTTAAAACGAGTCGAGCGCCGACTGCTCGACGGCCGCCAGAACGTCCGTACACGTCGACCACGAGCGTCGCGCGTGGGGCGGCACGTCGCCGTGGTCGGCGGCATACGCCCGGAGAAACTCACGTGTCGTCGGGTCGCTCGGGTACCCGCTGCCGACGTCGTATCCGGGGTAGACGGGGTCGATCGCGTCGATCCGAGCGTCGCGGGCGACCTTCGCGACGATGCTCGCCGCCCCGACGACGGGATCCGACTCGTCGGCACCGTGGGCGGCGTCGACGGCGACGTCCGCGACGGGGGCGACATCGCCCCCCCGATCCGGGTCGGTCACGAACGCCCGGAGCCGGTCCGCGAACCGCGACTCGGAGGTGTCGCCGGCGTCGGCGACGACCGGGTCACCGGGATGTGTGACCGCCCGGACGGCCCGCGCCTGCCCCCGAACGGTGAGCGTGTTCATGTCCGTGTCGGGCGCGTCGATCGCGGCAGTGCCGACGGTCGCGACCGCGACGTCGACCGCGTCGCTTGCGCGGAGTTCGGCGGCGATCGCGGCCCGACGCCTCGGAGCGACGCGTTTGGAGTCATCCACGTCGGCCGGCAGGCGTTGCGGGTCCGCGCGTACCGCCGCGGCGACCATCGGCCCGATGACCGGACCCTTGCCGGCCTCGTCGACGCCGACGTACACGTCCGTACTTCGACGGTCGGCGGACAAATAGCTTGAGGTCGGGAGGGATCGCCGGCAAACCCGCCGCGGAACGCCCCGGTCGAGGTCGTTGTTCCGGATCGCTCTTGCGGCCGGACCAGTCCTCGATATCGAGCGCCCAGACCCGCGGATCTCCCGGCCGGTCGACGTTCGTGAGGAGGTTCGCCCTGTAGGCGTTGTCCGCCATCGCCTCCCGTGCGGCGTCCCAGTCGTCGATGATGATCCGATCGAATGGGCCTTCGACGATCGCGCTCCGCCACGTGTCGTCGGGGACCGTATCGTATACGGCGAAGCTTACCGTCTCGGAGCGCTCGGCGTACGTCACCTTTCGGCCCGCCTCGGAGTGACCGGCGAACAGAAAGTAGAGCCGATCGTCGCCGTCGTAGCCGAACGAGAGCGGGATCCCGTAGGGGCGGTCGTCCTTCGCCATCGAAAGCACGCCGGTACCCTGGTCGACGAGGAGCGCCGAGGGTTCGTCTTCGTCCATTTCGTGACCCTGGAGTATCCCGGAGTCTGGCGTCATGCCGGCCAGTTCGACCGTCCGGATAAAAAGCCGTCCCGGCGTTCCCGGAACGGTGACGTCGGCGCCGAGACGACGCTTTGGGGCGGTTTGGAGCGCTTTGCTTCCGTAGATCCGTGGCCGTCGGAATGCTGATCCGGGCCGAACCGGTCGGAACAAACGGGGCAGGCGAAAAAGCGGCAGGACGCCGGAAGCCGCGTCAACGGCGGTCGACGGCCGGCTAGTCGACGAGGACCGCGTTGACTTGGCCGGTCTGACCGGGACGGGAGGTAACGCGGGCACGGCCGGCGGACGTTTCGATGATCGCGCCCTTCGTCACGATGTTCCGGCGGACGTAGTTGACGTTCGAGGGGTTCTCGACGACGTCCTCGATCTCGGCCTCGGCGATATCACCGCCATCAGCGACCTGCGCGACGTCCGTCGAGAGGGCGCGGACCTTCCGGCCGGTGCCCCGCGAGTCGATGTACTGGAGGCGGGTCTCGCCGACCGTGGTCTCGGCGGGCTCGCGGCCGAGCTGGTGGCGCTTCTTGTTCGCGGCGTGTTTTAGTCGGCCGCCGGTCCGCTTGCGTGTGGAGCGTCCTTGGTCCTTCATACCCGTACGAGGGGCCAGCGACCACTTGAACCGTTCGACTCCGGCCGACGGGGCTGTTCCGAGACGGGATCGCGCAGCCGCCCGTCGGCCGGACCGACAGACGAAAGTTCCGTCGCCGTCGATCGTGGGGTATGAGCAACGAGAGTTCGTCCGAAACCGCCGGCAGGGATGGTGCCGGCGACGACGCCGCGGCCGCCGACGGGGGCGACGTCTCTCCCAGCGAGATCGGCGGCGAGGGGCCGCCGGTCTCCGAGAAGCCGTACAAGATCGTGTTTGAGGCGAACAAGTGCTTCGGCGCGGGGCGGTGTGCCGAGGTCGCGGACAACTGGGAGATGGACATCGGGACCGGGCTGGCGTCACCGCGGTCGTACTACATCGGGGAGGACGAACTCGCGGAAAACGTCCGGGCGGCGGAGCTGTGTCCGGCCAAAAAGGAGCAGGGGGTGATCCACGTCGTGGACCGACGGACGGACGAGGAGATCTCCCCGGATCCCCACGGGGACGGAACGCTGTCGGTCGACTGGTAGGCGGAGTCGGGGATCGGCCGTCCCAAGGGGGCTGCCCCCCACCGGTATCCGAAAGGGGTTTGCCCGCGCCACCGGAAGCAGAAAGCGCGCGGGGGTGGCTGAGCCTGGCCAAAAGCGGCGGACTTAAGATCCGCTCCTGTAGAGGTTCGAGGGTTCGAATCCCTTCCCCCGCACGTCGCGGCGCTCACAGCTCGTGAGCGCCGCGGCTCGGCTAGAAGGGATTCGAATCAGGGAGCGGGAGGTGAGCGAGCACAGCGAGCGAACGGGAGCGACCGTGGTTCGAATCCTTTCCCGCATGCTGTCGCGAGCAGTTCGCGAGCGACAGCCCTTCGGAGCACAAAGGAATTCGAATCAGGGAGGTCGCGCGCAGCGAAGCGAGCACGTCCGACCGTGGTTCGAATCCCTTCCCCCGCATACCTGCGGCTCACGAACTGTTCGTGAGCCGCGAGCGCCAGGCTCCTTTGCTCCAGTCTACGCGTTTCGAGGCGGTTCTCTCGTGGGCGTTTCACCCGGTTCACCGGCGACAGAGCCCGGCCGTACTTGCCCACACTCCCGCACGGCACCGCTCCGCACCTCACGCCTCCCCAGCCTCGTCGGTCGCCCTCCGCCGCGCTCCGGGCGACCGACTCCCTCGCGCGCGTCGGTCGCGGCCGCGGGCCGCTCACGAGCGCGCGCC
>JAQCNI010000026.1 GCA_028275105.1 Halorubrum sp.
GTCATCTGAGCGTCTCTCCGAGCGTTTTTCGGTGACATTAACGGCGAATTGGACGCAGTCTTGCGATATGGGGCGTCTCAGGACTCTCGCACGGACGTATCGAGACTTTGTCACGAACCACGTGGAAGAGCCGGACGTACCCGCCACGCCGGATGGCGCGGACGGGTACGCCAAGTCCACGAAAATTGCTCTCCTACTGCTTAAACAGGAAATCAACAAGCCACTCCGGAAGCTCGAAGACTATCTGAACGAGATGCCGGGAATCCTCAATGTGTTCGATCTTGAGGAATCCCCTGATCACTCGTCATTCAGTGTGTGGGACGATGAATTTCCGATACAGGAGTTGCGCCGCCTGCTCCGCCGTTCAGCGGAGCAGGCGGGACTCTCTGGAACTGCGTCGATTGACGCCAGCGGCTTCCAGCGAGATCAGGCCAGTTCACACTACCGCAACCGTGTCGGCTACTCGTTCAACGCGATGAAGACGACGCTACTCGTTGATACGGAGTCACTCGCAATCATGGATGCTCATTTCACAACAAAGAAAGCCTATGACGGACATATTGGGCTACAGGTCTTCCGGCGGAACGCCGAAGACCTGTAGGCATTGCTAGCGGACAAAATGTACTCTTGGAGGGACCTTCGGGAAGCCTGTCGTGAAGCATCAACACGACCGAGTAGACAACGTGAGAGTGCCTATCTCGACCTGTGATCGCTTGTAGATCGGTGATCAACCAGCCGGTGAACAGCAGATCTGGCCCGATCTGACCCGTACTCGCCTCCACAGCAGGCCCGTCAAGCCACAAACTATCGGATAGGTCCTGCTCTGTAGAGGCTGAGACGACAGAATTCGAGGCTGCTTATAAACGTTCAAAGTCGAGGTCGTTAGAAAGAGACGCCGAAGACAGACACGATCACGTCGGACTGGAAGAGTCCGATGAGATCGACAGCAGCTCACTGTAAAACCCTCACGACGACGAAGCGACGTATCGTTCCAAGGACGCGGAAGATTACTTCGGCTACAAGTCGAATATCGCTGAGACATGAGATGGTGAAAATCCGTTTCGTCTAATTACGGCGGTTCGAGTCGATACGAACAACACGGATGATGGAGACCTCTTGGCCGAAGAAGCGAGGAATCTCGCCGAGGAAACGGGATTACGTGACCTGCTCGTAGATGGTGGGTACACGCACAAGGAAGTAGAAAAGTGCTGCCGTGATCAGGAGATCACGCAGCACTTCACAGGAATCACGGGTCAACGGCCTGCGGCGGAGAAGATGTCGCTTGCCGCTCCAGAGTGGGATGAGACGAGAATGGTTGCGTGTCCTGCCGAACACGAACCATTCGAGCAGAACCATTACGAGACCGGCCGTATCTCGGTGAAGATGGACAAGAAGTTCTGTGATGGCTGCCAGCACCAAGAGAACTGTTTCGTCGAGGAACAGCAAGAACACTATAGCTACGGGTTCAGGGAACGGCGGGTAGAAGTGGCTCAGTGACGGAGGCGGCTGGATGATCCAGCGGAACAGGAGTTCCTGAACTTACGTGCCGGAGTTGAGTCATTGATCAACGAGATGTATCACAAAGACGGTGAGAAAACGAAGTTCACGGGGAAAATTAAGGTGAAAAACGCCTCGATAGCGAAAGCAATGGGGAGAAACCTGAAGCGAGCCTCCGGATTCCTGGAATCGGAGGCGAAGCAAGAGAAATCGACAGGATAGCCGGGCAAGAAGTGTCGTTTGTCGCTGTCAGCTGGTCCTTCTGTGGTGGCGGCTCCGTTCTAATGGGGTACTTACCGGTGATTGGACGGGGTGTTCTCGTCAGAATACCCCTTTCTACGGTGCCATCAGGATCTCCACCGCGGTCTCCCGGGCGAAGTACGCTGCCGTCGGCGCGGCGATCGGGGCCGCGATCGGCGGGTTGATGAACCGAAACGCCGCGAGCACCGGGGGTGCCCTCGGCGGCCTCGCCGGGGCGACGCTCGCGGAGATGCGGAGCGGCGGCGGGAACGTCCTTGCGGGCCTCCGCTCCGATACGGCCGAGTCGACCGACGACTGAGGGCCGGATACGACGGGGGCCGTGTGGGTCGTGCCGATCGCGTTCGAGCCGGATCGCTACCGGTCAGTCACGCTGTTCGTACCGAGGAACGCGCGGATCGACGCCACGACGGTCTCGGGCGCTTCGCCCGGCCCGCTGTGGCTCACCCCGTCGAACTCGACGAGACGGCTACGGGGAAGCGCCCCGTGGACGTCGCGGGCGCTCCGTCGGAGGAAACCGGGGCCGTCGGTGCCGGTCAGAACGAGCACCGGTGCGTCGACGTCGAGGCGCTCCGGGAGCCGGTACCGCTCGACGGCACGGTTCATCCGGACGACTTCCTCGACGAGGTCGACACAGTCGGGCCAGACCGGCCACGCCGCCAGCCACGCGTCGAGGTCGTCGACGCCCTCGGGGTGGAGCACTCGCTCGACGTACAGCTTCACCGCCTCACGGCGTTTCCCGTCGGCGACGAGCGCGTCCATTCGGTCGGCGAGGTCGGCCTCGGCCCGGAGATCCTCGGGCAGGACCGCCGGTTCGTACGCGACGACCGCCGCGGTGGGGACGTCGACCGCGGCCTCCATCGCGGTGAGCGCGCCGTAGGAGTGACCGAACAGGATCGGGTCGCGGTCGAGCTCGGCCCTGAGGGCCCGGATGTACCGCTTCTCCCTCGCCAACACCGCCTCCGCGGACGTCTCGGCCGGATCGTCGCGGCACGTCCCGAACCCGGGTCGCTCGGGTACCACGACGTCGTACTCCGCCTCGAAGCGCGGGACGACAGGGTCCCAGTAGGCCCGAGGGGCCATCCCACCGTGAAGGAGAACGAGGGGCCGTCCGTCCGCGTCGCCGTGTCGGTCGTAGGCTATCTCCGGTTCCGTCGTGGTCGTTGTCGTCGGCATGCGCCCGCGTGTTCGTGGCCCATCCGGCTAAGCCACACTCGGAGTGATACGGCCTTTTATCTTCCGACGGTGACGGATGACGACGGTGACGGCGACGGCGGTGACGGCGACGGCGTCGCCCCCGCTCCTGGAGTGAGGGGCTTTCGTGCCGTCGTTCGGTCCGAGTTTTGTATCGTCCGGCTCGACCGATCCCGGGAGCCGCTCGGGGTCCCCCGAGACTGCCACCCGATCGAGCGGGTCCGTCGTTCGGACGATCCGGATCGACGCCGACGACCGTTCGCGAACGCATATACCGGCCGGGCGTCTATCCGGGGGCATGACCGACGACACCCCCGCAGCCGCGGGGTGGTTCGCGGGCGTCGACCCCGACGACGCCGAGGCCGCCGCCGGATCGATCCGGGACGGGTCCGTGGACGTGCCCCGCGACTGGCCGTCCGAGGCGGTCGACGCCGGCTTCGCGGCCGACCGGGACGACTACTACGCCACCCTCCGTGGCGCGACCGTCCGGGCAACGCGTGAGGCCGTCCGGGAACGCGAGCGCGCGGACGATCGCCAGCTGATCCACGCCGTCAGAGCCATCGACGATTGCGAGCGCGTCGCCAACGAGCTGGCCGAGCGCGCGGCTGAGTGGGCCGGCAGCCTGTTCGACGACGTCGACCCGGGGATCGAGGGCGCTCGCGCCGTCGCCGACCGCGAGCCCTCGACCGACGTCGAGCGGCGGGCCGTCTCGCTCGCGTCGCGGGTTGCCGACCTCGCGGACGAACGGGATGCGCTCGCGGCCACCGTCGACCGGACCGCCCCGGCGGTCGCCCCGAACCTCGCCGCGATGGCCGG
>JAQCNI010000034.1 GCA_028275105.1 Halorubrum sp.
TACATCGTGAAACGCTTCCATAACTTGTTATGTACTGTTGTATTGTAAATGCTCGGATTGGAACGTGGAATATCCGCCCCTGCCATCGAACGTGGTTAGTAGAGAAGTTGTCGGATTCATCCCGCGCCTAAAGGCGCGGGTATTCTCCTTGAATCTGTATAAGCGCCCCGCCCGTATGTAGGTTCCGCGACATACGTGTCACCGCGTGACACGACTGTTACCGCCGCTGAGACCGTGATAACTTTCTTCACGTGTTGCCACGTTGATTAGCTTCGAGCGACCCGGGTCTCGACGGACGGGCGGTGGCGACGGCCGCCGACCGTTTCGATCCGAAACCGGTTTTAAATCTCTCCGGCGCGTTCCGTTGTGAGCAACGCCGACCGCCGGTCGCAGTTCCGGGCGCTGTACCTGACGCGGTTCGCCGAGGGATTCGGGTTCATCACGCTGTTGACCCTGTTACCGACGTACATCAACACCCTCGACCCCCAGGTGACGACGGTGTTCGGCGTCACCATCTCCGCCGGATTCATCATCGGGATGTACACGACCGGGTTCACCCTCGCACAGACCGCGGCCGTGGTCCCGCTGGCGTGGGTCGGCGACCGCTTCGACAAGCGGAGCATCCTCCTCGTCGTCCTCGCCGTCGGCGCGGGCGTCTACGCGCTCTTCCCGCTCGTCGACTCCTCCGGGTCGTTCATCCTCGTCCGCGCTCTCCAAGGGGTCGTGGTCACCGGCGCGGGCCTGATGACGCTCTCGCTCGTCGGCCAGATCGCCGACGTCGGTACCCGGGCGGAGAAGATCGGGAGGGCGAACGCCGCCTCGTTCGCGGCGTCCATCGTCGGGTCGCTCGCGGCGGGCGCCATCTACGACGCCGTCGGCTTCGGCCCCATCTTCACCGTCATCACCGTCCTGATGGTCCTCGCGTGGGCCGTCGTCCGGGGAGTGCTCGACGACGACCCCACTCGCGTCGAGGGGTTCCCCTTCACCGACCTCGCCATCAACCGAAAGATCGTTTCGATCTCGACGTTCCGCGTCCAGTACGCGTTCGCAGTGACGATGGTGCGAACCTGGATCCCGATTTACGCCGGGACCTCGATGGCGTCGGGCGGACTCGCCGTGGCCGCGACCGCCGTGGCGATCACGGTCACCATCGAGAAGGCGACGAACATGATCGGCCAACTGTTCACCGGGCGGCTCTCGGACGGCTACGGCCGGTCACTTTTCGTCTTCGCCGGCGGCGGCGCCTACGGCGTCGTCGCGGTCCTGATTCCGTTTGCGCCGGCGCTGGGCGCGGCCCTCGGAACGAACGTGACGATCCCGTTGCTCGGTGACCTGCCGGCCGCGTATCTCCCGCTGATCGGGTTCTCGGGACTGCTCGGCGTCGCCGACTCGTTCCGCGAGCCGGCGAGCATGGCGCTGTTCGCCGACGAGGGCACCGACGAGGGCGGCGTCGCGTCCAGCTTCGGCATCCGCGAACTCGTCTGGCGGCCGGGGTCGGTCGCGGGCCCGCTCATCGCCGGCTGGCTGATGGTCGAGGTGAGCATGGCGTCCGTCTTTTACGTCGGCGGCGCGTTCGCGATCACCGGCGTGGGCACGTTTCTCGCCGTTCTCGTGTACGACGACGGCCGGGCCGCGCTGACGACGTGGTGAGCGCCCCCGCGAGTCAGAAATTTCCCTGAGCCGCGGTCTCGGTGTACGGAGCGCTCGCGGACGCTCGGCGACTACCCGTCGATCCCGTCGGTCGGCCGCTCGGTCGACTCCGCGGCCCGTACCGCCTCTCCGTCCGCGGCGACCCCTTCCCACTCGTCGTCGGCGTGGAACCCCTCGCGCTCTTTCGCGCCCGAGGCGACGCGAATGAACTCCGCGCGGTCCCGCGTCAGCGCTATCGTGTGTCCGCCACAGTAGGACAGTCCGGATCGAATCCCCCCACAGAACTCCTCGGCGACCGCCGAGACGGGGCCCTTGTACGGCGTCAGCGCCTCGACACCTTCGGCCGTACTGACGTCGGTCCGTTTGTCGTCGCGGTTCTCCGCGGCGGCGGTGGTCGCCATCCCCCGCGACCGTTTGTAGCGGGTGCCGTCGACCTCGACGACCGCGCCGGGCGCCTCCTCGGTTCCGGCGAAGAGGCTGCCGAGCATCACCGTGTCCGCGCCCGCCATCAGCGCCTTGACCGCGTCGCCGGAGGTACGGATCCCGCCGTCGGCACAGATCGTGACGCCCGCGTCGGCGGCCGCGCCCGCGCAGTCGTCGACGGCGGTCAGCTGTGGCACGCCCGCCCCGGCGACCTTCCGGGTGGTACAGTGGGACCCCGGACCGATCCCGACCTTCACGCAGTCCGCACCGGCCGCGGCGAGGTCCTCGACGCCGGCCGGGGTCGCGACGTTGCCCGCGACCAGGTCGGTGTCGGGGAACTCCTCGGCCAGCGTTGCGACGGCCGTGATCGTCCGCTCGAGGTGACCGTGTGCGACGTCGACGACGAGGGCGTCCGCGCCGGCTTCGACCACGGCGGCGGCTCGGCCGACGTAGTCCTCATTGATCCCGATGGCGGCGCCGACGGGTTCGCCGGCACCGGCCACCCGCCCGACCTGTGTGGCCTGCTCGTCGACGGTGAGGAACCGGTGGATCACGCCGAACCCGCCGGCGCGGGCGAGTTCGACCGCCAAGTCAGCTTCGGTGACCGTGTCCATCGCCGCCGAAACGAGCGGCGTGTCGAGTTCGACGCTCGGCGTCAACGTCGTGGAGAGGTCGACGTCGGCCCGACTATCGACCGGCGACCGTTTGGGGACGAGGAGGACGTCCCCGTAGCTCAACCCCGTGCGTAGATCGTTCATACCCTTACGATAACGAGAGATCCAGAGCTATAAAGCCCTCGGCGCACGTCGATGAGGCCGGCCGGTGGGCGGCGGGAGGTAATCGGACGGGAGCCGGGCGGGGGTTCCGCAGTCCCGTTCCGTTTGAAGCTTTATCTGTGTCCCGACAAATGATTTGGTATGAGCGATATGCCGTCCGTCTCGGTGTCCGACGGCCTCCGTACGGTCCTCGATCGGATGGCTGACGGGGTGTTCGCCGTCGACTCCGACTGGCGGATCGTCTACGCGAACGGGGCGGCACGGGAGCTCCTCCGGTCGGCGATCGACGACGACGACCTCGAATCGGCCGACACGATCGACGGGGTCCACCTCTGGGAGGCGATTCCCCGGGCGGTCGACACGGAGTTCTACGACCGGTACCACGAGGCGATGGACACCCAGACGTCGGTGTCGTTCGATTCGTACTACGAGCCGCTGGATACGTGGTTGGACATGCGCGTCTTCCCGTCGGAGTCCGGGCTCTCGGTGTACCTCCGGGACATCACGGAGCAGCGACGGCTCGAGCAGCGACGACGGGAGAGCCTCAACGCGATCCAGCGACTGTACGTGGTCTCCTCGGACGGAGAGTTGGGCTTCGATGAGAAGCTGGAGGCCATCTTCGACCTCGGCCGCGAGTACCTGGAGATTCCGAACGCGTTCCTCACCCGCATCGAGGACGGAACACAACGTATCGAGTCCGCGAGCGCCGACCACCCGGCGCTCCAGCCGGGCGAGAGCTGTCCGCTCGACGAGGCGTACTGCAAGCAGACCATCGATCTCGACCGCCCGTTGACGGTGGTCGACGCGAGCGACGAGGGGTGGGCTGGGGAACCCGCTTACGAGCGGTTCGGGCTGGGGACGTACATCGGCAGGCGGATCGAGGTCGACGGGGAGCTCTACGGAACGCTGTGTTTCGCGGACAGGGACACGCGGGACGAGCCGTTCACCGACACACAGCGGACGTTCGTCGAGTTGCTTACCCGATGGATCAGCTACGAGCTGGAGCGTCAGCGGGCGAAGTCGCAGCTCCAACACGAGCGCGACCGCCTCGACGAGTTCGCGAGCGTCGTCAGCCACGACCTGCGGAACCCGCTGAACACGGCGATGGGGCGGGCGGAACTCCTCGCAGAGGGGACGGACAGCCAACACCTGCCGCCGATCCGGCGGGCACTCGTGCGGATGGAAACGCTCATCGAGGACGTCCTATCACTGGCACGGGACGGGGCCCGGGTCGAGGAGCTGACGGAGGTCGATATCGTCGGCCTCGTCGACGAGGCCTGGGAGACCAGTAAGACGGCGGAGGCGACGGTGACGGTGGACGCCGACCGACTGCGGGTGCGTGCGGACGAGTCACGGCTGCGACAGCTGTTCGAGAACCTCTTTCGGAACAGCGTGGAACACGGTGGGGGATCGGTTACCGTTACCGTCGACCGGCTCTCGGGTGGCAACGGGTTTTATCTCGCTGACGACGGCAGCGGGATGTCCGAGGCGGAACGCGAACGGGTGTTCGAAACCGGCTATACGACCACCGACCGCGGGACCGGGTTCGGGCTGAGCATCGTCGAGGGGATCGTGACCGCGCACGACTGGGAGGTCGCGGTGACCGAGAGCGCGGACGGTGGCGCCCGCTTCGGGGTTACCGGCGTTTCGTTCGTGGAGGAGTGACCCCGACGCGGGGGAGTCGCGGGGTCCGGGGCGCTACGCCTCGTCGACGAACTCCGGTTGTACCCGCTTCTCGTCCCGCTCGTCGACGAGGTGGTCACGGAACGCATCGAGCGCGACGTCGCCCGCCTCGTTCTCGAACCGGTCGCGGACCGACACCGTCCCGGCGGCCTCCTCGTCGGGCCCGACGACGAGCATGTACGGGAGCCGGTCGTCGTGCGCCTGCCGGATCTTCCGACCCACGGTCCAGTCGCGGTCCTCGACCGAGACGCGGAGGCCGGCGTCAGCAAGGGCGTTTTTCACGCGGTGGGCGTACCCCAGCGTGTCGTCCGAGACGGGGAGGATCCGGACCTGTTCGGGCGCGAGCCACAGCGGGAAGTCGCCGTCGAAGTGCTCGATGAGCACCATGAAGAAGCGCTCGTAGCTGCCGTACAGCGCCCGGTGAATCATGACGGGACGGTGCTCCTCGTTGTCCTCACCGGTATAACTCAACTCGAAGCGCTCGGGCATGTTGAAGTCGAGTTGGACCGTCGGCCCGTCCCAGACGCGGCCGAGCGCGTCCTCGAAGCCGAAGTCGATCTTCGGGCCGTAGAAGGCCCCGTCGCCCGGCTCGACGTCGTAGTCGTACCCGCCGGACTCGAGCACGTCGCGGAGCTGTTCCTCGGCCGACTCCCAGATCTCGTCGCCGCCGACGGACTTCTCCGGGCGAGTCGCCAACGTGACCGTGACGTCGAGGTCGAGCGTCTCGACGACTTCGAAGATCATGTCGATCACCGACTCGATCTCCGCACGGATCTGGTCGGGGCGGACGAACAGGTGGCCGTCGTCGATCGTGAACGCCCACACCCGCGAGAGCCCCGAGAGCTCCCCGCGCTGTTCCTTCCGGTACACCTTCCCGTTCTCGAAGTAGCGTTTCGGGAGGTCCCGATACGACCACGAGCGCTGGTCGAAGATCGTCGCGTGGCCCGGACAGTTCATCGGCTTGAGCCCGTACTCCTCGTCGTTGACGTCGAGGAGGAACATGTCGTCCTTGTAGTTCTCGTAGTGGCCGGACTGCTTCCAGAGCTCGGTCCGGAACACGTGGGGGGTTTCGACCTCCTCGTACCCGTTCTCGCGGTTGAGCCGGTTCGCGAACCCGGAGAGCTCGTTCAACACCGTCTTGCCGGGCGGATGATACAGCGGGAGTCCCGGCCCCGTCACCGTCGGGATCGAGAAGAGGTCCATCTCCTGGCCGATCTTGCGGTGGTCGCGCTCTTTGGCCGCCTCGCGCATCTCGAGGTGCTCCTCGAGGGCCGCCTCGGTCTCGAAGGCGGTCCCGTACACCCGGGTCAGGGTCTCGTTGTCCTCGTCACCGCGCCAGTACGCCGAGGAGATGGTGAGCAGCGTCGCGGCGCCGACCTCGCCGGTCGACTCGACGTGGGGGCCCCGACAGAGGTCCCGGAATCCGTTCTGTTCGTAGAACGTGACCGCCTCGCCGGCCGCCTCCTCGTCGAGGATCCGGCGTTTGAACTCGTTGTCGTCGTAGATCGCCGTGGCCTCCGAGCGCGACCGGACGGTCCGCTCGATGTCGTAGTCGGCCGCGATGATCTCGTCCATCTCCGCCTCGATCGCCTCGAGGTCGTCCTCGTCGAGGTCGACGCCGGCGACGTCGTAGTAGAACCCGTCGTCGGTCGGCGGCCCGATCGTCAGCTTCACGTCGGGATGCCGTCGCTGGAGGGCCTGCGCGAAGACGTGCGCGGCGGAGTGACGGAGGATCCGGAGGTACTCGTCGGACCCCTCGGTGACGACCTCGATCCGGTCGCCGTCGGATACTTCGGCGTACTTCTCGACGAGTTCGCCGTCGATCTTCCCCGCGACCGTGTCCCGTCCGAGCCCGGGCCCGATCTCGTGGGCGACGTCCTCAACCGTCGAGCCCGTCGGTACGGAGAGCTCGGTTCCGTCCGGGAGGACGACCGTCACGTCGGCCTGCGCGTCCGTCTCGCTCATGTCCTCCGAAAGCCGGACGAGCGGCATAAGTGTTGTTCGATCGGGTTGTGGAGTCGGGAACGTGAACCGTCGTAGCCCGCCGAGTGGGTGTCGACATTTCGACGGCGACCCGGTTCAAACACTCGACCGCTCGATTGGACGAGGCGAGGGACGTGACTGCCGAAAACACCGTCACGGCCCCGGCCGCTCGATACGACGGTGTTGCTGACGCGGTGACCACGTCACAGCCCCGGCCGGATCCTCCCCCGGAGAGACGAGGCCTGCCTCACCCGACCAGTCGGCCGTGCTCGACCTTCATACATCGGTCCTGAATCACGTCGACTCCGGCGGCCTCGGCCGCGGCGGCCGCCTCGTCGTGGCTGATTCCCAGCTGGAGCCACGCGATCCCGGCGTCGCCGCGGTCGGCATGTCGTTCGCTGACCGCCTCGAGGATACCGGGGACCTCCTCGCTCGGGCGGAACACGTTCACCAGGTCGACCGGCTCCTCGACGTCGGCGACGTCGTCGTATGCCGGCTCGTCGAGCACCGTGTCGGCGAACGGGTTGACCGGGATCATCCGGTACCCGTGGCGCTGGAGGGACGCCGGGACGTCGTGGGCGGCCTTGCCGGGCGTCGTCGAACACCCGACCACGGCGACGGTGTCGGCGTCAAGCGCGCGTTCGAGACCCGCGTCGTCGGTGATGGGCATGCCCGACGTTGGACGTCGGAGCGAGGTAAAGGTTAGTGGGGATACGGCCGGAGGGAGTCAGGCGGGACTCCGGCTCGAGGGAGTCAGGCCCGAGGGGGTCAGGCCCGAGGGAGTCAGGCCAGTCTGACGTCGATTTCGTCGTCCTCGGACACCGTCACGACCCCGTCGAACAGCTGTTTGAGGGTGTTCAGGCTCTGGTCGTCGTGGGCGGTGGAGTCGACGCTGAACAGCCCGAGACCGTCGACGCTCTGGACGCGGCCGGTGAACACGTGGAGGAACCGGAACAAGGTCTGGAGGTCCGCGTACATCAGGAGCGTCGACAGCGAGTGGACCATGATCCGGTTTCGCTCGATCCCGCGATTCCCGAACGCTTGGAGGAACTCGGACAGTTTGATTCCGATCCCGGTCATGTCGACGGGCGAGGAGGCGTACTTGATCCGGTCCGAGTCGCGGACGTCGGACCCCTGCTGGCGCGTGACGCAGTCGACGACGGCGACCGGCTTTCCCTCGTAGGGAGTCCGTTTCTCGTAGTCCTTCAGAACGCGGTCTGCCCCATCCTTCGTCGTGACGACGATCGCGCCGTCACCTCCCTCGGTGCCCGTGGCGAGGACGTCCATGATGAGCGACCGCTTACCAGTGAGCGGCGGGCCAGTGAGGAGCAGGTTCGTCCCCGGTTCCACCTCCGCGTCGAGGTGGGGGTTTAGGTCATACATACGTGTACCTCGGACGCGGGGCACCCGACACGAACCGGTCGTTCGAAGGACGTAGCGTCCGGACGGAACACATCGGCTACAAAAACCATATCAGGTCCGAATAATATTCTTTTTGATCGGCGGTCGATGGGCCGGTAGCGACGACCCGCCCTCAGGCTCGGATCGATCGGGTCGGGGAACCGTCGGAACGTGCTCGGCGTACCCGCCCGCCTTGAGCCATGGTCGACCGGGAGCGATCGTGTGAAACGACCGGAAAGACCGGTCCCCGGTCCCGGATCGCGGGGCTTAAAACCGTTAGCGGAGTATCAAACCTTACGGGCGCTTAGCTCAGTCTGGATAGAGTGCTTGGCTTCGGACCAAGTTGTCGCGGGTTCAAATCCTGCAGCGCCCATC
>JAQCNI010000040.1 GCA_028275105.1 Halorubrum sp.
TTGATGTGGGACTCGCCGTCAGTTGTCGCCGGGGGGGAAGGTCATTCCCCACCCGTACCGAACGACCTTCGGGGTCGGCATCCCCACCATTCAGGGGCCGGGCTACTACGGCCCGTGATACCGGCGACTTGTGCGACGGTATCACTGGATACTACTATCGTGGTCCCAAAAAAAGTGTATCGGATAGCGAGTCAGACGGCAGCAACGACGTTGCCTGTTTCTCACCGTGTCGGCTTCCTCCCCGGCCTACTCGCGTCGTGCTTCCGACCAGTCGGAAGCCCTCGCTCGTTGAGGCCGGGGGCTCCGCCTCGAAAGATGCGGAAAGCCCCCGACTTGCTGGGCCTAGAAGTCGACTTGCGCTGCCGACCGTCTCCCGAAAGGTGGGCCGGTGACCGAACGAGACGTGACCGATCCCGAGCACTATCTCAATCGGGAGCTCTCGGAGCTCGCGTTTCAGGAGCGTGTTCTCCGTGAAGGGATGGACGAGCGGAATCCGCCGCTTGAACGACTCAGGTTTCTCGCGTTCTTTACGAAGAATACGGACGAGTTCTTCATGAAACGCGTCGGCGGTCTCAAACAGCAGATCGACGCCGGTGTGACGGAGACGACACCGGACGGCCGGACGCCAAAACAGCAATGGGTGGAGGTGCTCGATACCGCACGCCCGCTCTTTCGACAGCAGTCGGAGTACTGGCGGACGGTCCTGAAACCGACGCTCGCGGACGAGGGGGTCGATATTCGTGACCCCGACGAGTTGTCCGTCGAGAGCCAACAAAAACTGCGGACGGACTTCCAGGAGTCCATCCTGCGGACTCTGACGCCGCTCGCATTCGATCCGGCCCATCCGTTCCCCTTTATTTCGAACCTCTCTCTATCACTTGCCGTGCTCTCGTCGGACGGGACCGGCGAGTCGACGTTCACTCGAGTCAAGATCCCGCCGAACCAGCCGCGGCTGATACCCGTCACCGGCGACGACGACCGATACGTGCTTATTGAGGACCTCATCGAGTGTAACCTCGATCTGCTGCTTCCTGACCTCGACGTCCACGACGTGTCCAAATTTAAGGTGACCCGGAACGCCGAGGTGCGGCGCGACGAGGAGATCGCCGAAGACCTCATCGACATGGTCGAGGAGGTTATCGAACAGCGCCGCTTCGCGACGGTCGTTCGAGTTGAGGTTGACGCGGATATGCCCGAAGAGTCCCTCTCGATTCTCAAAGAGCAGCTTGAAATGGATGACAGGGAGATATTCCACCGGGCTGGTCCGATCGATTTTGAGGACTTCTTTGGACTCACGGAACTCGACCGTTCGGATCTCACGTTCCCGTCGTGGACGCCGAAGGCACATCCTCGATTGGGGTCGATGTCAAGCGACACGCCGGACGGTCCGACCGATATTTTTGATGAGATCAGCGAGGGGGACATTCTCGCGCATCATCCGTATCACTCCTTCGAGGGGACGGTTCAACGTTTTCTCCACGCAGCAGCGAACGATCCCGACGTGCTCGCAGTAAAGGCGGCAATCTATCGGACCGCGAGCGACTCGAAGGTCATCCAGAGCCTGATCGACGCCGCCGACAACGGCAAACAGGTGGCGGTGATGGTCGAACTCAAGGCCCGGTTCGATGAGAAGAACAACCTCGAGTGGGTTCGGCAGCTCGAAGAGGAGGGCATCCACGTCGCCTACGGGACCGTCGGGCTGAAGACGCACACCAAAACGGCACTCGTGGTCCGTCAGGAGAACGACGGCGTCCAACTCTACTCGCACGTCGGCACCGGCAATTACCACTCGGGGACGGCAAAGGGGTACTCCGATTTGGGGCTGTTGACCGCCGACCGGGATACCGGCTTTGACCTCACGAAGGTGTTTAATTTCTTTACCGGGCCGACGCTCGACGATCGCTTTCGGAAGCTTTTGATCGCGCCCGTGACCATGCGCGAGCGGTTCACTGAGATGGTCGGACGCGAGACGGAGCACGCCCGTGCCGGTCGGCGGGCACGGATCGTGGTGAAGATAAACGGACTTGAGGACCCATCGATGGTCGAGGAGCTGTATCGGGCCTCGATGGCCGGCGTCGAGATCGATCTGATAGTGCGGGATATCTGCCGGCTCCGGCCCGGTATCGAGGGATTGAGTGAGAACATCACGGTCCATTCGATCGTCGGTCGGTTTCTGGAACACGCCCGGATATTTTACTTCGAAAACGGGGGTGAACCGGAGTGGTACATCGGATCCGCCGATTGGATGACCCGAAACCTCGACTACCGGGTTGAAGCGGTCACGCCCGTCGAAGCCACACAACTGCGTAGACAGCTCCGATTCATCTTGGAGGCGTCACTGACGGACACCCGCCGTCGATGGGTGATGCGGAGCGACGGAAGCTACGAACAGGTCTCCGCCGATGACGGGCCAGTGCGGGACATCCAAGAGATACTGATGGAGGCCACGGAGGCGGCCCTCGACCGCGGTTACGGCCCGGGCATGGTGGTCGACACGGATCTCATCGGCGAGGACCTTCTGATTGAGGACGCGTCGAAGGGCGAAACGGAAACCACGTTCGACGACTCTACCGAAGGGACTCCCGCCGCCGATGATGGCAACCACGCTCAGTCGGACGGTGGCGACGTATCCGTGCTCGACGCACAGTCCGAGCACTGGTATCATCCGGACAGCGAGACGTATGACTGGGCAGTTCGAACGAGCGATGGAGAACGACGATACTTCAAAACGCGTGACGGGGCGTGTAGTCGCCTTCGATCGGAGTACGAGTGAGGTCCGTCCGGTCCCGGTTGATCAAGCCGGGTCGACGACCTTCGAGTTGGCGCGTTCCTGATGGGTTTTCGTCTCCACGGTGACAAATTCGTCGTTTCGGTAGTCGTACGCAGTGAGCGTCCCGCCGTAGACGCATCCGGTATCGAGGCCGACCGCGTGTTCGCGTTCCACGGGATGGCCATGAACGGTGTGACCGAAGAAGACGCGATACGGCCCGTCGTAGTCGTCGTACCAGAAGGGTCCGTTGTATCCGTCACCGTGCGGGGAACGCATCGTCAACAGCTCCGCAAGGGTGTGAGTTTCGAGTGGTCGTCGAGGATCAATTCCGCCATGGACGACGAGCACGTCGTCGAACGTAATGACGATAGGCAGCGACTCCAAGTACGCCCGGTCTTCGTCGCGGATCCAGTCCGGATCCTTGTCACCGCGGATGATCTTCTGTTCGTTGTTTCCGCGGACGCTGGCGAGACGTGGATCGTTACGGACGATGTCGATGACGCCGGGGCTGTCCGGTCCCTTCCGTACCAGATCACCGACGAAGACCACGAGATCATCGTGATTCAGTTCGAGTTCCGCAAGGAGCCGCTCAAGCGCGGCTCGGCTTCCATGGACGTCCCCGACGATGTAAACCTCCCCATGGCTATCGACGTCGAATCGGTTGTGCTGTGCTTCGACGGCTTCGCTGAATTGGGGTAGCGTGTTCATTTCGGGCGATAGGTGGACCGAGTCTCCTCTCCGCAAATACTTGGTATTCAGTTGGAAGGGCGATCTCACCGACGTAATTAATCACTTTCTAATAGTGAGTGGTACGGCTATATATCTCTCGGGAATTTTTCTCCCGCAAGCGCCTGACACGCTCATAGTGATTACGGCGAATAGTTTCATCGACGGTGTCGAAAGACGCCCGTTACCCGGCTCTCATCGCCGACACGGATCGTCGCGGCGGTACAGACTCGCAGTAATCACTGTCAGTACACGAGCCCCTCCGATGATAGCTGCCCACACGTCTCGAGTCGGAACGGCGAACGCTCAGATGATCCCTCGGGGTCGATCACGGCCCGCGAACTGCCCCGACGACGATCCGCGATCCCGGGACATATGAACGGGTACGCACTAACCCGGGTATGTCCGAGGACGACGGCGGGTTCGAGCGCGTCCGCGAGACCCTCGACGGCCACCCGATCCGGAGCCTGCTCGGGTACGCTCGGCCCTACTGGGTCCGGCTGACCGTCGGCGTCCTCACCTCGTTCGGGACGCGGTTCGCACGTCTCGTCCCGCCGATCGTCGTCGCGACGGCGATCGATCGGGTCGTCCTCGAGTCGGGCGAGCCCGGACTCCTGGCCAACGTCGGACTCGTGCCCGCCGGGGAGATAACCGGCGAGGCGGCACGGGTCGCGCTCCTGGAGCGGCTCGTCGTGATCGCGGTGCTGGCGTACCTGTTGCGGTCGGTGACCCGGTTCGGCTCGCGGTACCTCCTCCAGTCGACCGCCCAGAAGGTCCAGCGTGACCTCCGTAACGACACGTACGACCACCTCCAGCACCTCTCGATGGACTTCTTCGTCTCGCATCAGACCGGCGGCATGATGTCGATCCTCAACAGCGACATCAACCGCCTCGAGCAGTTCCTCAACACCGAGTTCCGCCAGTTGATCCGCGTCGTCGCGACCGTCGGCGGGATCTCGATCGTTCTCTGGACGTACTCGCCGAAGCTGACGCTCATCGCGCTTGCGCCGGTCCCGGTCATCGGCCTCGCGAGCGGGCTGTTCCTGAGCTGGATCGAGCCGCGATACAAGTCGATCCGCGAGACGGTCGCCCGGCTGAACACCCGGCTGGAGAACAACCTCGGCGGGACGGCGGTGATCAAGACGTTCAACCGACACGCGTTCGAGCGCGAACGGGTCGCCGACCAGAGCCGGACGTATCACGACGAGAAGGTGGCGGCGCTGCGGATCCGGCGGGCCTTCTTCGCCTCGCTCCGGCTGACGACCGGCGTCGTCTTCGTGCTCGTCCTCTACGTCGGCGGGACGGACATTATTCTCGGGACCGTCGGCGCGCTGTCGGCCGGCGCGTTCGCGCTGTTTTTCCTCTACTTGCGCCGGCTGTACTCGCCGATGCGCCGGGTCGGGAAGTCGGCCAACAAGTACCAGCTCGCGAAGTCCAGCGCCGAGCGCGTCTTCGGGCTGCTCGGCAAGGAGCCGACGGTGACCGAGCCGGCGGACCCGTACGACCCCGACCGGGTGGCGGGCGACGTCGCCTTCGAGAACGTGACGTTCGCGTACGGCGGCCGCGACCCGGTGATCCGGAACGTCTCGCTCGACGTGCCGACGGGGACGACCGTCGGGCTGGCCGGGGCGACCGGCGCGGGAAAATCGACGCTGTTGAAGCTCCTCCCCCGCTTTCACGACGTCAACGGGGGATCCGTCCGCGTCGACGACGTCGACGTCCGCGAGTACAGCCTTCGGGCGCTGCGCTCGGAGATCGCGGTCGTCGAGCAGAACCCCTACCTGTTCTCGGGCACGGTCGCCGAGAACATCGCCTATGGCGACCGGGCAGTGCTGGAAGCCGAGTGGTCGGCGGACGGCGGGACGGAAACGGCGTGGGGGGCGGGCAGGAACGGGGAAGACGGAGACGAAGCGGGCAGGAACGGAGAAGGCAGAGACGGAGCGGGCAGGGACGGGGGGCCCAGAGATGAGAGCGGCACGGATGGGGGGCTCGACGACCGCAGCGTCGACGGCGCGCGGGACCGGATCGTCGAGGCGGCGAAGGCCGCCGAGGCCCACGAGTTCATCAGGGACCTCCCGGAGGGGTACGACACGCGCGTCGGCGAGCGCGGCGTGAAGCTCTCCGGCGGACAGCGCCAGCGACTCGCGATCGCCCGGGCGTTGCTCAACGACCCGTCCGTGATCGTCTTCGACGAGGCGACCTCCGACGTCGACACCGAGACGGAGGAGCTCATTCAGGAGAGTCTCGACCGGCTCATCGAGGACCGGACCGCGTTCGTCATCGCCCATCGGCTCTCCACGATCCGGTCGGCCGACCGGATCGTCATCATGGACGAGGGGCGGATCGTCGAGTCGGGCACCCACGAGGGGTTACTCGATGGCGGCGGCGAGTACGCGTCCCTCTGGCGGGCACAGGTCGACTCGACGCCCGACACACGGGTCACGGGTACCGAGTAGTCCGCCCGCCCGCGTCGCGGTCCCGGTCTGCCAGACCGCCCGCGTCGCGAGAGCCAACCGACCCGACCGAGGGACCATCCGACCGATGAGCGCCGCCCGAACCGGCTTCGGCAACCCATCCGGCACGGCAGCGACGGTCGCGACCTGGCCGGCGTTGGTTCCCGTCCCGGGCGCCCGGACATCGTGGCTGCGCACGGCCGCCGTGACCGTGTCGGTGGTCACCTTGTGTGCGCGGGACTGACCGGTCGTCCCCGGTCGGATCGGAGCCGCCCTCGACCCGGACGACCGCGGCTACGACTCCCGCAAGTAGAGCACCACGAGGGCCACTATCAACGCGACCTGTGCGGTCTTGTCGGCCGCCGACAACGGGCCGATCGAGGGCGGAGCGGGAAGGCCGGGACTATTGAGGGCGTACCAGAGTACGACCTGTCCGGCCGTGAACGGGATCCCGAGGAGATAGGTTGTCGTCCGGTACCGGTCGGTGATGATGAACGAGATTCCGACGAGGAACCCGCCGGTCGCAACGAGGAACGACACCGCCAAGCCCATATTACTGCTGAACAGGCTGACCCCGAGCACGAGGTGGACGACCGCGCTCACGAGCGCGGCGACGATCCCGACCCAGTGGATCCCGGTGAGCGCATCGGTACGAACCGTCTTGGACGCCGTCGACGTCGATCCGGCCATACACGCGATACGTGGTCCGCCCATATCCTTGTTTGGTATCGGCTCGCACGGGAATGATTCCGGGGGCATTCGCGAGTTGCCGTCACGAAAAACGGGGGAACGGGCGCCCCAACCCGGCAGCAGTCCGGGCGGCGCGCCTGTCACGATCGGTCGACCGTAGCGACTTATATCCGCGTCAGACGTGTGCCTCCCGTCCGACGGTCGTCCCACGGTCGGAATCGACGGCCGGTCGGGAGCGCCGACTCAGCCCGGGCCGCCTCGGCTCGACTCGGCCCGGCGGTCCGGAACACCGATACGTGCGGCGACGGATGGCGGTCACATGAGCTTCGGGGACCTGTTCGACCGCGCGGCGGAGTACGAGACCGACGAGGACGCGGTCGTCCGAGCGCTCGCCGACGAACGCGCCGGGGAGGAGAAGGGAGAACCGAATGACGACGGGAACGCGGGGTGACGACGGATGCGGGACGCGGACGAGTCGGTCGAGTCCGGCTCCGATGACACGCCCGACGCGAGCCCCGCTCGGGTCGCCGCCGACGCCGGCGTGTTGGCGGCGGACCTCCTCGTCGGCGGGGCGGCACGCGACGCCCTCGATCATCTCCGCGGGCACTCGTGGACGACGCTCGTCGCCAGCGACGCCCTCCTCGCCGACGCCGAGGCGGTCGTGGCGTCCCTCGCCGACGCCAACCTCGCTCGCGACTGGCACGATCGGGTGGCCGCGTGGCGCGAGCCCGTGACCCACCCGCCGGGCGATCACCCGGCGCTGGCGTCGGCGTATCACGGCGGCGCGATGCAGGTGATCAGCCTCGATCCGTCGCTCACCGGTCCGGGCGCGGCCGCGGGCCTCCGCGACCGAATGCCGGTAAGCGTCCGCGAGCCGCGCGCGTTCGCGACCGTGTTTTCCCCCGAACGACTCTACCCCGAGGTCGTCGGCGGCGAGTACCCCGGACCCGACCGCGACACACGGAAGTGGTAGGGAGGTTGAACGCCGGGGTGAGCGAAGCGGAGCGAAGTGGTGCGGAGCAGGCGAAAAGACCCCGGCCGGCTCACCGGTCGGCGTACCACTCGGCGAACTTCTCCAGCGCCCGGCCGCGGTGTGAGACGGCGTTCTTCCGTTCGGCCCCCATCTCGGCGAACGTCTCGCCGTCATGTTCGAAGATCGGGTCGTAGCCGAACCCGCCGTCGCCGCGCGGGGCGACGATCCGCCCGGGGACGTACCCCTCGAACAGCTTGACCGGGAGCGGCCCCATCCTCCCGTCCCCGTCGCCGTCGGCGTCCGCCGGACCCGCGGCCGCAGCGGCGACGCGGTCCCCGCGGTCAACCGGGTCGGGGCTGGCGGCGAACCCGTCGCCGTCGCAGTACGCGAGGGTACAGCGGAACGCGGCCCGGCGGTCCTCGAGGGACTCCGCGACCGCCCGGACCCGGTCGATCCCGAGCGTCTCCTCGACGTACGAGGAGTACGGCCCGGGGAACCCGTCGAGCGCCTCGATGAACAGCCCCGCATCGTCGACGAGGACGGGACCGTCGGCCTTGCGGTACGCCTCGCGTGCGCCACGCGCCGCGATCGGCGCGAGCTTCGTCGCCTGTATCTCGGCGTAATCGAAGTCGAGCCGGTTCACGGTCCCCTCGCCGAGGTACGCCTCCGCCTCGCGCACCTTCCCGGGGTTCGTCGTTACGTACCGTAACATGGGAACGAGGTGGGGCGGACGGACGGGAATAGCCGTCGATGATCGGACGTCGCCGCGTGCCGTCCTCGATGCGGACGATCGGAGCAAAACCGGATTGATCCGGCCGAACTCGGGCGGAGTATCTTCCCCTTATACCCGTCCGGGGGACCGTAATCGATACGAGATGACAACCGACGGACCACGCTCGACGAACGAACTGGGATCGAACGCGACCGTCGCCCGCGACGTCCGGCGGCGGGAGTTCGTGGCGGCCGGCGCCGGTATCGGCGCAACGCTGCTCGCGGGCTGCGCCGGGGACACCGGGGTGACTTCCTCCGGCGACTCGGACGGGTCGGATGGGTCCGACGGGTCGGACGATGAGGGCTCGGGCACCGCCGCCGGACGGTTCCGCCTGCTGATCAGCGACGCACCGGCCGACATCGACGACTTCGAGCGGCTGGACGTGACCGTCGAGAGCGCCCGGATATTCGAGGCGAGGGAGGAAGAGGACGAGGCAGACGGCGAGGAGGATATCGGCGACGAGGGCACTGACGACGAAGCCGAGGACGACGAGGAGGGCGATGAGGACGAGGACGGGGGTGGGAACGAAACCGCCGACGACGACGGAGACGCACCGGTCGACGGTGACGACGACGCGGCGGACGACGACGAATCCGAGGACGACGACTCGGAGGGGGGCTTCAGCGTCATCGACCTCGGCGGGGTCACAGTGGACCTCACGCAGGTGCTCGAGGAGGACGCGATGCCGGTCTTCGACGGCGAGCTCGCGGAGGGCCGCTACGAGAAGCTCGAACTGAACGTCGCGAGCGCGGCGGGAACCGTCGACGGCGAGGCGGTCGCAGTGAAGCTCCCGAGCGAGAAGCTTCAGATCACGAAGCCGTTCGAGGTGCGGGCCGACGAAACCGTCAGCTTCGTGTTCGACATCAACGTCGTCAAGCGCGGCCCGAACAACGGGTACATCCTCAAGCCGGTGATCTCCGGCAGCGGCGTCGCCGGACGTGACGTCGAGGTGAACGAGGTCGG
>JAQCNI010000043.1 GCA_028275105.1 Halorubrum sp.
GTAAACAATCAGGTAACTCGAAGCCCTCTACGGGGTACGAGTAACGGCTTCGTGGCAAAGCCACTGGCTGACTGTCCAGCAAACCTTAGACTCCCAATCTTTAGGATTGACCTGCTCGGCCAACACCGGGTGGGAGGCCCGCGCCTTTATGGGCGGGAGGATGTCACGTGTCCAAGACATGTGTCTCAAACGCTCCCGTCGTATGAAAGACTCCCTCGTGGATGATGAGCGCCTCCAACCCATCCCACTCCGCCGCAAGGGTCTTTGCCTCTTCGAGCGGGAGCGCAGTGAGCGTCGTCGCCAGGGCATCGGCTTCCATACAGTCTCGGCGCGCGACGACGGTGACGGACTCGTGGCGCGAGCCGAGCGACTCGGTGGTCGAGTCGTATATGTGGTCGGTGCCGTTTCGCGAGCGTTTGTATCCCCCGGACGTCGCGACGCGCCAGTCCGTGTCCAGAATCTTCAGCGGCGTGTCGTCGCCGTACGGGCTCTCGATGGCGACCGCCCCCGTCGGTGGAGACATGTCCCCACCACCACTGACGAACCCACCTCGACCAAGACCCGTGAGTGCCTCGCTGGCTCGGTCGACGACGTACCCCTTCGCGAGACCGTTGAGGTCGAGTTCGACGTCGGCAGTGACGTGAGACCCGCTGACTTGGACGGTGCCAGTGTCGAACGTCGCCGGGACCGCATCGCTGTCACCGCGCAGGTACGCTTTGAGGTCGTGTTCGACGCGGCCCTGATGAATGTCGAACACCCGGTCCGTCCGGTCGTAGTATTCCAACCCACGGCGGATGATCCGGGCGACGTGCTCGTTTGTGACCTCGCCTTCGCGGTTGAGCCGTCTGACTGCACTCGTCTCATCGAAGGCGTTCAGCCGCGCTTCGAGTGACTCAGCCGTTTCTCGAGCCGCAGTCACCGCAGCGTCGGCCCGGATGCCCGTCGCCTGGACCCGAAACGTCGTATCACAACAGTCGAACTCGCGGCGAGTGTCCCCCAGCCATTCGGTGGCCGGCGCGAGCGATCCCATCATCTCATTCACTCTTCCTCCTCGCCTTCCTCGTCTTCTTCGTGCTCTTCGCCTTCCTCGTCTTCTTCATACTCCTCGTGCTCTTCGCCTTCCTCGTCTTCTTCATCTTCCTCGTGCTCTTCGCCCTCCTCGTCTTCTTCATACTCCTCGTGTTCCTCGTAGCCAGACTCCGTCTGGACTTCCGGGGTGAAGTCCTGGTTTGGCGTCGGGGCATCGGCAGCGACCTGTTGTGATGCGTCCGACCCGGTCGCATCCAGTGAGTCAATTTCTTCGCCAGCCTGCGCGAGGCCCCCACCGGGTATGGCGAGACCACCGGCTACGATGGCCGTGAGGAGGGCACCTGCGAGCGTGAAGGCGACGAGTTTGTTACTGGGGACTGGACTGCGCATGATCAGCTGCGCCCCGTCGTAGAATCGCCATCTTCGACGTGTCGGTGGTTGCTTTCTGCCATTGCAAATGGTGGCTGGAGACGGTCGCATTAAGCCGTTCGCGTCCAGCCCTCGAATCCTCGTACAGCCATCGAATCGATCCGGTTCGGAGCGATTCCATCAGGGAGTTACGGACCGAACGACGTCCATTCGAATCGGCACGACCGCCGGACCTACGACACGGCGCTCGGCGGACTCCGAAACAGCATTTACCACGGCGTCGATCGCGCTTAGTCGTCGTTTGCGGGGTCGCCGTCGGTGGTCCCGTCGTCCGCGGTCGGTTCATTCCTCTCGTCGGCATCGATCACGGTCTTTCCGGTCGCCTCCGGCATCACTCTCCGGTCGGCGTTGACCCATTCCCGGTCGAGTTCCGCGCCCTCGAAGAACCGGTCGAGGAACACCGCGAGTCCCGCGACCTCCGAGTGGGGCTGGTTCGTCACGGCCACGTTGAAGTCGGCGTGCTCGTACAGTGCCCACGGAACCTTCTCGCCCCCGACGACGACCAACAGGTCCTCGTCGCCGGCGCGGACCGACTCACGAACCGCGCCTTCGACGCCCTGGATCGGTTCGCCGTACATCGTGAGATGGACGACGACGCCCGCCCAGTTTCGAACGATCGCCGCCCCGTCCTCGCGGCGTTCGACCGCGAACGGCCCGCCGAACCGGCCGGTGACCTCCCGAACCGTCTCCGTCGACTGGCCGGCGTTGTCCGGGAAGATCGCGCGGTCGGCGCCGAGCGCCCGCGCGGTCAGCCCGACGTGGGTCGTCATCCGGTCGTCCCGTCCGGGGCGATGGCCGTACCGGAGGACGACGACGTCCCCTGTCGCGTTCATACACCTTCTGTGACGGGAACGCGGGAGGTCCTTTCGATGTGGGGGCGATCGGTGGCGTTCGCGCTGAGCGCCTTCGACGCGACTCGGCGATTCGCCGGATCGTCGTGGTTCGCCGGATGGTCGTGGTTCGCCGGATCGTCGTGGTTCGCCGGATCGTCGCGGTCCGGGTCCCACGGCCGTGGATCGTCGGACCGTCTCGTGGATCGCGGTGCCCAGGTAAGTGAAAGGTTCATTGGGGCGGGGGTCGCCGGATCCGGTATGACGAGCGTCAAGGAGTTCCGCGTCGGTGACCCCGCGACCCCCGACGCCCTCGGCCGCGGCCGGTTCGTCTTTACGGACGCCTATTCGGTGTTCGACTGGGGCCGGATGCCCGACGCGATCCCCCGGAAGGGCGCGAGCCTCTGTACGATGGGCGCGTTCAACTTCGAGCGGCTGTCGGCCGCGGGGGTCCCGACCCACTACCGCGGGGTCGTCGCCCCCGACGCGGTCGAGGCGGGGACGGACCCGGAGGACGCGGTCGTCCCCCTCGCGGAGGCGGGCGCCCCCCCAACGGCGATGGCGATCGAGTTGACACAGGTCCCCGAACTCCCGTACGAGGGGCCCGAGACGGGGTACGACTACGACGCCTTTCACGCCGCGGGCGGCGACAACTACCTCGTCCCGCTGGAGGTCGTCTTCCGCAACCGGGTCCCCGTTGGGTCCAGCCTCCGGCGCCGCAGGGAGCCCGCCGACTTCGGGCTCGAGGCGGGCTCCGATATCGACGCCGACGCGTGGCCGGACGGGCCGGTCGACCTCCCCGAGGCGGTCGTGGAGTTCTCGACGAAGTACGAGCAACAGGACCGCTACCTCACCCGCGACGAGGCCGACCGGATCGCCGGCGTCGCCGATATCGACGCCCTCGAATCGCTCGCGCGCGACGTGAACCGGGTCGTCACCGACCGCGCCGAGGCGGCCGGATTCGTCCACGAGGACGGGAAGATCGAGTGCCTGTACACGGACGGCAAACTCCGCGTCGCCGACGTGGTCGGCACGTTCGACGAGAACCGGTTTTCCTACGGCGGGCGCGGGATCTCGAAGGAGGTCGTCCGGCAGTGGTACAAGGCGAACGACCCCGCGTGGGTCGATGCCGTGACGGAGGCGAAGGCGGCGGTCGCCGACCGCGACATCGACGACTGGCGCGAACTCTGCGAGGCGGACCCCGACCCGCTTCCGCCGGCGGTCGTCGACGCGGTTTCGGCGCTGTACGCGGCCGGCACGAACGCGTACACCGACCGGGAGTGGTTCGATGTTCCGGATATCGAGGCGGCGCTCGACGCGGTCGACGGGCCGTAGGGAGAAGGCCCGAACCCTCACGATCGACGAAACGCGAGGGAACCTCTTTACCCCCGACGCGCGTGGGTCGGCACATGTCCACCGACGCCGACTTCGGGGAACGACTCGAAGCCAAGACCGTCACGTATCTCGATCGGATCGACGACTGCGTCGCTCTCCTTCCGCGTGCCCTCGACGAGTACGCGAGCGGGGGTGACTACCGCGAGACGGTCGACGAGATCGCCGCGATCGAGAGCGAGTGCGACGAGTTGGTCCGCGGGATAACCGGGACCATCACCAACGCCGGCCCGGACGACATCGGGCTGTTGAACACCCGGATCAACTTCAACCAGTCCGCGCTGCTCGACTTCTATAAGGAGCTCGACGTGGTTCCGAACCACACCGAGCGGATCGTCCAGGAGGTGGTCATGATGCGGCCCGACGCCGACGGCGACCCCTTCCGCGACATGCGCAAAATGGCGACCCGGATCGTCGAGATGGTCGCGGTCCTCGGCGACGTGGTCGAGGGGTTCGTCCGCGGGCTCGCGCGGAGCGACGCCACCGAGACCCTCACGGAGGGTATCGAGGCGATCCGCGGCCTCGAAAGCGAGTGTGACGGGCTCCGCAACGACGCCATCGAAACAGCGTTCGCCGACGATGCGGTCGACCAGCCGCTCGTCTACCGGGAGCTCGCGATCCTGCTGGACGAACTGGCAAACGCGATCGAGGACCTCACCGACCGGATCGTCGTCATCGCCAGCAAGGAGCCGGGGATCGTCACCGAGGCGGACCCCGACGCAGGCCGAGAGTAGATCATAACTGCGGACGGGGCGGCCGTCTCACCGCCGCGGTCAGTCGAGCATCCGCTCGTAGAACGGCTCCGAACACAGCGCGTCGGCGTCGCCGACGATAGCGGCTCTTCATTTTGGACGGACGACCGGTTCTGGTCTCCCAAGGCGGACCGACGGCTCGGTGAAAGACTCGTCAGGTCACCGGAGCGTCACGTCTTCCGACTCGACGTCCCCGAGGGGAATCGACCCCTCGACGATTGCCGTGTCCTCGTCCCCCTCTTGTGTTACCGACTCGTACCGACCGAACAGCTCGCCTTCGCCGCTGTTCTCCGACACCCACGTCTCGATATCGCTCATCGAGGGCTGATCCTCGAACACGAGTACCCGTCGATGTATCATGCTCTCCTCCCCGAAGCGAATCGCGCTCCCTCGAGCCACCTCGCCCTCGAAGACGCCGTTTTCGGGACCGCCGAAGCCGCCGCCCAGCGACACTTCGACGGTGTACTCCCGCTCGGTCCCGCTGGTCCCGCTGGTCCCGCTGGTCCCGTTGACCTGGTCGGGGTCGTACACAATGAAGTTGTACGGTCCGTCCTCCGGCAGCCGCGTGCTGAACTCGACCTTTCCGGAGTCTCGGCGACTCTCGACCGGCGCCGAAACCTCGTTCCCGCTGTACAGGTTGACCCCCAGCCTGCCGGTGTCGTCCGACTCGGCGGTGATTGTGACCTCTGCCTCGGCGGCGCCGGCGAACGCGTACCGGTCGATGAACGCGTACTCTTGACCGTCTATCGTCGAGGTCGAGTCGGCGGTCAGCGTGCCCGAGACGGGCTGGCCGACCGTGATCGGGTCGTATTCGAGCGACCCGCTCGGGCCGTCCTCCGGTGAGACGGCATCGAACGTTTCACCGTTGAGGAGCGCGCTATCACCGAGTCCCTCCATGAGCGATACAACCGGTTCGACGACGTCTCTGTACCGGTCGGTTTCCCCCTCGGCGGTGTCTATCGCCCCGCGCATGACCGCGTTGCTCGAGGAACCGCCGGTCTCGGCCGCAAGAAGGACCAGAGAGATGTCCGCGGGCGCCTCTTCGGCGTCGCTACGACCCTCACCTTCGACGGCGAGCGTCACTCCAGAGGCGGTGTCGCTGTCGGACTCGATGAGCGCGTACCCGCCGTAGTCGCCCTGATACTGTAGCCCCTCGTATTGAAGACGCCGAAAGATGTCCTCACGGGAGAACCCCCCGGTGATCGCGGTGACCGGCCCGGCCGAGTACCGCGCTCCGACGTCCCAGAAGTCGACGCCGGCGGCCCTGATAAGGCCTGACTCGCTCTGGCCGAAGCGCGCCACCGAGACGAGCCTCGCAAGCACCTCTTCGTCGAGCGCCTTGCGCAGACTATCGACCGCCACCGGAGAGCTCGCCGAAAAGGCGTAGTGATCGCGGTCCTCGAACGTTCCGGGAGCGTGCATCAAGTTTAATACGCGCTCCGTATCGAACGAAACGTCTCCCCCTCCGACGGAACCGGATCCCGGTATCGAGTCGGCACAGCCGGCCAGACCGGTCGTAACGGCGCCAGCGGACAACGCTAACAGATGCCTCCGTTCCATAACAACGACTTATTTTATTAATTCCAATACTTTTATATTTGGCGGCAAATTTCGCGTGCCGTTTTGCTCGTTCGCGGTAGCCCGTGTACCGTTCGTTTCACCGCGAGTCGCACCCGGCTATCGTCGTGCCCAGTCGAGCATCCGCTCGTAAAACGGATCCGAGGCGAGCGCGTCGGCGTCGCCGACGAGGGTCAACTGCTTTTTCGCCCGCGTGAGCGCGACGTTCACGCGGCGATGATCCTCGAAGATGGGGCCATCGAGGTCGCCCGTCGCGACGAACGAGACGACGATCACCTCCTTTGCGGACCCTTGGAACCGGTCGACGGTGTCGACGGTGACGTCGGTCCGGCGACCGATCTCCGCCACCTGCGCGCGAAACGGCGCGATCACGCCGATATCGTCCGGGTCGATCCCGGCCGCGAGGTACGCGTTGACGACCTCGACGACGCGTTCGGCCTCCGAGACGTTTCGGTTGCCGTCGCGGGTCCCGTCCGGGTCGACGAAATCCACGCCGCCGCCGAACTCCGCCGGCAACGCTTCGAGGTCGACGTCGAGGGCGGCGAGCGTCTGGCCGGCCACGTCGGCGCTCGCGGGACGCAACTCGTCGTCGTAGAACTCCCGGGAGGCGAACGCCTGGATCCGCTGGCTCATCCGATACTGCCGGTCGAGGAGCACGCCCGCCTCGGGATACTCGTCGATAAGCCGTTCGAACAGCGAGGTCCGAAGGTCGTTTTCGGCCCTGACGACCGGCGGCAACTGCTCGTGGTCGCCGACGAGGACGAACCTGTCGGCGAGGGTGATCGCCGCGTGGGTGCTCGGCTCCGTGAGTTGTGCGGCCTCGTCGACGATGGCGACGTCGAACTCGCACTCGCGTACCACCCGGGAGCCACAGGCCGCGGTCGTCGCGGCGACGACCGGCGCGTCCCGGAGTTCCGCGGCCTTCTCGTTCGGGTCGCCGCGCTCGACCAACCGGAGGTCGCTCATGTCGTCGCGGACCCCGGTTTCGGTCCCCACTCGGCGGACGTCCTCGAACCCCTGATCCCGCACGGCCTCGACGGCGTTGTCGACCGCGCGGTTCGTGAACGCCGACAGCAACACGCGGTTCCCGTCGGCGACGAGCGCGCGGACCGTCCGCGCGATGGTGTACGTCTTGCCGGTCCCGGGCGGGCCGTGGATCAGCGCGCAGTCCTCGGCGGCGACCGCGCGATTCACGGCGTCGTTCTGGGCCGGATTGTTGTCGATGTAGGTGGCCCGATCGTCGCGGAATCGCGGGGGATCTGCGTCCCCTCCGGCACCTCCGAACACCAGCTTCTTCCGGCGTTTGTCGCCCTTCAGGATCGCGTCGTGGAGGGCGGTGAGCATCCGGTCGACGGAGATCTCCGAGGGGTACACGTCGAGCCGTCGAAGGGCGACCGGCTCGTCGGTCTCGACGACGACCTCGTCACCGAGTTCGCGGATCCGGCCGAGTTCGGCGTGGCCCGTCACGGGGTCGCCGTCGCTCGCGAGCGCGACGTCGCCCTCGCGGAGCTTGGAGACGGCGTCGTCCGGCTTCCGGGCCCGCAGCTCCCAGCGGTGGTCGTCGATCCCGGTCCGGCCGGCCGGTTCGAGGTCGATCAGCGCGCGGTCGTCCGCCGCGCGCTCGTCGGGCGTCTGTTCCCACAGCTTCCGGTACTCCGCGTGGGTTTCGCGGCGCTCCGCCTCGATCGCGACGTAGAAACGGTCGAAGTACGCCCGCTCCGTTTCGGGCACTGCGGTCCCGACCTGCCCGGCCTTCGACTCCTGATCCAGCCGGCCCGAGACGACCATACAGGTGTCCTGCTCGAAACAGTAGTTACAGTTCGCGTCGGCCTCGTGGCCGGTCGGTACCGTCGGGCGCTCGCCGGGGTCGTTGAGCGCGCGCCACTCCATGGCGGCGAGCGCGTTGCGCTCGCGGACGACGAACGTCAAGAGCCCGTCGCCGACCGTGAACTCCTTGGCCGGCGACAGGTCGCCGGACGCTTTGCTCCGGTCGAGCGCGGTGTTTTTCGTGTACAACAGGGTGCCGATATCGGGCTCGGTGCCGCGCTCGGCGAGCATGAGCGCGTAACAGGCCGCCTGTATCTTGTCGTGGAACCGCGGCTCGCGGTTCGTGTTCTTGCCCGTCTTGAGTTCGACGGGGGTCCCGCGCCGGAGCGCGTCGGCCCGCCCCTTCAGGCCGAACGTCGGCGAGATCAGGGTGAATTCGGACCGCCAGGTGTCGTCCTCGGCGAGCGTTCCCTGCGCGAGCCAGCCCTCGATCGCGGCCGCGTTGCGCCGGACCTCGTCGGCGACCTCGTCGGCCTCGTAGCCGAGCAGACCGAGTTCGAGTCCGGCCTCCGCGACGCGGTCGGCCACGGACGCTTCCAACTCCACCCCACGGAGCAGGTCGCCGAACACCTCGTGGACGATCGTCCCCTTGACCACGGGGTAGTTGAGCGGGATTCCCGAGAGCTTATTCAGGTAGTACAGCCGCGGACACTGGACCCACGATCGGATCCCCGTCACGTCGACGAGGAAGTCGGGTTCGAGCACCACCCACGACTCCCCGGTCGTGGCGTAGCCGGTCTCTCCGCGGTACTCGTCCGCCTCCACGTCGGTGACGAGCAGTTCCATGCCGGGCTCCGCGTGCTCGCCCGTTTCCGCCCAGTCCCCCCACAGCGTCACGTCGACCGGATCGGCCGCGCCGCGATCGGGGCGGATCCGGAGCTCTCGGAGCTCACGGTCGCCGTACGACGTCGACACCGTCCGTGCCTCGCTCACGGAGAGGATCGGCCCCCGAACGTTCACGTTCGCGATCCTCGGCGACGGCGAAAAACGCTGTCGGTGCGGGGGGTCGCCGCTCCTCGTGTGAGAGGCGGACGGGGACGTTCGACGGCGGCGGAACTCCGTGTACGATCGAGCACGCCGAAGGCATCCAGGTTGCCAAGCCGAAGGATCGCTCCTTTCGAATGAACTCGATGGACCGACACGTTCTTTCGGTTTCGTCGACAACTACTACATACCATGCGCGTTCGAGACTGGCAGGACGTCCTCGACGACGTCGCCGGCGGATCGACCGATCCGGACGGGTGGCGTGCCGTCGCCGGGTCCCGCCGCGACGGACTCGGTGAGGACCTCTACTTCGGCCATCCGAGCATCGGCGTCTATCACCTGAAGACGTATGCGAAGAACCCGCGCGACCTCCGGGGCGTGGGGGCTCGGGTGGCGCGCCGGGTCGACGACGGCCTCGACCCCTTGCTTCCCGACGAGGAGTCGCCGGGGCGGTTCGCGGTGCGGAACCCGCCCGCCGACGAGGACGAGGCGAAGGACGTGGCGACCCGGCTGGAGGAGACGCTGAAGGTCCACGCGGAGGCCCCGACCGAGCCGGACCACCTGTTCGAGGACGTGATGGATGCGATCGACTCGCCCGCGTTCGGGCCGATGTCGTACGAGTTCGACGGTCGCACCGACGAGCTTGACGAACTCACGGATACGTTCGACGAGGCCGAGGCGCTGCTGTCGGCCGAACTTGACGACCTGATCGAGGACGACGACGTCGGCCGCGGCTTCCACTGACGGGTCGGCGACGGCCCCCGACTCGCGGCCGAGCGATTCCCGAGCGATTCGGAGACTCCCGTACGAGTCAGATCAGCCCGTCGAACGCGTCGCCCGCGAGACCGGGCCCGTCCGGGACAGTAATTTTGCCGCCAGAGACCGGACACGGGTCCGGCGCGAGATCGTCGTCGATCAGTCCGGCAGTTGCGAGCCCGCAGGCGGCGACGTCGGGGACCGCGCCGGCAACGTGGACGGCCGCGGTCCGCGCGACGACGGCGTCGATTGTCGTCGTGATCACCGGCTCGACGCCCGCCTCGCGGGCCCGCTTCGCCGTGTCGACCGCGCGGTCCGGTCCGCCGAGCGCCATCGGTTTGAGCACGAGGACGTCGGCGGCGGCGGCCGCGATCGCGGCCTCCACGGACCGATCCGCAAGTGATTCGTCGAGGGCGATCGGCACGTTCGTCTCCGCCCGGAGCCGAGCGTGCCCGTCGAGATCATCGGCCGGAAGCGGCTGCTCGATGTACGCGATATCGAGCGGTTCCAGTCGAGTGAGCGTCTGACGGGCGGTTTCACCGGCCCACGCGCCGTTCGCGTCGAGGCGGAGTTCGACTGTGGGTCCGACCGCCCGCCGGACCGCCCGGGCCCGCTTGACGTCGGCGTCGGGCGACCGCGCGCCGATCTTCAGTTTCACGCATCGATAGCCGTCGTCGACCGCGCGGTCCGCGTCTTGCGCCGCGGCCTCGGCCGTTCCGTCACCGATCGTCGCGTTCACCGGCACTGCGTCGGATGGCTCCGGGAGTTCCGCCCGGATGGCGAGGTGTTCGGCCAGCGACCGGTCCGAGTCGCGGGCGGCCGCGTCATCGAGCGCGAGCGCGAGGCCGTGACGCGCGGCCGGCGCGCGGTCGGGATCGATACCGACCGATCGGCCCGACCCGGCGAATCGATCTCGTCTCTCGGACCGGTTCGATCCCCCGAACCGATCCGATCCGTTCGTCCGGTCCCACACGCGCTCGGTGGCCCGATCGAGCGCCGTTTCACACGCCGAACGCGACTCGGTCCAGCCGGGGAGCGGCGTCGCTTCGCCGATGCCGTGCGGGTCGCCGTCGCCGTCGCCGTCGCCGTCGCCGTCGCCGTCGCGGTCGCCGTCGCCGTCGCCGTCGCGGTCGTGGTCGGCGGCGGCATCGTCCCCCGTGGATCCCACCCTCACGAGGAACCCTTCACGTTCGGTCGTCTCACCCCGGGCCGTCCGGAGGGGGGTCGACAGGGAAACCGAGAATCGGCGGGTGTACATTAGGCGGCGAGGCCGACGGCGAACGCGGCCGCGTACGCCGCGAGCAGTTTGCCGGTCGATTCGAGCGCCGGGTTCAGTGCCTCCCCGTCGGTCTCCCGCAGCACCGTCCGGCCGACGTCGACCGCGAGCGGGAGCGTCGTGAGCGGGAGGAGGGCGACGATGCCGTAGCCGGTCGCGAGGAACCAGAACGGGGCGAGATACGCGAGCGCGAGCAGCGCGAGGTACTGGGCGCGAGAGAACCGGTAGCCGAACCGCACGGCGAGGGTCCGTTTGCCCGTCCGGGCGTCCTCCTCGCGGTCGCGAACGTTGTTGACCACGAGGATGTTCGTCGAGAGCGCGGCCACGGGGAGACTCGCCACGAGGGCCGCGGTCGTCACCGTTCCCGCTGGGGGCGCCACCGGGACCCCGCCGCCGACGAGCGCGGCTGCCTGGACGTAGTAGGTCCCGGTGACGGCGATCACGCCGAAGAAGACGAACACGAAGAGGTCGCCGAGCCCGTGATACCCCAGCGGGTACGGCCCGCCGGTGTACGCGATCCCGGCGGCGACGGATGCGAGGCCGATCACGAGGATCGGCACCCCGCCGACGGCCACGAGGTACGTGCCGACCGCGATCGCCGTCGCGAACGTCAGCCACATCGCCCGTTTGACCGCCGCCGGATCGATGAGCCCGCTGGCAACGACGCGGGTGAACCCCTCGCGGTCGTCGGTGTCCGCGCCACGGACCGCGTCGTAGTAGTCGTTCGCGAAGTTCGTCCCGATCTGGATCAGGGCTGCCCCGACGAGCGCCGCAAGCGCCGGCAGCGGGGCGAACACGCCGGCGTCAAGCGCGAGTCCGACGCCGACGACGACCGGGGCGGCCGCCGCCGGGAGCGTCTGGGGGCGCGCGGCGATCACCCACGCCCGCCGTCGCGACACCTCGGTAGCCATTATCGGGGGATTGTGCGGTGACGACCCTTAACTTTCCCATCGACGAACGTCGGGCTACCGGCGGGTCGACGGAAACCGACAGATACGATTGGATCCGGCTCGTACCCCATGTATGGCAGAAACGACTGAGGGGAACGGTGTTACCGCCCGCTACGAGGAGACGGACGCCGAGCGCCTGCTCACGTTCTCGGCCGACGGCCACACGGCGACCGTGGCACAGAACCGCGAGGGGTACGCGATGTTGAAGGTTCGGACGGGCCCCGATGGCGACGAACTGGAGCGGTACTACGGGTTCGACATGGCGCTTGACCATGCGGCCGAGCTGCTCGTGGTCGGGGTCAACGACCTTCCCGTCCCGGAGGCCGCCGCCGACATGGGCATGTGATCGGCGACGGATCGATCGGTTGACGGAAGGTTTAAGTACGCTTCCACACTTCCTTCGCTCGATGTCAGATACTACGGAGGCTTCGTCGGACACCCCGGCAGATCGAGTTCTTCCAGGGCACGATAGCTTCTAACATCGAAATCGGTCCTGTACGGATCTTCGACACGACGTTACGAGACGGAGAACAGTCACCACGGACGTCGTTCAGTTATGACGAGAAACGCCGCATAGCGGCAACGCTGGACGACATGGGAACCCACGTCATCGAGGCGGGGTTCCCGGTGAACTCCGACGCGGAGTTCGAGGCCGTGAGCGATATCGCCGCCGCGACGGACACCACCGTCTGTGGGCTCGCGCGCGTCGTTGACGGGGACATCGAGGCCGCGCTCGACTCCGGCGTCGAGTTGGTCCACGTGTTCGTCTCGACGAGCGACGTCCAACTTGAGGACTCCATGCACGCGACGCGCCAGGAGGCGAAGGAGCGCGCCGTCGACGCCGTCGAAACGGTGAAGAACGCCGGCGTCAACTGTATGTTCTCGCCGATGGACGCGACCCGGACCGAGCCGGAGTACCTGACGGAGATCGTGACGGCGACGAGCGACGCCGGGGCCGACTGGATCAACATCCCGGACACCTGCGGCGTCGCGATGCCGACGAGCTTCGGCAAGACGGTGAAGGCGGTCGACGAGGCGAGCGACGCCCGCGTCGACGTCCACACCCACGACGACTTCGGGATGGCGGCGGCGAACGCGGTCACCGGCTTCGAGAACGGGGCCGAGCAGGCGCAGGTGTCGGTCAACGGGATCGGCGAACGCGCCGGCAACGCCGCCTACGAGGAGGTCGTGATGGCCGTCGAGGCCGTCTACGGCGTCGACACCGGGATCGACACGAGCCAGATAACGACGCTGGCCCGGATCGTCGAGGAGGCCTCGGACATCCCGGTGCCGGCGAACAAGCCCGTCACCGGGCGGAACGCGTTCGCCCACGAGTCGGGGATCCACGCGGCCGGCGTCATCGAGAACAGCGACACGTTCGAACCCGGCGTGATGACCCCGGAGATGGTCGGCGCGGAACGCGAATTCGTGTTGGGCAAACACACGGGCACACACAGCGTCCGGAAACACCTGGTCGAGGCCGGGTTCGACCCGACCGACAGCGAGGTCCGCGAGATCACCAAGCGGGTCAAGGAGTACGGGGCCGGCAAACGGCAGGTGACCGCCGGCGACGTCGAGCGGTTCGCCCGCGAGGTCGGGGTCGAGAAGGAGGAGGTCCGGATCTGATGAGCCTCTCCTCGATCGCAGCGGCCCGCCAGCCGTTGCCGTCGAGGGGACTCGATGGATTTGCGGCCCGCGGTTCGGCCGGGCGAAGCGACGGATCGTCAGGCCGGACCGACGGATCGTCAGGCCGGACCGACGGATCGTCAGGCCGGACCGACGGATCGTCATCGATACCCCGGGGAGCACCGAGAGGTCGTCGCGACGAGGCGGGCTCCCGACAGGAATTTATAGACGGCCCGTGTTGTCATCGACGAGATGCGACAGCACCGACGGATCCGCGCGAGCAGTCCGGACACGGGAGCCGTGGTGCCGACCATCGTAGGGGCTTGAGCCCCACCAACACTCCTTCCTCCCCGACACGGCGCACCGACGATCGGCGGACGGACGGGTCTCGCCCCGCACGACCGTCGTTCGGACCGACCGACGCTCGAACCCGCGACACACCCACACACGATACACAACGATGAGCGATTCAGCAGCACAACCACGAGAGGACGACCCCGAAGGGACCGACACGGCGTCCGATCCGGCCGACGCGGACGGAACGGGCGCGCCGGACGCGACCGGCGACGAGACGAATACGGACGGCGACCCGAGGGGAACGGTATCGACGGGCGCTGAGGCCGTCGTCGCCGCCCTCGAGGCGGCCGGCGCGGACACCGCCTTCGGCGTTCAGGGCGGGGCGATCATGCCCGTCTACGACGCGTTGTTCGACTCCTCGGTCGATCACGTGGTGATGGCCCACGAACAGGGGGCCGCACACGCCGCCGACGCGTACGGCGTCGTCGCCGGCGAGCCGGGCGTCTGTCTGGCCACTTCCGGCCCGGGCGCGACGAACCTCGTCACGGGGATCGCCGACGCCGACATGGACAGCGACGCGATGCTCGCGTTGACCGGACAGGTGCCGACGGAGTTCGTCGGTAACGACGCCTTTCAGGAGACCGACACCGTCGGCGTCACCCGCCCGATCACGAAACACAACTACTTCGCCGGCGAGGCCGACACCGTCGGCGACGTCGTCGGCGAGGCCTTCACGCTCGCCGACGTCGGCCGCCCCGGGCCGACGCTCGTCGACCTCCCGAAGGACGTCACGCAGGCCGACACCGAGTCGGCTCCGGGGCCGGCGACGGCACCGCCCGGAACGGATCCGGATCCGAACGCCGAGCCAGACGCCGTCGAGACGGCGGCCCGCGCGATCGAGGAGGCCGACCGTCCGCTGTGTCTGTTCGGCGGCGGCGTGATCAAGGGCGATGCGAGCGACGCCGCGCGAGCGTTCGCCCGCACTTTCGAGATCCCCGTCACTACGACGATGCCGGGGATCGGCTCGGTCCCCGAGGGCGACGACCTCTGTCTCTCGTGGGCCGGGATGCATGGGACCGGCCACGCCAACATGGCGATCACCCATACGGACTGTCTGATCGCCGTCGGGACCCGGTTCGACGACCGGCTGACCGGCGGGATCGACACGTTCGCGCCGGAGGCCGAGGTCGTCCACATCGACATCGATCCCGCCGAGATCTCGAAGAACGTCCATGCGGACTACCCGCTCATCGGCGACGCCGGGACGGTGCTCGAACAGCTGACCGCGGCGATCCGTTCCCCGCCCGACGCCGACGAGTGGCGCGAGCGGTGTCTCGAATGGCAGGAGACGTATCCGATGACGTACGCGACGCCGGACGACGAGCCGCTCAAGCCGCAGTTCGTCGTCGAGGCGTTCGACGAGGCGACCGACGACGACACGATCGTCACGACCGGCGTCGGCCAACACCAGATGTGGGCCTCCCAGTTCTGGACGTACTCCGAGCCCCGGACGTGGGTCTCCTCGCACGGACTCGGGACGATGGGGTACGGCGTGCCGGCCGCGATCGGCGCGCGGGTCGCCGCCGACACCATGGGCGACCCGGACCGTGACGTGATCTGCTTCGACGGCGACGGGTCCTTCCTGATGACGATGCAGGAGCTGTCCGTCGCGGTTCGCGAGGACCTCGACATCACCTTCGCCGTGCTCAACAACGAGTACATCGGGATGGTACGCCAGTGGCAGGACGCGTTTTATGAGGGGCGACACATGGCGTCCGACTACAACTGGATGCCCGAGTTCGACAAGATGGCCGAGGCGTTCGGCGCGCTCGGGATCCGCGTCGACGGCTACGACGAGGTCGCGCCCGCCGTCGAGGAGGCGCTCGAATACGACGGCCCCGCGGTGATCGACTTCCACGTCGACCCGGAGGAGAACGTCCTGCCGATGGTGCCGAGCGGCGGAGCGAACGGCCAGTTCGCGCTTTCGGAGGACCAGCTATGAGCGGAGAGGGAACCACCGACGGGACGAACGAGATGCCCGGCCCGGCGCCCGAAGAGCGCCCCCACCCGGAAGGCCGACGGAACTTGGAGGGCCACCGGGTCGATCCCGCCGTCGAGGCGCAACACGACTCACGTCGAGCGGTCCTCTCGGCGCTCGTCGAGGACGAGCCGGGGGTACTCGCCCGTGTTTCCGGACTCGTCTCCCGGCGACAGTTCAACATCGAGAGCCTGACGGTCGGTCCGACGACCGTCGAGGGCCACTCGCGGATCACGATGGTCGTCGAGGAGACCGACCCCGGAATCGACCAGATCGAAAAGCAGATCGCGAAGCTGAAGCCCGTCATCTCGGTCGGCGAGGTGTCCGGCAACGCGGTGACATCCGAACTCGTCCTGCTCAAAATCCACGGCGCGGAGCCGGACAAGGTCCATGCCGTCACCGAAATGTACGACGGTCGGACGCTCGATGCCGGGCCGGAGACGATCACCGTCCGGCTCACCGGCGACGAGTCGAAGATCGACGACGCGCTCGACGCGTTCGAGCAGTTCGGGATCATCGAGATCGCCCGGACCGGACAGACTGCGCTGGCACGCGGGAACGTGCCGACGGCCCCAGGAGAGAAACCCGGAACGGCCGGCGAACCGACGACCCCGACGAGCGACTGACGACCCGGACGACTCACACCATACACAATGCCAACCGACGACACATACACGTTCGATTCGACAGTATACTACGACGAAGATGCCGACCCGGACCACATTGTCCACAAGACCGTCGCCGTGCTCGGCTACGGCTCGCAGGGGCACGCCCACGCACAGAACCTCTCCGAGAGCGGGGTCGACGTCGTCGTCGGCCTCCGTGAGGGGAGTTCTTCGCGGGCGGCCGCGGAGAACGACGGCCTGCGCGTGGCGACCCCGGCGGACGCCGCGGCCGAGGCCGACATCGTGAGCGTGCTCGTCCCCGACACGGTCCAGCCGGACGTGTACGAGGCGGCGATCGAGCCGAACCTGGAGTCGGGCGACACCCTCCAGTTCGCCCACGGGTTCAACATCCACTACAACCAGATCCAGCCGCCCGAGGACGTCGACGTGACGATGGTCGCGCCGAAGTCGCCGGGCCACCTCGTGCGCCGAAACTACGAGAACGACGAGGGGACGCCCGGCCTGCTTGCGGTGTACCAGGACGCGACCGGCGAGGCCCACGACGAGGGGCTTGCGTACGCGGCCGCCATCGGCTGTACGCGCGCCGGCGTCGTCGAGACCTCGTTCCGCGAGGAGACGGAGACCGACCTGTTCGGCGAGCAGGCGGTGTTGTGTGGCGGCGTCACGTCGCTCGTGAAACAGGCGTACGAGACGCTCGTCGACGCCGGCTACTCGCCGGAGATGGCGTACTTCGAGTGTCTCAACGAACTCAAGCTCATCGTCGACCTGATGTACGAGGGCGGGCTCGGCAAGATGTGGGACTCAGTCTCTGACACCGCCGAGTATGGCGGACTGACGAAGGGCGACGTCGTCGTCGACGAACACGCCCGCGAGAACATGGAAGCGATCCTCGAACAGGTCCAAGACGGGACGTTCGCCCACGAATGGATCGCGGAGAACCAGGCCGGTCGCCCCTCGTACACCCAGCTCCGGACCGCGGAGAAAAACCGGGAGATCGAGGCCGTCGGCGAGGAACTGCGCGAGCTGTTCGCGTGGCAGGAGGCCGACGAGGACGAGGAGGAGTCCGCCGAGGTGACGGCGTAATGAGCGAGGACACGCTGTACGACAAGGTGTGGGACCGACACAAGGTGACCGAGCTGCCGAACGGACAGGACCAGCTGTTCGTGGGGCTCCACCTCGTCCATGAGGTCACCAGCCCGCAGGCGTTCGGCATGCTTCGCGAGCGGGACCTCGACGTCGCGTATCCCGGCCGGACGTTCGCGACCACCGACCACATCGCGCCCACCGAGGCGGACAAGCGGGAACGACCGCTCGGCGACGATCAGGCCGAGGAGATGCTCTCGGCGCTCGAACGCAACACGAGCGAGAACGGGATCACCTTCTTTGGGTTCGAGTCCGGCAAACAGGGGATCACCCACGTCGTCGCCCCCGAGCTGGGGCTTTCCCGGCCGGGGATGACCGTGGCGTGTGGGGACAGCCACACCGCGACCCACGGCGCGTTCGGCTCCATCGGCGTCGGGATCGGGACCTCACAGATCCGCGACGTGCTCGCGACCGGCTGTATCGCCGCGGACAAACAGCAGGTGCGACGCATAAACGTCGAGGGCTCGCTCGGCGAGGGCGTCTACGCCAAGGACGTCATCATGAAGATCATCCAGGACCTCGGCGTCGACGGCGGGGTCGGCCACGTGTACGAGTACGGCGGCCCCGCGATCGAGGCGCTCGACATGGAGGGGCGGCTCGCGGTGTGTAACATGTCGATCGAGGGCGGCGCCCGCGCCGGCTACATCAACCCGGACGAAACGACCTACGAGTACCTTGAGGGACGGGAGTACGCCCCCGAGGGCGACGCCTTCGAGGAGCGCAAGGCGTACTGGGAGTCGATCGCGTCGGACGCGGACGCCGAGTACGACGACGTCGTCACCGTCGACGCCGACGGGGTCGACCCGCTCATCACGTGGGGGATCAACCCGGGCCAGGTGATCGAGATCTCCGACACCGTCCCGCATCCCGACGCGTTCGAGGACCGGACGGACCGGGAGGCGGCCGAGTCGGCGCTCGATCACATGGAGATCGACCCCGGCCAGTCGATGCTCGGCTACGACGTCGACGTCGCGTTCCTCGGGACCTGTACCAACGGTCGCGTCTCCGACTTCGCGGAGGCGGCGAAGGTCTTGGAGGGGGAAACGGTCGACGATGGCGTCCGCGCGCTTGCCGTTCCCGGCTCCGAGACCGTCCGCAAGCAGTGTGAGGCGCGAGGGATCGACGAGACGTTCATCAACGCCGGATTCCAGTGGCGCCGCGCCGGCTGTTCGATGTGTCTCGCGATGAACGACGACAGCCTCGTCGACGACGAGGTGTGTGCGTCCTCCTCGAACCGGAACTTCGTCGGCCGGCAGGGGTCGAAGGAGGGTCGAACCGTGCTGATGAACCCCACGATGGTCGCGGCCGCGGCGGTCGAGGGGCAGGTTGCCGACGCGCGAGAGTATCTCGACGACGGGCCGACCGGCGGCGCCGGCGGCGTCGAGGAGGTGGCCGACTGATGGCCCCCGATGCCGACGCGGGCGGCGATTTCCGTCGTGTATCGGAGTCACACGACGACGTCCTCGCCATCGGTCTCACCGGGGGTGAGACGCGATGAGCGAAGACCAGCACATCACCGACGTCTCCGGTACCGGCGTGCCGATTCCGGGCGACGACGTCGATACCGACCAGATCCTGCCGGCGAAGTTCATGAAGGAGGTCACGTTCGACAACATGGCGGACTACCTCTTTTACGACGTCCGGCGGGACGACGACGGCGAGTTCAACGATCACCCGCTCAACCGCTTTGCGGGCGCGTCGATCGGGGTCGTCAACTCCAACTTCGGCTGTGGCTCCTCGCGGGAGCACGCGCCCCAAGCGATGATGCGGTGGGGAATCGACGGCGTCGTCGGCGAGTCGTACGCCGAGATCTTTCGGGACAACTGTAAGTCGCTCGGGATCCCGGCCGTCACGGCCGACCACGAGACGGTGACGGCACTCCAGACGTGGATCGAGGACAACCCGGACGGCGACGTCGAGATCGACGTCGAGACCGAGACCGTCACCTACGGCGGGACGACGATCGACGTCGACATCGACACGGGGATGAAGGAGGCGCTCGTCGACGGAATCTGGGATACGACCGCGTTGATGTACTCCAACCGGAGCAAGGTCGACGCGGCCGTCGACGATCTGCCGTACGTCGCGGGCGACGACTGAGTGCGATCCGACCGACGTATCGGCGACCTGATCGACGTATCGACATCCTCTTTTTGCCGTCCCGCGGACGACGCATATGACCGAACGCATCACCGTCATCGAGGGTGACGGGATCGGACGGGAAGTGATCCCGGCGGCGATCGACGTACTGGAGGCGCTCACCCCGGAATTCGAGTTCGTCACGGCCGACGCCGGCGACGCCGTGAAGGACGCGACCGGCGAGGCGCTGCCGGCCGAGACCTACGAACTGGCGGCGAGCACCGACGCGACGCTGTTCGGGGCGGCGGGCGACACCGCGGCCGACGTGATCCTCCCGCTCCGGGAGGCGGTCGGATCGTTCGTCAACGTCCGGCCCGCGAGGGCGTATCCCGGCGTCGACGCGCTCCGCCCCGAGACGGACGTCGTCTTCCTCCGCGAGAACACCGAGGGCGTCTACTCGGGCCACGAGGCCCGGCTTAGCGACGACCTCTCGACGCTCACCCGCGTGGTCACCGCCTCGGCGTCGCGCGAACTCGCCGAGTACGCCTGCGAGTTCGTCGCCGACGGGCGCGGCCCCGGCCACCGGGACGGGTTCACCGTCGTCCACAAGGCGAACGTGATGCGCGAGACCGACGGCCGCTTCCGCGAGGAGGCGCTCGCGGTCGCCGACGACCGCGACGTCGACGCCGACGAGGAGCTGATGGACGCGTTCGCGACGAAGCTCCCGCTCGACCCGACGCAGTACGGCGTCATCGTCTGTCCGAACCTCGCGGGCGACGTGCTTTCGGACCTCGCGGCCGGGCTCGTCGGCGGGCTCGGGCTCCTCCCGTCCGCGAACGTCGGCCACGACAACGCGCTGTTCGAGCCGGTTCACGGCACCGCGCCGGACATCGCCGGCGAGGGCGTCGCGAACCCGACGGCTGCGGTGCTATCGGCTGCGATGCTGGTCGAGTACCTCGGCCATGTCGAGGCGGGCGATCGCGTCCGCGACGCGGTCGAGTCCGTACTGTCCGACGGCCCGCGGACGGGGGACCTCGACGGCGACGCGACGACCGACGAGGTCACTGCGGCCATCATCGACCGGCTGTAGGGATCCCGCCGGGACCGTCGCCGGCCGAGACCGCCGAACCACAAGAGAGGAAACCCTGCGGACCCTCAGTTCCGTCATGAGCGATTACGAAGTCGCGATGGAAGCCGCCTGGTTGGTCCGTGACGTCGAGGAGACCGACGACGCGATCGGCGTCGCGGTCAGCGAAGCCGGCAAGCGACTCAACGAGACGGACAAGCAGTACGTCGAGGTCGAACCCGGCGTCACCGGGTGTCCCGCCTGCGGAGAGCCGTTCGACGCCGCCTTCCTCGCGGCGAACACGGCGCTGGTCGGGCTACTGCTGGAGATCGACGTGTTCAACGCCGACAACGAGGAGCACGCCGAGCGGATCGCGAAAAGCGAAGTCGGCGGCGCGCTCCGGGACGTCCCGCTCGAGGTCATCGAGATATTCGAAACCGATCCCGACGAGGCCGAGACCGAGGACGCCGCCGGCCGCTGACCGCCCCACCCGATCTCCCGACCCCGCGGCCGAAACCTTTTCTAATAACCTTCGGTTATACATACGGTATGGAGATCCCGACGCAACAGGACCTGCGAGAACGGCGCACGGCGCTCGAACTGACCCAGAGCGAGCTCGCCGATGCCGCCGGCGTCTCCCAGCCGCTCATCGCCCGGATCGAGGGCGGCGACGTCGACCCCCGGCTCTCGACGCTCCGCCGGATCGTCAACGCGCTTCAGGAGGCCGAGGGGGAGGTGGTACGTGCGACCGACTTGATGAACGAGACCGTGATCAGCATCGCCCCCGACGACGCCGTGGGCGACGCCGTTGAACTGATGGAACGCGAGGCGTACTCTCAGCTTCCGGTCCTCCAGAACGAGGTCCCGGTCGGGTCGATCAGCCAGACCGACGTCGTCCACGCCGGCGAGAACATCGGCGATCACCCCGTTAGCGAGGTGATGAGTGAGTCGTTCCCCACGGTCGCACCCGACGCGACGGTCGACGAGGTGCGGAACCTCCTCGATCACTACAAGGCCGTCATGGTGACCGACGGCGGTGAGACCGTCGGGATCATCGCCGAGGCCGACATCGCCGCGCACCTCTCGTAGCCGGCGACGGCGGGAGCGGGCGCCGGTTACGGAAGTTCGAGGAGAAAGTCTCGCGCTTCAGCGCGGGGATGAATCCGACAACCCCTCTACACGCTACGCTCTCTGTTGTAAACGGATGTTTTAACTAAGCAATTACCATACTAACAGATAACCGAGGCGGCCTATCCGCCCAGCTAATTGGACAATATCGGGATTCCCAGATTCCACGCAGAAAGCATCCCTTTCTGTTGTGGATTTCGGGATACAGGCAGAAAAAGTATCTCTGAATCCCATACCGGCATAGGAGTAACGGCTGGTTGGCACAGCTAGTAGCCGTCATCGAGGCGTCTACAAACCGTAACCATCCCAAACCAGCGGCGCAGTGCCGTGGGAATCTTCGCCCTTCAGGGCGGAGAGGATGTCAACGCGTTGCCGTTCGCCACTCACGGAGGCCCAATCGGCCGCCATCCAGGTCCGCCGCCGGCGCGTCCGTCGCCGCCCAGACGAACAGCGGCGCGACCTCCTCGGGATCACGGGCGCGTTCAACCCCGGTTAAGTCGGTGGCAACGAGCCCCGGATCGACGACCCCGACGGCCGCGTCGACGTCGGCGGCGAACCCCCGAGCGACCGCCTCGGCGGCCGCCTTCGAGATCGCGTATGCGCCCATCCCGGCGGTCGGCTCGTGCGCGACGGAGCCGGAGGGAACGATCACCCGCGCATCGTCCGCGAGGTGTGGGACCGCCTCGGTGACGGTCGCGAACACGCCGCGCGCGTTCGTCCGAACCGCCTCGTCGAAGTCGGCGTATGGAACGTCGTCGATCGGCGTGTCACCCGGGTCGCCACCGAAGACGGCCGCGTTCGCAAACACCACGTCGATCGGCCCAGCCTCGCCGCCGACCCGCTCGAAGAACCGTTCGAGTTCGCGCTCGTCGCGGACGTCGGCGCGGGTTCCCCAGGCGGTCCCCGCGGCGTCCGTTCCGTCCCCGTTCAACTCGGTGACCGTCCGGTCGACCGCTTCCCTATCGCGGCCGGAGACGGCGACGAAGGCACCGGCATCGATGAAGGCCCGGGCGACTGCCCGCCCGATCCCGCTTGTTGCCCCGGTTATCGCAACTGTAGGCTCCATATACCGATCGATACGCGCGTCGGCGACTTAGTGGTGTCTTCGGGCTTCCGGACGTCCGGCTCGACGGCGTCCTCCGAACCCGACCTCGGCGAGCCGATGCCGGTATTTATACCGCTCCCGTGCGTCGGATCGAACATGGACGCGGTTCCGGAAATCGACGGCGTGGCCGGCGAGTCCGTTGTCGTCATCGGCGGCGGCTTCGGCGGCCTCTCGACGGCCTGTTACCTCGCCGACGCCGGCGCGGACGTGACGCTTCTCGAGAAGAACGGACAGCTCGGCGGACGCGCGAGCCGGCTCGAAGCCGACGGGTTCGAGTTCGACATGGGCCCGTCGTGGTACCTCATGCCCGACGTGTTCGAGCGGTTCTTCGGTCACTTCGGTCGGTCGCCGGAGGACTACTACTCACTGAGCCACTTGGACCCGCACTACCGCGTGTTCTGGAAGGACGGCGATCAGGTCGACGTGCTCTCCGACATGGACCACAACCGCGAGCTGTTCGAATCCTACGAAACCGGCGCGGGCGACGCGCTCGACGAGTACCTGACGGAGTCGAAACGGACCTACGAGATCGGGATGGAGCACTTCGTGTACGAGGACCGGCCGCGGCTGCGGGACTACGTCGACACCGACGTCCTCCGGTACTCCTGGGGACTCTCGTTGCTCGGCAAGATGCAGGGCCACGTGGAGGGGTACTTCGACCACCCGAAACTCCAACAGCTGATGCAGTACACGCTCGTGTTTCTCGGCGGGTCGCCGACGAACACCCCCGCGCTGTACAACCTGATGAGCCACGTCGATTTCAACATGGGCGTCTACTACCCCGACGGCGGACTCGGCGCGGTCGTCGACGGGATCGTCGAACTCGCCGAGGAGCTCGGCGTCGAGTTCGTCACCGACGCCGAGGTCACCGCGATCGAGGGCCGACGCGGCGGGTTCGCGGTCGAGGTCAACGGCGGCGGCGACGGCGTCACGAACGTCGAACGCGAGGCACGGGGAGCGAGGGACGCGGAGACCGGAGAGGCCGTCGGCGACGGCGGCGCGGTCGCCGACGACAACGGTGGGACCGCCGCCGGCGACCCCGGTCCCGACGACACCACCCGTTACCTCGCCGACTTGGTCGTCTCGAATGCCGACTACGCCCACACCGAGCAGGAGCTACTCCCGCCGGAGAAGCGCCAGTACACCGATGAGTACTGGGAGTCGCGGACGTTCGCGCCCTCGGCGTTCCTGTTGTACCTCGGCGTGGAGGGTGACGTCGACGAGCTCGCCCACCACACGCTGGTGTTGCCGACGGCGTGGGACGAGCATTTCGCGCAGATCTTCGACGAGCCGGCGTGGCCCGACGATCCGGCGTATTACCTCTGTGTGCCGTCCGAGACGGACGACTCGGTCGCGCCCGAGGGCCACAGCAACCTGTTCGCGCTCGTCCCGATCGCACCCGGGCTGGAGGACACCCCCGAACGCCGTGCCGAGTATCGTGACCTCGTCCTCGACGATATCGCCGAGAACACCGGGACCGACCTCCGCGACCGGATCGTCTTCGAGGAGATGTTCTCCGTCGAGGACTTCGCCGACCGGTACAACAGCTACGAGGGGAGCGCACTCGGACTGGCCCACACGCTCCGACAGACGTCGCTGTTGCGCCCGCCACACCGTTCCTCGGAGGTCGACGGACTCTACTTCACCGGCGCGACGACGACGCCCGGAATCGGCGTCCCGATGTGTCTGATAAGCGGAGGATTGACGGCCGAGCGGATCGCGGATACGATCTGAGGCGAGGAACAGTGACCGGAACCGACCACACCGGCTCGGACGCGGGCCGTCACAACGCGGCCGACGGCCGGGGGATCGTCGGCCATCTTCGGTACCTGTTCGTGCTCTCACGACCGCGCTTCTGGCTGTACCTCGCGGGCCCGGTCGCGGTCGGAGTCACCTACGGGATCGACGACGTAAGCGGGCTGTTCACTCCGGTGACGGTCGCACTCGCCGCGTACTTCCTCCTGCCGGCGAACGTCTTCCTGTACGGCGTCAACGACGTCTTTGACGCCGATATCGACGCAATCAACCCAAAAAAGGAGGGTCGCGAGGCGCGCTGGCAGGGAGATCGGGTCGTCGCGGCCGCAGTCGCCGTCTCCACGGCGGGCGGGCTCGCGACGCTCGCGATCACGCCGCAGGTCGCGTGGCCGTACCTACTGGGGTTCGTCGCCCTCGCCGCGGGGTACAGCGCGCCGCCGTTGCGGTTCAAAACGACGCCGCTGCTCGACTCGGCCTCGAACGGGCTGTACATTCTTCCGGGAGCGGCCGCGTACGCGACCGTGGCCGGCACGCATCCGCCGCTTCCGGCGCTCGTCGGGGCGTGGCTCTGGACGATGGGGATGCACACGTTCTCGGCGATCCCGGACATCGACCCCGACCGTGAGGCGGGGATCCGGACGACGGCGACGGTGCTCGGCGAGTCCCGGACGTACGCCTACTGCTTCGGCTGCTGGGCGGCCGGTGCGGTCGCGTTCGCGGTCCTCGACGTCAGGCTCGGCCTCCTCCTCGGCCTCTATCCCGCCTTCGTGGCGTGGGTCGCGACCTCGGGCGTCGCCGTCGACCGGGCCTACTGGTGGTTCCCGGCGCTTAACACCCTCGTCGGGACCCTGCTCGCGATGGGCGGACTCTGGCGCGTCTACCCGATCTGGGGGGTGCTCTGATGGACGGCGACGGGCCGCCGTCGCCGGCGTCCTCGCCGAGCACCCCTCGAACGCTCCGCGATCGGCTGCCGAACACCCGCGAGGGAGCGGAGACGTCGCTCGACCGTCTCGTCCGCGAAAACCGCTTCACGATCGCCGTGTTGTTCCCCGCGGTCGGGGCGGTCACGCTCGTCGGGAGCGCCGAGGGGTGGATCCCGGAACCGTTCGCGTTTCACCCGTGGTTCGTGCTGTTCGGCGTGCTGGTGATGCGGTCGCCGCTCGTCGTGGGGATCCTGCCGCTGCTCGACCGGCGGGCGGTCGGCTGGATCGGCGTGTTGATCGCGTACACGTACGCGATCGAGGGGCTCGGCGTCCGGACCGGCTGGCCGTACGGAACCTTCGAGTACACCGTGAGTCTCGGGCCGATGCTCGGCGGCGTTCCCGTCGCGCTCCCGGTGTTTTTCGTCCCGCTCGTCGTCAACGCGTACCTGCTGTATTCGTTGTTGTCCGGCGGGCGCTCGTCGAGCGGGTGGGTCCGGCTGCTCGCCGTGGCCCTCGCCGTCGTCGCGATGGACGTGGTGTTGGACCCCGGCGCGGTCGCGGTCGGTTTCTGGACCTTCGGTGGCGGCGCGTTCTACGGCATTCCCCTCTCGAACTACGCTGGATGGGTGCTGTCGGCGACGGTGGCGGTGGTCACGCTCGACCGCGCGTTCGACGCCGACGCGGTCCGAGACCGGCTCACACGGTGCGAGTTCATGCTCGACGACATGGTGAGCTTCGTGATCCTCTGGGGTGGGATCAACGTGTGGTTTGGCAACTATCTCCCGGCCGCCGTCGCGCTCGCGTTCGGGGTCGCGCTCGTCCGGGCCAACCGGTTCGACGCCCGCCTGCTGAACCAGTGGCGCTGAGTCGAGGAGCGGTATCACTCCCGACCGACATCGTCCCGCCGGACACCGTTTATATATCTTCCCGAGCTTATGACCGTATGGAGCGGCCGAAGCACCACGAGGCGGCGTTCGGACGGAGGATCGATGCGTAACCTGGCGATCGAGTACGAGGAACACGAACGGGTCGCGGAGATCGTCGACCGACTGTTGTACTGCGCCGAGGACGTCAGCGTCGGCTTCGACGGGTGGGACGAGCCCCACGTGAAGGGGCCGGGGCTGTACTTCGCGGTCGTCGCCGACCGTGACTACGGGTCGTACGCGGACCCGATGGGCGACAACCGGTGGCCCCGCGAGGACTGCGCGTCGGTCCTCGCCGAGGATTCGTTCATCGCGGCCGTCGAGCGCGTTAGCCTCAACCAGGACGGGGGGGTCGTCGTCGCCGTCGACGGCGAGATCGAATCGCAGATGGTTCGGTTCAGGGACCTCGGCGCGCGTCGCGAGGACAGGGACCTTGCCGACGACGTGGAGTACGAGGCGTGGATGGGGTCGCGACACATGAGCGCGCTGGAGACCTCCGTCCGGCCGGAGGTCGTCGCGACGGTGACGGTGAGCGAGGAGACCGGGCGCGTGAGCGTCTTTCGCGACGGCGAGGCGGCGTCGGCGGAGCGCGGCGAGATCGGCGGTCCGTGGCGTGCGGAGTGACCGCCCACGACGGCCCCACCGTTATGGTCCCCGCCGACGAACCCCCCGGATATGTACGACGACATCCTGATCCCGACCGACGGTAGCGACACGGTCGACCGGGCGCTCAACCACGCGATCCCGCTCGCGACCGACCACGACGCGACCGTCCATGCGCTGAACGTCGTCGACCGGCGGGTCGCGAACGCGAGCTCCGGGGCGCTGTACGACGAGGTCGTCTCCGACCTCGAATCGCAGGGCGAGACCGCGGTCGCAGCCGTCGCTGACCGGGCATCCGAGGCCGGACTCGACGTGGAGACTCGGATCCGTCAGGGAACCCCGGACACCGAGATCGTCGCGTACGCCGAGGACGCCGGGATCGACGTCATCGTGATGGGGCCCGAGGGGAAATCCCCGCGTGAACGACTGCGGGCGCTCGGCAGCGTCTCCGACCGCGTCGCCGACGACGCGACCGTCCCGGTATTTTTGATCAAGTAGATCCTGATCACGTCCGGCAACTTACTTAGTGGCGGCCGTGGATCAGCGCGTATGCGACTCACCGTGCTCGGAACGGGGAGCGCGATGCCGGTCCCCGACCGCGTCCAGGCGGGGTACCTCCTCGACGACGGCGACCGCTCGTTGCTCGTCGACTGCGGCAGCGGCGTCCTCCAGCGGCTTGCCGACACCGACACGGGATACGAGGGCGTTTCCACCGTACTGCTCACGCACCACCATCTCGACCACGTCGCCGCGCTGCTCCCGTTGATGAAGGCGCGCTGGCTCGCGGGCCACGACCACTTGGAGGTCGTCGGCCCCGACGGAACCAAGTCGCTCGTCCACGGACTTCTCGACGTCCACGAGTATCTCGATGGGCGGCTCGATCTGTCGCTCCGCGAGGTGTCGCCGTCCCGCTCCTTCTCCGTCGCTGGGTTCGACGTCGCGGCCCGCGAGACGCGACACTCGATGCCGTGTCTCGCGTACCGGTTCTCGCCGCCGAGTGGAGGGACCGACCCTACGGCCGGCCCGCTGACGCTGTCGGGTGACTCCGAGGCGTTCGGCGGACTCGCAAACTTCGCCGACGGCAGCGACGTGCTCGTCCATGACTGCTCGTTCCCCGACGGGATCGACGTTTCGAACCACCCGACCCCGACCTCCCTCGGCGAGTCGCTGTCGGACGCCGACGTCGGCACGCTGCTGCTCTCACATCTCTACCCGCAGACCGGCGGCCAAGAATCCGGGATGACGGAGAGCGTCCGGGCGGCCGGGTTCGACGGCGAGGTTCGGGTGGCATCCGACGGAGTTCAGGTCCGAATCCCCTCCAATATGTCCGAGTGATACCATACGCTTATCATCCTCATCCGAAACCAGATCGTATGGCGTTCAGCGATGAACTTCTTGACGCCGGATCGGATATCTGGGCGGCACAGTTCGCCCACCCGTTCGTGAGCGAACTGGCCGCCGGCGACCTCGACGACGCCGCATTCAACCGGTGGCTCGAACAGGATTACCGATATCTCTTTGATTACGGAAGTGCGAGGAGAAAGCCCCGTGCTTTAGCGCGGGGAGGATGTCGAGCTAGAACGTACGCGATAGCTGGCGCGAAGGCACGCGAGGAGTCCACGATGGCGACGCTGCTCGGCGGGGCCGACCGCCGTGTTGAACGAGAAACTTGACCTTCACCGGTCGTTTGCGGGCGAGTACGGCGTCACCGAGGCCGACCTCGTCGAGACGAGGAAACTCCCGACGTGTGAGGCGTATACCAGCTTCCTCGTCCGAACGGCCTACGACCGGCCGGTTCCGGTCACCGTCGCCGCGCTGTTCCCGTGTATGCGAGGGTATCTCGACGTGGCAGAACACGTGGCGGAGCGCGCCGAAGCGGAGCACCGATACACCCCGTTCATCGAGACGTACACGGCCGAGGAGTTCCGCGCCGAAACGGCGTCGGTTCGCGGGCTCGTTGACCGACTGGCGGCGTCACATCCCGGCACTCGGGACGCGATGCGCGAGGTGTTTCTCACGAGCGCCCGGCTCGAACTCGCGCTCTGGGAGATGGCGTACGCGGGCGAAGAGTGGTCGACACGCACGCCCCCCGGCGCCGCCGAGCGCGGGAGCGATACGTAACCGGATATTGTTTCATGTCTCGCTCCATGACCCGGAGACTTAAGCGGTCGTAGTGGCTTCGTCGGGTATGACCGAGCCGCTCGCGGACGATTTCGGGCGGGAGGTGACGGGCGTACGTGTGTCGCTCACCGACCGGTGTAACTTCGACTGTGTCTACTGTCACAACGAGGGGCTCGGCGACACGCGCGGACCGATGGAGCCGAGCGACGACGAGATGGATACCGACGACGTCGTCCGGTTCCTCGAGGTCGTCGAGGGGTACGGCGTCGATTCGGTGAAGTTCACCGGCGGGGAGCCGATGCTCCGACAGGATCTCGAGGAGATCGTCCGGCGGACGCCCGACTCGATGGAGGTGTCGATGACGACGAACGGGACGTTCCTTCCGGGACGCGCCGCGGACCTGAAGGCGGCGGGGCTCGATCGCGTTAACGTTTCACAGGACGCGCTCGACTCCGACGATTTCGCCGAGGTAACGAAATCGGGCGCGTACGAGCAGGTCCTCGAGGGGGTGCGCGCCGCGGTCGACGCCGGGCTCGACCCCGTGAAGCTCAACATGGTCGTGTTTACCCACACCGCGGGCTACGTCGAGGAGATGGTCGACCACGTTGCCGACAACGAAGGGCTCCAGCTCCAGCTCATCGAGTACATGCCGGAGCTGACCGGGAAACCCGAGTGGAACATCGATATCGGACGGGTCCACGACTGGCTCGCCGACGTCGCCGACCGCGTCGAACACCGCGAGATGCACGACCGGAAGCGCTACTTCGTCGGTGAGGACGGCGACGGCCCGGGCGGCGGCATGGTCGAGATCGTCGACCCTGTCGAGAACGAGGGGTTCTGTGCGAACTGTGGGCGCGTTCGCGTCACCCACGAGGGGTACCTGAAGGGCTGTCTCAACCGCAACGACGACCTCCGATCGATGGGTGAGATGACCCGCGAGGGGATAGCCGAGACGTTCGAGGCGGTCGTCGCGAACCGGGTCCCGTACTACGGGGAGTACCTCGTCGAGAACGAGGACGGCGAGTACGAGATCAACGAGGAGTACCTCGCCGCGCCGTCCGCGGCCGACTGACCCGGACGGGTCCGTCCTTGCCGAAGCGCATCGTCCGGCGGTTGTGTGATTCACAAACTAATAACTTCGGTTACATTAATTCCCCGAACTGCGTCCCGTCGACCGGTACCGGCGTGCGGGGTTTTTAATACTCTCCCCCGCACAAGAATGACGTATGAAAACCACGCGCAAGGCGCTCCGGGACGGTGACCTGTTCAAGGACACCTACGAGCGGCTCAACTGCGCGGACTGCGAGATGGTTCTCAAGACGGAAAACGACTCGGACGAGGTGTTCTCGGCTCGTATCTGTCCGGAGTGCGGCAGCGAATTCAAGCAACTCCGGTGACTTTGGCGGTCGAACGCCGTTCGGCCGTCGCCCCCGTCACTCGAAGACGGCATCGAACGCCGACGCTCCGAGGGGGTCGAACGTTCCGGCGGCGACGTTCTCACGGAGATGAGTCGGGTCGTTCGTCCCGACGAGCGCCGTCGTCACCGCCGGCGCGCTGCGCGCGAAGTTGAGCGCCCGCTGTGCCGCCGTCTCTCCCGACAACCTCGCGTCGATCCGGTCGGGGATCGCGCCCTCGGTCGCGAGTTCCCCCTGTCCGATGCTCGCGCTCGTGATCACCGACAGCCCGGCGTCATGGGCGAACTCCAGCGTCGAGACGGGCGGCCCCTCGGGGTCGTCGACCGGTCGCTGGTTCGCCAGCGTGAACGCGTCGGCCATCCGGACGTTGAACGGGAGCTGTATCGCCTCGAACCCGTGGTCGTCGTCCGGGCCGACCGCCTTGCCGGCCGCCTCCGCGCGGGCGAGGACCTCGGACAACGAGAGATACCCCTCGTCACCTTCGGGGACGCGGAACGCTCGCCACGTCGCCGCCCCGTATCGACCGATATCGCCCGCGATCCGCCGTCGTTCGAGCGTCTCGAAGGCCGCCTCCAGCTCGTCGTAAACGGCCGCACGGGAGCGTTCGGCGAGCTGTGCCTCCGGGTTGTGGACGTAGTAGCAGTCGATCGTGTCGAGTCCGAGCCGGTCGAGAGACCGGTCGAGCGACCATTCCAGATACTCGGGCGCGATACAGTGGCCGCCGGCGAGGTCGTCGGGGTCGACGAGCCCGGCGTCGACGAATCGCTCTCGAACGTACCGTGCCGGGTCGTCCGGCTGCTCGCCGTCAAACGGGAGAAACCCTCCCTTCGTCGCCACCATGACCGCGTCGCGGTCGACGGTCGCCCGCCGAACCGCCTCGCCGACGACGCGCTCGGACCGACCACACCGGTAGTTCACGGCGGTGTCGACGTGGTTTATGCCGGTTTCGAGCGCGATCCGGACCGTCCGCCGGGAGGCGTCGTCGATGGCGTCGGTCGGCGCGCCGAGGTACGTCCCGAGCCCGACGCTGGACGCCACTCCTGGCCCGAATCGCCGGAAGTAGGTTCGTCCGAACGCGTCGCCGAACTCGTCGCGGTAGTCCCAGAGGGCGGCTCGGGTCGCCATGTCCGTCGCAAGTAAGGAGCGTATCATATAAAAACGGTGGGCGGTCGTCGTCGACCCATCCATCGGGCGTCCGAACATCGTTCGACCTCCGACCGCCGTCCGTGTGACGGCGTCACAACGATTATACGCTCGCCCCGAGTCGTTTACCCCGTAATGGGATCGCTCACCGACCATCTGGCGGACCTCGTCGGGGACGCCGACACCGTGTTCCTGTTCTCGCCGACCGCCTCCTTCCACGCCCGATTTACTGGCAACGATACCGGCGACGACGCCGCCAACGACGCCGACGTCGTCATCGTCGCACCCGACAACGACGTCGACGCCGACCAGTTCGTCGAGTTACCGGTGCCGTTCCGGAACGTCCGGGACCGGATCCGGTTCGGAATCGAGGGGGCGATGGATGCGTCGCTCGTCGACGAGGGTGACGAAGTCGTCTGTGTCGCGTCCATCTTCGAGGGAGAGTCGGACGCGGTGATCCGCGTCACGGTCGACGAGACGGCCCAATCCGGCATCTATGATCTGTTCGTCAACTCCCGGGCGGACCCGGGCGTCATCCGGGACGTCTTCGAGGTCGCCATCGAACTCGGCAAAAAGGGACAGAAGGGGAAGCCCGTCGGCGCGCTGTTCGTGGTCGGCGACGCCGGCAAGGTGATGAACAAGTCGCGGGCGCTGTCGTACAACCCCTTCGAAAAGTCGCACGTCCACGTCGGCGATCCCATCGTGAACGTCATGCTGAAGGAGTTCTCGCGGCTCGACGGGGCGTTCGTCGTCTCCGACTCCGGGAAGATCGTCTCGGCGTACCGGTACCTCGAGCCGGCGGCCGAGGGCGTCGACATCCCGAAGGGGCTCGGGGCCAGACACATGGCCGGCGGGGCGATCACCCGGGACACGAACGCGACCGCGATCGTCCTCTCCGAATCCGACGGGTTGGTGCGGGCGTTCAAGGGCGGCGCCTTGGTGCTGGAGATCGATCCGGAGGAGTACTGATGACGGCCGCGACAGCGTTCCGCACGTCGGCGAGCGCCGCCCTCGGGAACGCGCCGTCGACGTTCCTGAACGTGGTCCCCGAACGGATCTGGTTCGCTTCGCTCGCCCTCGTCGTCGGGGTAATCTTGGCGTCTCTGGTCGGGAGGCTGAATCGTCGTCTGCTGATCCGGGCCGGCGTCCCGGAGGCGATAGAGGGGACCGCCTTCGAGCGAACCGCCCGTCAGTTCGACACGTCCACGGTCCGGATCGTGGCGAAACTGTCGACGTACTTCATCGTCGCCGTCACCGTGATCGTCGCGTTCAGCGTCGCGGAGCTCCGATACGTCGAGCTGTTCTGGCCCGACATCGCCGCGTTCGTCCCCCGGCTGTTCGTCGCGGTACTGATACTGATTCTCGGAATCGTCCTCGCCGACAAGGTCGAGCTCCTCGTCGCCGAGCGGCTCCGCGGGATCAAGCTCCCGGAAGTCGGCGTGATCCCGGCGCTCGTAAAGTACAGCGTCGTGTACGTGTTCGCGCTCATCGCGCTGGGACAGGTCGGGGTTCGGACGCTCGCGCTGATCGTGTTGCTCGGGGCGTACGCGTTCGCCCTCATCGTGTTGCTGGCGCTGGCGACGAAGGACCTCCTTGCGGCCGCCGCGGCCGGCGTCTTCCTCCTGTTGCGGCAGCCGTACGGAATCGGCGACGAGGTCCGCATCGACGGACGACGCGGCATCGTTCAGGAGGTTGACCTGTTCGTCACCCACGTCGAGACGGACGACGGGGAACACGTCGTCCCGAACCACGTCGTGTTCCGGCGGGGGATCGTGTTGATACGGGCGTAGATTTCGACCGTTCCCAGGGACTGAAACCGGGTGTGAGGGTATAATAGGGTCCGGCAGCGATCCTCCCGTATGTGCGCCGACGTAACTGACGCCGCTTGTCGCGGCTGGGACGGCGGCGCGTGTGAGGGAACGGTCCACTGCCCACCACGGTGTCCACGATTCCGTGACGCGAACGGGGAGCGATGGACGATCCGGCCCGTCACGCCGGTTCCCGCGGCGGGTTCCGGTGACCGAAGTTCGGACGAAGGAGACGCCAACGAGGAGGGCTCCGAACGGGAGGCCGACGGGCGACCTAGCGTCGAGGGACGACCCAGTGCCGACCACCCGATGGCACGAGTCGGCGTCGAGCGGCTCAATGGCATGTACGAGGCGTTTGAGGGGCGAGACAGAGCCCAGGGGCTCCCGCCGCTGTCGCGTGACCGACGGACGGACTGGATCGGGTCGCTGTTGGCGGAGGGACACAACGTCGTGGCCGAGCGTGACGGCCGCGTTCTCGGGCACGCCGCGTACACGCCGGCCGACGCGCCCCGTCCCGAGATCGCGGTGTTCGTCCATCCCGCATTCCACGGACGGGGGGTCGGAACGGAGCTCTGCCGGCATCTGATCGCCGACGCCGCCGCGGGCGGACGTGAGGCGCTCGTGTTACACGTTGCGGCCGGGAACCACGTCGCCCGGGGGGTGTACCAAACGGTCGGGTTCCGGACCGTCGACCGCGGCGGCGACGTCCGGATGGAACTCCCGCTCGACGAACCGGTCGCGACCGAGGTCCGCTGGCCGCCCTTCGTCCGGACGGGGCCCGCCGATCCCACGAACGCGGAGTGAACGCCGCCCCTCCTGGTGGGCGGGGTCGGCGGGGTCGGCGGGGTCGGCGGGGTCGGCGGGGTCGGCGGGGTCGGCGGGGTCGGCGGGGAAGACCTCCGGCGGTACATTCAGGGGATCCGGGATCGATGTGGACGTATGGAGCTGTTCTGGCACCGGTGTGACCTCCGGGTGGCCGACAACGTCGGGCTCGCGGCCGCCGCCGGACGCGACACCGTCGCGCCCGCGTTCGTGTTCGACGACGACGTGCTCGCACACGCGAGCGACGTTCGGGTCCGACGACTCATCGACGGGTTGTACGCGCTCCGGGCGGCGTACCGTGACCGCGGCGGCGACCTCCTCGTCGCGCGCGGCGACCCGGCCGAACTGTTGCCGGCGATCGCCGACGCGCTCGAGATTGACCGAGTCGTCTGGAACCGCGACTACTCCGGGCTCGCCCGCGAACGCGACGCCGAGGTCCGCCGGGTCCTCGACGACGCCGGGATCGAACGCGAGGCCCATCACGACGCGGTGTTACACACGCCCGATTCGATCCGGACGAACGCCGGCGACCCGTACTCCGTGTACACGTACTACTGGAAGAAATGGACGGACCGCGAGGTGGATCCGCCCGCGCCAGCTCCGGACGGAGCCGCGCTGGCCGACCCGGAACCGCTCGCGTCGAAAACGACCGCGGTAGGGGGAGATACCGCCGACGTCGTCGTCGGCGACCTCCCGGCTCCCGATGACCTCGGGTTTTCCGAGCCCGATGCGAACGTCGGTCCCGCGGGGACCGAGGCGGCCCGGGACCGGCTTGACGCGTTCCTCGCGGACGACGTATACAGCTACGAGGCCGATCGCGACTACCCGGCCCGCGGGGGAACCTCACGGCTCTCGACGTTCCTGAAGTACGGCGAGATCGGCGTTCGGGAGGCGTACGAGGCCACCGAGCGGGCGATGACCGCAGCCGCGGACCGGCCGGAGGACGACGCGGCGGCAAGCGTCGAGGAGTTCCAGGGTCAGCTCGCGTGGCGGGAGTTCTACACGCAGGTGCTGTTCCACAATCCGTCGGTGGTGACCGAGAACTACAAGTCGTACGAGGAGGGGATCGAGTGGCGGAACGATCCGGCGGAGATCGCGGCCTGGAAGCGCGGCGAGACCGGCTATCCGATCGTCGATGCCGGGATGCGCCAGCTCCGCGAGGAGGCGTACGTCCACAACCGGGTCCGGATGATCGTCGCGTCCTTCCTCACGAAGGATCTGCTCGCCGACTGGCGTCACGGCTACGGGTGGTTCCGCGACCGGCTCGCGGACCACGACACCGCCAACGACAACGGCGGCTGGCAGTGGGCCGCCTCGACGGGGACCGACGCCCAGCCGTACTTCCGGATCTTCAACCCGATGACCCAGGGCGAACGCTACGACCCGGAGGCGGAGTACATCGCCGAGCACGTCCCCGAACTCCGCGGCGTCGACCCGGACGCCGTCCACGGGTGGCACGAACTCTCACCGACCCAACGGGCGAACGCGGCCCCGGAGTACCCCGCGCCAATCGTCGACCACGCCGAGCGCCGCGAGAGGGCGCTGGCGATGTACAAGCGGGCCCGCGGCGAGGACCCCGACGAGTAGCGCGGAGTCGTGAACGTCGTAGTCACACCGGCGAGGCTCGCGTGCGGTGCCGTTTCGTCCGTTCGACCATCTGGTGACGTCGTTCGACTCCCCGACGAGCGTTCAGCGTCGCTCGACGTGACTCTCAGCGGTGACCGACGGGCGTAGCCTGCTGGGAGTCGTCGAGGGACGCCCGAGGGAGATTCAGCACAACGCGCGTTCCACGCGGCGAATTATCCTCGATCGACACCTCTCCCCCGAACAGCGACACGGTCCAGTAAACGATCCACAGCCCGAGGCCCGTCCCGTGTTGTAGCGGGGTTTCTTCCCCCGAGTCGATCGTTCGCTGCTCATTATCCGGAATCCCCGGCCCGTTATCCGCGACCACGACCGTGATCCAGTCGCCCGTATCCCCTCCGCTCGATGGGGTGGTGGTAACCGCAACCTCCGGAGTAGGCTGATCGTTGTGAATGATGGCGTTTTGGAGCAGTTCCGAGAGTGCCGTTTTCAACCGACCGTCCGCCCGAGCGTGGACGGTCTCACGTTCGCCGGTCGTGACTGCGGCGTCGGGATACGCGTCCGAAACCTCGTCGACGACCTCGGTCACTATACTCACCGACAGAGACATTGATACACTCCGGGCGGATCAATCTCTTTCATCGCTGAGCGGGTCTCACTACGAAGTTCGTCAATTTCTCCAAAGTATTGATTACCAAGGAGGGTGTCATAGAACAGTTCGCATACCAAAGAGCAGGGTGAACGCTGAGGTGGAATGAGTTCAGCGACCCTGCAAGATGATCCTTCGGTAGAATCGTTCTTCAATGCCGTGGAAACGGAGACGCTGGCGTTATTCGAGCATCTCTCC
>JAQCNI010000047.1 GCA_028275105.1 Halorubrum sp.
CACCTCCGGTGGCGGACCGTCGCCGCCGAGCTTTCTGCGGCGGGCGACGTACGCGTGTGCGAGCGCGGAGACGACGAGCGCGGCAACGAGGAACGCCATCCAGGCGAGGTCGGGCAGCGCACTGAACGGCACCGCGTCGGTCCACAGCGCCGCCAGCAACGCGCCGCCCACCGCCGCGAGACCGAGGTAGTAGCCGTGCCACGGGATATCGGGCTCGGTGACGACGTCGAAGTAGACATCGAGATCCTCGGTGGCGGGCGTCGGACGCACGACGCCGGCGCGTTTGTCGAACGAGACGATGTCGGCCTCGTCCATCTTCGGGAGGTGGCTCTGCTGGAGCGACACGTAACAGGACTTCCGGGTGTCCGAGTCCACTTCGGCGGGGGAGACGCCCGTCTCCCACGCCGCGACTCGCTTGGCCAGCCAGCCGAGGTCGGCTGCGTCCTCGCGCTGGCAGAGGGCGTGGAGCGCGAACCGCCGCCGCCGGTTCGATAACACGGAGAAGACCTCTTGCTCGTCCAACTCAACGCCGGCACCGGACGTCAGCCAGTCGACAGAGGACAGGTTCATCAGGTCACGATAATGTTTCTCAACCGGATATACAGCCTTTTTGTCTTTTTTTTGGGAGATATCAACGAAGTTATGGAAACACGCACTCCTCCGTCGCGAAGCGTCTCAGGTGACACCCCTGCCGTGTATCGTTTCGGTCCGCGTAAACGACTCGTTACGCGGTCTCACCGAGCGATTATCGTATCGAAACCGCTCGTTTCGATGTTTCAACGAACCGAAAACGAAGTGGTATCCACTTATAGGGTCGAGTGTAGTATGAGACGGCGAAAGCTACTCATCGGCATCGGCGCGGCCGCGGCGGGCGGGAGCGCGGCCTTTGGCACAGAGGCGTTCACCAGCGTACAGGCGGAGCGTAACGTTGATGTCAGTGTTGCAGGCGATCAGAGTTCATTCGTGGCTCTCACATCTACGGACTCAGCTAACGCCGAACGGTATGTGTCATTCGAAGGCGATGGAACACTAGAGATCAACATTAACGGGGACAACGGATCGGGGAGTGGAGTCACTAACGATGCAATCACGACATTAGAGGACCTATTCGCAATTTTAAATCAGGGATCACAGTCAGTTAATATCCACGTCGATGATAGCTCTGATGCAGTAACCTTCCAGTCGGCTGGAGGTACGATTGAGACGGTCGAAAACTCAGTGGAGCTTGATGTTGGTGAAGAAATTATAGTTGGTATAGAAGTTGATACGCTAAATAATGATTTCGATGTGAGTAAAGATAGCTCAACAAATATCCTAGATAATGCAACTATCGTTGCTGACGCCAGCAACAGCGGTCCTGTCGGGCCGAACCCGGCCGAGTTCGACCTCGTGCTGGACAGTAGCCTCAGTACCGAGAGTACCGGCACGGACGAATTTACGAGCCTCAGTTCTGCGCTCACTGAGGCCACTGAGGGAGATACAATCGGGATCAGGGAAGGGTCAGGCGATTACGCCTCTGAAAGCACGCAGACGATCAACACAAAGGGTGTCTCGCTGGTCGGCCCGAACGCTGGGACGCACGGAGCCAGCGCTTCGCGTGACGCGGAGGCAACGCTGGGGAGCAGTATCGAAATCGCTGCCGACGATGTCACGATCAACGGCATCGAGATCGACGGCGCAGAGGGGAACGCAATCAACATGACGCGTCCGGTGAGCGACGTCACGATCCAGAACAACCGGATCGTCAACGTTGTCGACACTGGCTTTGACCAGAGCGGTGGCGTTGACGCGGCCGCGAACGGAGTCAACGCACAACTCGGTGGGTCTAATCTCGGACAGCCTGGTGACACGATGGCGAACCTGGCGATCCGTGACAACGAGATCAGCGGGTTTAGCATCTCTGCGAACGACGACGGCGACGACGAGGTCACCGCGACGGGGGTCAGGCTCAATCAGAAGGACAAGAACGTCGAGGACCCGGTCATCAGCGGGAACGTGATAACCAACATTACGGCCAGCAACAGCAGTAGCGGAACGATTGAGGCCCGCGGTATAACCGTTAACGCCGCGACAGCGACCGGGAGCGCCGTCATGGACGGACTCACAATTGACAGCAACGAAATAAGCAACCTGTCAGCCACGGGCGGCAGTTCGACGGGCATCGGGATATTCGAGAACAGTGGCCCCGATCTCAGGCCCGGCCCAAAGAATTTCGAAATCGTCGCGAACGAGTTTAAGAATCTCTCGCAGGCGACAATCGAAGCCGCCGAGTCCGAGGTCAACGGCGCAATCTTCGTCGGCGGATACGAGACCCTCGGGAGCAACCACCGTGTCGAGAACAACAACTTCCGGAGTGGGCAGGTCGCCCGGTTCGGAGCGCAACAAAACGGATTTGAACCCAATAGCGCTGACGCGCTTGATGTCGAGAACAACTTCTACGGTGCCAGTAGTGGACCGAAAGGAAACGATGGTGTCGGCGGTAGCGGTGTCCCGGCAAACACCGTCAATAAAGACGGAAAAGTCGACAACAACCTTGTGGCTGCCGACGACGGCGGCAACCGCACAAGCGAGGTTCCCTTCGCCGGCCCAGACATCTAGGAGTATGACGTTGTAATATGTTCCCTACACAAGACAGGCCGTGACTACCTCTCCCCCTTGCCGTCCGATTCGCTCCTCGGGGCAACCGACGTGTGCGCATCGGCGGGAAAGGTGCGATTAACACCATACTTGGCGTGACGGTCGACTGCGACGGCGACCGCCACGCCCTTGACCCGACCTACAGTAGCATCAAAAAGACGCCACATAATGCAAACACGCCCCCTCGTCGCCGCGCTCGCCCTGCTCGCCCTCCTCGGAGCCGCAGCACCCCTCGCCAGCACACAGGCCGCTGAGATCGGCGAGGGCGTCGCGATCCAGCCCGCGAACGGGCCGAACGGCGCGTACGCTCAAGTCGGCGACGACGGGCAGGTGTCGATCCAGCTCGACGGCGACGCGGCCGTGCCGGGCGGGAGCCTGCCGGCCGACGCGCTCGCGCACTTCGACCGCGTCCTCCTGGTGGTCAACGACAATGCCGCCGGCGACGGGGAGGGCCGTCAGGCGTACGTCTACGTGCGCGATGAGGGTGGGGCTGCGGACGACTTCGACTTCTACCGCGGGACTGCTCCCGGCGGCCGCACGTCGATCGAAGGCCAAGACAACGCGGTCCGGCTTGACACCGGCGAGTCCGCGTCGGTGGGGTTCGAGGTCGACACGCGTGAGGACTTCGAGGCGGCCGACCTCTCCCTGACGGTCGTCGCGGAGGTCAGCGAGATCGTCGACGCGGTCCTCGCGGTCGAGACGGGCACGCCCACCGTCGACGAGCCCGTGACGTTCAACGCAACCGGTAGCGACGGCGACGCGATCGCGTACGTCTACGACTTCGACGACGGGACCGTCGCGAGCGACGCCGGGCCGACGACCCAACACGTGTTCAACGAGACCGGCACCTACGAGGTCAACCTCACCGTCGAGGAGACCGCGCCGCGCGCGCCGAACGGGTCCGATTCGGTGACCAGGACGGTCGTCGTTCGGGGCGGCCCGCAAACCGGGAACCCGGGTGAGACCGTCGGAATCCCCGACCCGGTGCCGGGCGGACCGGAGCCCGCACTCCAGTCGGTGTTAGTCGATCCCGACGAGTCGACGACCGGAGACGTGTCAGTTCGCGCGATCGCAGCCGAGTCAGTTCCGGATATCACCGGGACACCTCCCGAGGGGTCGCCCGTAGTCGGGGCCGCCGATATCAGTCTGTCTGGCAGTCCGGACGCCGATGCGACAGTCTCGCTGACGGTCGCCGACTCCGCTGTGCCGGCCAATACGAGTCCCACCGACTTGGCTATCGAGCGGTATAACGGCACGGACTGGGAGGTCCTTCCGACCGACGTCGAAGACGCGTCCGGCGACACGGTTACGCTCGTCGGCGACACGCCGGGCTTCTCGGTGTTCGCCGTGACGGAGAGCGACGCGCCGGCGCTGGACGACGACCCGACGCCGGGCGGTGACGGCGACGACGACACCGCCGGCGGCGGCGGCGGCGGTGGCGGCGGTGGCGGCACGCTCGCCGCCGACGTCCTCGCCTAGAACCTCGACCCGGCGTCGATCGAGGTGACGCGAGAGGAGTCGATCACCGTCAGCGCGGAGCTCGAATCCGACGGCATCACCGGTGACACTCAAGACGTTGACCTCGTGGTCGGCGGCGAGACGGTCGCCACGCAGTCGGTCGAGCTCGACCGAGAGGAGACGACCACGGTCGAGTTCACCGACGTCACCGTCGACGTTGCGCCCGGCGAGTACGACCTCGTCGTCGAAACGTCGGACGACAGCGTGACCGGCACGATCACGGTCCTCGCGGCAGACGACGTTGCGGACGGCGACGACGCCGCAGACGGTGACGACGCCGACGGCGCGGAC
>JAQCNI010000052.1 GCA_028275105.1 Halorubrum sp.
GGCCGGCGACGGCGTCCCCGGGTTTCGAAAGGGGTTTGACGCCGCCCCCGATATCTGAACCCGCGCGGGGGTGGCTGAGTCCGGACAAAAGCGGCGGACTTAAGATCCGCTCCTGTAGAGGTTCGAGGGTTCGAATCCCTTCCCCCGCACTCCTGCGGCGAACAGTTCGTGAGCCGCAGGTGTGTGATCACGAAGGGATTCGAATCAGGGAGCGGGAGGTGAGCGAGCGCAGCGAGCGAACGGGAGCGACCGTGGTTCGAATCCCTTCCCCCGCACTCCTGCGGCGAACAGTTCGTGAGCCGCAGGAATTGGACATGAAGAAATTCGAATGGGGGAACGAAGCGAGCGCAGCGAGCGGAGTGAGTGGGGTTCGAATCCCGTGGAGTGGGCTACTCACGGATGGTGGGAACCGGAACACGACCCCCGAAGCCCCGGCCGTCTCGGCCCGCCGGGACTCGCTGCGCGCTCGGTCCGGGCATGCGGCTCGCTCCGCTCGCCGGTCCGGGCTGCGGGTGCTTGCTTCGTCCGGGCGGGACCGACCCGGCCGCCCCTTCGAATCCCACCCCAAACCGCGCCGCGACAACGACCGCGACCACGCCTCACACCTCCCCAGCCTCGGTCTCGGCGACCCGCCGCGCCGGCGGGCCGCCTCGACCTCCCTCGCACGCGTCGTTCGCGCCCTGACGGGCGCTCACGAGCGCACGCCGACCGCAGGTCGGGTCAGTAATGCCACGGGTAGTCGTCGAACTCGGGCTCGCGGCCCTCAAGGAACGCGTCCCGCCCCTCCTCGGCCTCCTCGGTCATGTACGCGAGCCGCGTCGCCTCGCCGGCGAACACCTGCTGTCCGACCAGGCCGTCATCAGCCAGGTTGAACGCGTACTTCAACATTCGCATGGCGGTCGGCGACTTGGCCGTCATCTCGGCGGCCCATTCCAGCGCGACGGTCTCCAAGTCCTCGTGTGGGATGGCCTCGTTGACCATCCCCATCTCCGCGGCCTCCGCGGCGGAGTAGGTCTTCCCGCGGAAGAACACCTCGCGGGCCTTCTTCTGGCCGATCTGCTTCGCGAGGTACGCGGAGCCGAACCCGCCGTCGAAGGAGGCGACGTCGGGGTCAGTCTGGAGGAACTTCGCGTGCTCCTCGCTGGCGAGCGTCAGGTCACAGACGACGTGGAGCGAGTGGCCCCCGCCGACGGCCCAGCCGGGGACGACGGCGACGACCGGTTTGGGCAGGAACCGGATCAACCGCTGGACTTCGAGGACGTGAAGCCGACCGGCCTTCGCCTCGCGGACAAGCGGGTCGTCGGCCGCGTCGGCCTCGTCGTCATCGCGATACTCGTAGCCGGAGCCACCCCGCACCGACTGGTCGCCGCCCGCGGAAAAGGCCCAGCCGCCGTCCTTCGAGGAGGGGCCGTTCCCCGTCAGGAGCACGCAGCCGACGTCGGCCTGCTTGCGCGCGTGATCGAGCGCGGCGTACAGCTCGTCGACGGTCCCGGGGCGGAACGCGTTGCGGACGTCCGGGCGGTCGAAGGCGATCCGAACGACGGGCACGTCGATGCCGCGGTGGTACGTCACGTCGTCGAACTCGTCGGTGACGGGCTCCCACGCGTCGGGGTCGAAGATCTCCGAGACCATACGCGGACGGTCGCACGCGGGAGACATAAACGACGGCGGGTCGGGGCGACGGGTGGGTCAGGGGGTGGGGGGTCGGGGGTGTGGGTGGGCCGCGACGACGGGCAGGAAGGGACGGCGGGCAGGAAGGGACGGCGAGCAGGGAGGGACGACGGAACCAACCGCCTCGTCTCAGTTCCCGTCCACCGCGTCCCGCAGTTCGTCCACGTGGGTCCGGACCACCGATACGGTCGCGTCGGCATCGGCGTATCCCTGATCGTACTCCGCCAGTGCCGTGTCCGTTCCGTCGAGGAACCGTTCGACCGCGGCCGCGAGGTCGTCGTCGGTCATGTCCCAAGTTGGGTCCGCGTCGGGGTTATATCCCTCGACTGCCACGACGATCGATCGGGCCGACGTCCGGTCCGAGCCATGGAATTGTGCGGTTTTTACACAAATCTTTTACGAACACGCGGCGTAGCCGCCGTCAGGATCATGCCAGACTCGTTGGCCGAACAGCTTCGAAGCGACATGGAGTGTGAGGGGTTACTGGAGTGTTTCCACGGACTCAAGCCGCTAGACAGGGAGTGTTTTCGGGTGCTCGTCGAGAGCGACGAGCCGATGACGATCGACGATATCGGCGATGCCGTCGACCGGGAGCGATCGACCGCGTACCGTGCCGTCCAGCGGCTCCTCCAGACCGGCACCATCAGCAAGGAGCAGATCAACTACGAGCAGGGAGGATACTACCACGTGTACCGACCCGCCGACCCGTCGAAGATATCGGGTGAGATGCAGCGGATGTTGAACGACTGGTACGCGAAGATGGGCCAGCTCATTCAGGAGTTCGAGGACAAGTACGAGGAAACCGAGTCGGCGGCGGCGTCGGGCTGAGTCGAAACGGCGAGTCGAAGGTCGTCCGCCAGCGTTTTCCGGACCTGCGAAACGTCGACAGCGACGTCCACACACGGCGACGTCCGCGTGACTGCCGCGCCGCGATGCCCCCCGGCCCGAACGGCGGACCGAACGTCGATCACCGAATAACGTATGGATACGTTCTCCGTCGTGTCTCGTGTGCCATGTGAATATAGTATTGTACAATAAATACAAAACCGTTATACCACCGTGTCGGTTACGGGGAGACATGACCGCGACCGACCGACGAACTCGATCCGGAGTCCGAGAGACGAACGGGGTGTGGGTCCGATGACGGGGGCCGAACTCCTCGCCGGGGCGTTGCCGTCGATACGGGCACTCATGGTGATCGGGATCGTCCTCCTCGAGGCGGTTACCCTGTACGTCGGATACGGGGCCATCGAGGGAGCGGTAGGGCCGACCGTCCTCGATCGACTCGCCGACACGAGATGATCGAGGCCGCCGTGACGACCGTGCTCCTCGGTCTCGGCCCGGAGGTTTTCGGCCTATTCGTCGCCTTCGGCTTCATGATCGGCGTGTTCTTCGGGTTCTTCGGGATGGGAGGCTCGTTCCTCGTCACGCCCGCGCTGTTGATCCTCGGCCATCCGGCGCCGGTCGCCATCGGCAGCTCGATGGCGTTCGTGTTCGGGACCGCGGCGATCGCGACGATGAAACACCACGACGCCGGGCAGGTCGACTACAAGCTCGGCGCGCTGATGTTCGTCGGGATCGCCCTCGGCATCGAACTCGGGAGTCGGCTCGTCTTCGGGCTCGAGGTGTTGGGGATCGCGAACGTCGTCATCGGCGTCGCGTACGTGCTCCTGCTGGCGGCGATAGGCGCGTTGTTCACGCGGAGCGCGCTCGATGACGACGGGGACGATGGCGGGACCGGGACGAACACCGAAGGTGACGGCGACGACGGATCCGGAGACGATGAGGTCCCGGCGATCGCCCGGCGTATCCAGTCGTACGAGATCCCGCCGATGATGACGCTCGCGGACGGTAGCCGGGCGTCGCTGTGGACGATCTCCGGCGTCGGCGGGGGCGTCGGGCTCGTCTCCGGCTTCCTCGGCGTCGGCGGCGGGTTCGTCCGAATGCCCGCGATCTACTACGTGATCGGCACGTCGCTCGCGGCCGCAGTCGGGACGAGCCTCTTCGGCGGGCTCATGTCCGGCGCGGTGGGGGCGTTTACCTACGGCCGTGCGGGCGTGATCGACCTCGGGATCGTCACGGCCCTGCTCGTCGGCAGCGCGCTCGGCGCGCGGATCGGCTCGAGCGCGACCGCCTACGTCGACGAGGACGACGTGACGATCTACTTCGGGCTCATGTTGCTCGTTGCCAGCGCCGCGGTCGGGATCGGCGAACTCGCCTCGTGGCTGGCGATGCCCGTCCTTGACCGGCTGAGCTTCGTTCTGCTCATCGGTTCCGCGCTGCTCGTCTGTCTGGCCATCCTCTATCACGGCGCCCTCGCGGTTCGGCGGACCCGCAGGGCCCCCAATCTGGCCCGCGGCCGGGAGTGACCGGACGAATCGGGCCGGGGTCGCCTCGAGCGACCCCCGCCTCGGGTGATAGTATTGTGGATTACTTCCAAAACTGTTATGAGGGTCGACCGCGTATGGTCATGTGATGAGTCAAACCGACAACCCCGTTCCGACCGAGCCGATCGAACTCGAGGACGCGGCGGCGTTCGACGACCGCGCCGCCGCACACGACGTCGTCCTCGTCGACTTCTACGCGGATTGGTGTGGCCCGTGTCGCATGATGGAACCGGCGGTGGAGGCCGTCGCGAGCGACACCGACGCGGCGGTCCTGAAGGTCGACGTCGACCGCTTCCAGGGGCTCGCATCCGAGTACGGCGTCCAAGGGATCCCGAACCTCCTGGTGTTCGTCGACGGCGAGGTCGCGGACCAGATGGTCGGCGCACAGAGCGAGGACGATCTCCGGGCGGCGGTCGGGGGGCGGTCCGCGTAAATAGTCGGTGTTATACGGGTAGAAGTGGTCGACGAGACATACGAAACGATGGTCGACGCAATCCACGGAGCGACGGTTGATACCACGCGCGAGGTGGCCTCGTGACGCCGAGCGAGCTCCGCGCGGACGTTCCGGCGCTGGACGAGGAGCGGGCGTACCTCAACTACGGCGCACACGGACCGAGCCCGGAGCGCGTCGTCGACGCGGCCGCGGAGTTCATCGCCGACCACGAGTACGGCGTGTTCGACGAGGACCCCTACGGACGCGCGTTCGGAGCCTACGAGACGGTTCGTGAGCGGATCGCGGACCTGCTCGAGGCCGATCCCGAGGAGGTCGCGTTGACCGAGAGCACGACCGACGGGATCGCGCGGATCGCGGCGGCGATCGACTGGGAGCCCGGCGACGTCGTCGTCCGGACCGACCTCGAACACCCGGCAGGGGTCCTCCCTTGGCGACGACTCCGGGAAGAGGTCGGCGTCGAGATCCGAGTCCTCGAGACCGAGGGCGGTCGGGTCGACCGCGACGCCTTCGCCGACGCGGTCGCCGACGCGCGGCTCGTCTGTTTCAGTGCGATCACTTGGACCCACGGCACCCGCCTCCCCGTCGAGGACCTCGTGGGCATCGCGAACGACGCCGGCGCGTTCACGCTCGTCGATGCGGTCCAGTCGCCCGGACAGGTCCCCGTCGACGTCGACGAGTGGGACGCGGACGCGGTCGCGGCCGCCGGCCACAAGTGGCTACTCGGCCTGTGGGGCGCCGGCTTCCTCTACGTCGACCGCGCGGTCGCGACGGACCTGTCGCCGGCCACCACGGGGTACCGAGGGGTACGGGATCCGAACGGCCCGGGATTCGAGTACGAGCCGGGCGCGAAACGCTTCGAGGTCGGCACCACGACCCCGGCGGCCCACGTCGGGTTGCTGGAGGGGATCGACGCGGTCGAGTCGATCGGGATCGAAACGATCGAGTCGCGGATCGAGGGCCTCACCGACCGCCTGAAGCGTGGCGTCGGCGAGGAACACCTGATAAGCCCCATGAGCTTCGAGTCCGGGCTCGTCACGGTCGACGTTGCGGACCCCGAGGCGACCGTCGAGCGGCTCGCCGATCGAGGAATCGTGGTTCGCGACCTCCCGCACCCGGACGGTGTTCGAGTGTCGATCCACGCGATATCGACGGAGCGCGAGGTCGACGCGGTCGTCGACGCGCTTCGCGAGGAGCTGTAACGAAGCGGTCGGGCACGACCGACCGATTTTTGCGCGGTCGACACGGCTCCCTCAGTATGGGTTTTCACACGTTCGACGCGGACCGGGCGGCGGAGCTCGAGGACGCCGCGAAGCGTTACGCCTCGGTCTCCCGGGAGGAGCTCGTCGACGCGGTCGACCCGGCCGTGAACGACGTCGTTGCCGACCTCGGGAGCGGGACGGGGTTTTACACCGACGACGTGGCGCCCCACGCCGGGACGGTGTACGCCGTCGACGTCCAGGCGCCGATGCACGAGCTGTATCGCGAGAAGGGCGTCCCGGAGAACGTCGAACTCGTCGAAAGCGACGTGGCCGACCTCCCGCTCGGTGCGGGGGAACTCGACGCCGCCGTCTCGACGATGACGTTCCACGAGTTCGCCGACGCCGACGCGATCGGGGAAATCGCCCGGGTGGTACGAACCGGTGGACGGCTCGCCGTCTTCGACTGGTCGGCCGACGGCAACGGCGCGTCCGGTCCCCCCGTCGATGAGCGATACGGCGCCACCGAGGCGGTCGCGATGCTGGAGGCGGCGGGATTCGAGGTCGTTCACGAAACGACCCGGACGGAGACGTTCGTCATCGTCGCGCGGGCACCGTAGGACGACGGATGGAAACTCGAGGTTCGACCGTTATTCGACGCCTTCGCGCACCCACGTGGCGAGGTCGTCACCCGGGATGAACCCCTCCGCGCGGCGTGCGACCGGCTCCCCGTCGACGAAGAGGACGAAAAGCGGGACGCTGCGCACATCGAAGCGCTCGACGAGCGGCGGGTCGTCGCGGGGGTTGAGAAGCGCCACGTCGACGGCGAGTTCGCGGGCGACGTTCCCCAGGACGGGCTCCATGCTGGCGCAGATCCCGCAGCCCTCGGTGTAGAATTCGACGAGCGCGGCGTCCGTCTCGGCGAGAAACTCCTCGAGGGCGGGCTCATCGGCGAGCGAAATCGGGCGACCGTGCGGGTCGTTTCCGGTTCCGTCGCCCTCGTATCGACCGCCGTCGTGCGACGCAGTATTGGAGCTCATACACACTATTGAGTTCGGAGCCGAATAAAGGCTCGCTTCGGAACGGATCCGAGGTTACCCGCCGTCGAGTCGCTCCGCCCACGTCGTCGGCAGCCGTGCGTACACCTCGGCGTTTCGCGCCATCGCCTCGAGGGTGGTGTACTCGTCGACCGCGTGGACCGTGTCGGTGCCGAACGCGAACTCCACGGTCGGGACCCCGGCGTGCCGGACGGCCTTGGCGTCCCCGCCGCCGGTCGCGCTCCGGCGGCACACCCGTTCGCCGGAGACGTCGCCCGCGGTCGCGGCGACCGCCTCGACGAGCGGGCCGTCGACCGGCTCGTGGCTCCCCACCGACCAGCTCGCGTCGGCGATCGAGACCGCGGGGAACTCGGCGAGACAGTCCCGGATGTCCGCGAGTACGTCCGCGGTCTCGACGCCCGCAGTCAGCCGCACGTCCAGTCGGGCGGTCGCCGCGTCCGGAACGGTGTTCACCGCCTCGCCGCCCTCGATCGTCCCGAGGTTCACCGTCGGATGCGCGAACAGGTCGCGCGCGACGTCCGCGCCGAGCGTCGGCTCGTAGTACTCGACCGACTCCTCGACGATCGGCCGGAGCGTCGCGTCGAGGTCGAACGTCCGGCCCGTGAGCCGCGAGCGGAGGAGCGAGATGGCGTCCCAGAGCCGGTCGATCGCGTTGTCGCCGAGCGAGGGGCGTGAGCCGTGGGCGGCCGTCCCTTCGGCGCGCAGCGTCAGCCAGATGCTCCCGCGGTCGGCGACGGTGACCGAGTGGCGGCCCCGCGAACAGGTCGTCTCGCCGATGACGCAGGCGTCGGGGGTGAGCCGGTCGAACGCGTCGCTTCCGACGAGCGTGTCAACGCCGGCGTCGCCGCCGGTCTCCTCGTCGCTCACGACCGCGAACGCGAGGGTGGTTGGAAGATCGGCGTCGGCCGCGGCGAGCGATTCGGCGGCGGCCAGCATCGCCGCCAGCGGCCCCTTCATGTCGGTCGCCCCACGGCCGTAGATCCGGTCGCCATCGCGCTCGCCGAGGGGATCGTGGGTCCACGCCTCGGCGTCGAACGGAACGGTGTCGACGTGACCGTTGTACAGCAGGGTGCGGTCCGTCCGGCCGGGCAGGGTTGCGAGCAGGTTCGGCTTCGCCGGGTCGGTGGCGACGCGCTCGGTCTCAAAGCCGGCGGTCGCCAGCAGGTCGTCGACGTACTCGACGGTTTCACGGACGTCACCGGGCGGGTTCCGCGTGTCGAACCCGATCAGATCGGTCGCGATCTCGGCGATGCGGTCGGCCGGTGGGAGTTCGGTGTCGTGTGACATACGGGTCGGAGTGGAGCTGTACCGCGTTGCGTCGGGACCGCGAAACTCGGCGGAGACGGGATACGCCCGTCAGTCGTCGCTTGGCGCGGCCGCCGGCCCGTCGGTAGGCTCCCGACTGCGCCAGACGCCCTGCGCGTACGCGCCGAGGAACATCCCGCCGATCGCGTAGAGGATCGGCCAGTTACCGACGCCGAGGCTGGCGTAGGCCGCGCCGGGGCAGATCCCCGAGAGTCCCCAGCCGACGCCGAATATCGACCCGCCGACGAGGACGTTCCGGTCGAACGATTTCAGCCGGCGGCCGTACGGTCGCCCAGTCAACGGAGCCGAATCCCGCAGTTTCGGCAGGGTCCAGAACGCGACACCGGCGACGAGCGAGCCGCCGAACATCACGAACAGGAGGCCGAAGTCGTCGAACGTCAGGAAATCGAGGACGACCTCCGGGCGGGCCATGTGGCTGAACCCGAGCCCGAAGCCGAAGACGAGCCCGCCGGCAAGGATCAGCGGCATGAACAGCGGGTGTCGGCTCACGGTGCCACCCCCAGCGCCGCGACGACGTTCGCGGTCACGACCGCGACGAGGAGGAACGTCGCCACGCCGACGAGCGACGTGCGCGAGACGGACCCGACGCCGCAGATGCCGTGTCCGGAGGTACACCCCTTCCCGACGCGGGTGCCGATCCCGACGAGGACGCCGCCGAGGAACAGCCGCCACGGCGAGACCTCGGTGATCCAGCCGCTGCCCGCGATCGACCAGGGATCGCCCTGGTAGATCAGTGCGTAGACGGCGGCACCGCCGAGTATCCCGAGGGTGAACACGACGCGCCAGTCGCGTGAGGGACGGTACCCCGCGAATCGGGATCGCCCCGAGACGTACGAGAGCGTCGACTCAAGGAACGTGCTCGCGCCCGCGGTGATCCCCGTACCGAGGTAGATCAGGACGGTCCCGAGCCCGACGAGCAGCCCGCCGATCGCGTACCGCGAGATCCCGTTCGGAAACGCCGCGTCGACGGTTCCGGCCCCCAGCAGGTCGGCGAGGACGCCGGCGATCACCGTCGATCACCGCCGGTCGGGGACGACTCCGTCGCGCGTCGGGTCGCGGTTGAACTGTGGGTCACGATCGGATCAGTCGTCGCTCGTGAGCGCATCCTGGCTCGCGGCGCAGTTGTTCGGACCGAGCTCGAGGGTGAACGCCTCGTCGTCGTCGACCGGGTTCCGCCCGAGGTTGGCCGCGATGACCGCCTCGTAGTTGGCCGGGCGGGACGGCATGTCCGCGAGGACGGTCTCGACGAAGGTGTCCTCGTCGGTCGAGAGCGCGTCCATTCGTTCGCGGAGCTCGCCGATCGGTGCGGTGTAGGTGTCGTCCGTGGCCGGCTCGGCCGCGTCACTACAGTGTGCGCCGCCGACGAGAACGTCGTCGTCGAACGTCAACACGCGGCCCTGTAGCGAGTCGTACAACGTCCGGGCCGCCTCGGGAGCCCCCTCGTCGCCGGCCTCGAGGTCGGGACGAGCGACGCTCTCGACGAAGAGACCGTCGCCGGTTGCGAGCAGGCTCCCGCCGAGCAGGTAGGAGGTCATCCCGGTGGTGTGGCCCGGCGTGAACACCGTCTCGACCGTCGCGTCACCCACGACGAACTCGTCGCCGTCGGCGGCCAGCGTCACCTCGTTCGCGTACGTGACACCCCGCTCGGCCGCGGCGGCCGGGAGGACCGCCTCGACGCCCTCGACGGCCAACTCGCGAAGCCCCGAGACGTGGTCGGCGTGAACGTGCGTGTCGAACGCGTACGCCAGTTCGACGCCGAGTTTCGCGGCGTCGACGAGGTAGCGGTCGGTAAACGCACGGAGCGGGTCGACGACCGCGGCCTCACCGCCGTCGTACAGCAGATAGCCGAGACAGCCGCTTGACGGGCGCTGATATTGGAGGAGCGTGCCCGGGCCGGCGTAATCGGCCACCTCGTGGGCCTCGTAGATCGACGCCCAGCCGTTCATTCCGTCCTCGAGGTGGTCGACGTCGTAGCCGCGGTCGGCGAGCGCGCCCGCGACGTACTCGCTCGCGCCGCCCTTCGCGCAAAGCACGGTGACGTGCTCGTCGTCGGGGATCGACGCCAGGCGGTCGTCGGGGATTTCCTCGTCGAGGAAGTGGAAGTAGGGTACGTTGGTCGACTCGACGTGCTCGCCGTCGATGCGCCACTCTGCGTACTCGCTCGACATCCGCACGTCGAGCAACGTCACCGACTCCCCGGCGTCGATCCGGCGTTTGAGCGTTTCGGGGACGATCGAGTCGACGCTCGAGTCCGGCATCGGAAAGTCCATCTCGTCCGCGTTCATGTCTGCTCACTACTATCGGACGGACCGGCTTAAACGTTCCCAAATAGTGTACAATTTATACAATATAATATCTCGGGACACGTCGACGGATGGATCCGTAATTCGGCCGTAATATCCGGAACATCGCGTCCAGATGGGTGATTACGTTCACGGCGAATTTCGTGTTTGAGGCGTCATGCCGGTCAGTCGTTTGGAGACTTCCCAAGAATCAACATGCTTATAAGCCAATAAGTGGTATTGTGGTATAACCCCAACACGGGGACCAATCATGAGCATGGAAACCGCGACGGAGACGCTCGACGTAAAGGGACGAAACTGCCCGATGCCGGTCATCGAGACGAAGGGGGCGTTCGACGACCTCACGGCCGGTGACGTCCTCGAGGTCGTCTCAACCGACTCGGGGAGCATGAGCGACATCAACGGCTGGGCCGAGGCGACCGAGGGGGCGGAGCTCGTCGACCAGGAGGAGACCACCGAAGACGGGACGGCGGTGTACAAACACTACGTCCGGAAGGCGGAGTGAGATGAGCGCGGACACACCCGCCTCGTCGGGCGGCGAGTTATCGCCCGACGACGTCGACGACCTGCGTGCGCAAGTCGAGGCACTGGAGACCGAGGTCGCCGACCTGCGGAGCGAAGTGGAGGCGGGGAGCGCCGACGAGATGGTGATCGTCGCGACGAAGGGGACCCTCGATATGGCGTACCCGCCGCTCATTCTCGCGAGCACGGCCGCCGCGTTTGGCTACGATGTGACCATCTTCCACACGTTCTGGGGGCTCGAGGTACTCCACGAGGAGAACTCGAAGAATCTCGGGTTGAGCGCCGTCGGCAACCCCAACATGCCCCTCCCGAACGCCGTCGCCGCGCTTCCGGGGATGGACCGACTGACCGCACGGATGATGCGCAACCGGATCGCCGACAACGACGTTGCCTCGGTCGAGGAACTGATCGAGACCGCCCTCGCCAGCGGCGTCGAGCTCCAAGCGTGTCAGATGACGATCGACCTGCTGGGCTACGACGAGGACGACTTCTACGACGGCGTGACGACCGGCGTGGGTGCGGCCTCCGCCTTCCAGGAGATGGCCGACGCCGACGTCCAGCTACTCGTTTGAGCCGTCTCGGCGGCACGCCGTCCGACCCGTTTCGACCCGAGCGAAAAGAACGGAACCGTTAGGACTCGTTTTCCGGCGACCGAGACCGCCCGATCGCTTTCGACAGCGCGAGCACGTACCCCAGTCCGTACTGGATCTCGGGGTCGCGGAGCCCGCGCGCGAGCCCCACGGTACCCACCTTCGACGGCTCGTTCCGTTGGGCGGCGCCGAGACCCTCCAGAAGCGTCTTCGTACCCTCACGGACCTCGTCATCCGCGGCCGTGTCCGCGACCTCGCCGAGCGCGGCACCGGTGCCCGCGAGCGACCGGACCATTCCGTCGTCGAGCGCCGCGGTCGCGAGCGATCCGACCTGTCCCAGTTCCGCGAGTTCGTCCAGGGTGCCGCTCCGCTGGAGTTCGATCAGGGTCTCCATCGCCTCGCGGAGGTCGTCGCCGTTGTCCCCGACGGTCGCCGCGAGTTCGACCGTCTCCGGGGTCGCCAGGCCGTCGGCCGACTCCGCGAGCGTCGAGGCCGTGCCGGCGAGTTCGACGACCATCTCGTCGGTGAGTGCGGACTCGCCGAGCGCGACGACGTCGAGCAACTCGTTGACCGCGTCGAGTCGATCGACGAACGCCGCGACCGCCTCGGGGTTCTCGGCGACCACGGCCGCGAGTTCGTCGCGGTCGACGTCGGCGGTATCGATGGTCTCGCCGTCGGTATCGACGGAATCGGCGGTCTCGGTATCCGTCTCGTCGGTCCCGTCGTCGGGCGTCTCCTCGTCCGTCATCTCAGAGCAACCCCCGTGCGGTGAGCCAGTAAGACTCGTTGTACGCCAGTTTCGACCAGTGGAGCTTCTCCGAGGCCGGCGCCGGCGACGGCGCGTTCTCGTAGTCGAACTCGACGAACGAGGCGGCGTCCATCCCCGTCTCGATGAAACAGAGCGTCTTCCCGTCGTACGTCGCGGTCGCGGGTCGCCCGCGGACCTCGCTCGCGAGCCGCTCGGCCACGACGCCGGCCTGGTAGTGAGCGACGCTGCCGGCCTTCGGGACGCCGGTCGTCGCGGCGTCGCCGAGCGCGTACACGTCGTCGGCCCGCTCGGCCTCCAGCGTGTGCTTGTCGACGTCGACCCAACCGCGGTCGCCCAGCCCCGCCTCGTCGACCGCGTCGACGCCGCGGTGCGGCGGGATCGCGGCCAGGAGGTCGTAGTCGAGTTCCGTGCCCTCCATCGAGGTGATCGTCTTCGCGTCGGGGTCGACCGACTCGGCGTTGAAGAACGTCTCCGTGTCGATGTCGCGCTCCTCCATGATCGGCTCGGCCCACTCGCCGATGTGGGGGTTGCCGTGGACGCGGTTGATCGGGTACGTGTACGTGACGTCGACCTCGTCGCGGAGCCCGCGCTCGCGGAGCCAGTCGTCCGCCATGAACACGAACTCCAGCGGCGCCGCCGGACACATGTGTGGCGTCCCGATAACGCTGAGAACGAGATGGCCCTCGGTCATCGAAAGCAGCTCGTCGCGGAGCGCCAGCGCCCCCGACTCGGAGTAGTAGTCATGACCGGCCTCGGCGAGTCCCGGGATCTCGGCCGGTGCGAGCGTCGAGCCGGTCGCGACGACGAGGTGGTCGTACGCGAGCGAACCCGGGCCATCACGGAGCGCGAGCTCCTTCGCGTCCGCGTCAATCCCGGTCACGCGGTCGATCGTGAGGTCGATCCGGTCGTCGACGAGTTCACGGAGCGGTCGTCGGCCGTCGGGGGGTTCGCGCTGGCCGAACGGGACGTACAGCCAGACGGGCTTGTACACGTGGTCCGGATCGTCGTTGATCAGGGTCACCTCGACGTCGCCGGCATCGATCTCCGCGTCGAGTCGGTCGGCGAGGTCGTTCGCGAGCACCGTTCCGCCGGTGCCGCCGCCGAGGATAGCGACGTGTTCGGCCATCCTACGCGACCTCCACGTAGAAGCCGTACCCGTCCCCGCTCTCGTCGACGGCGAGCAGGTCGTTGTCGGTTTCGTCGATCCACTCGGAAACGTCCGTGAGCGACCGGTCGTTGTCGCTCAAGAGTAAGACGACGTCGCCCGGATCCGCCGAACGAACCCAACCGATGAGATCCATCAGCGGTCCGGGACAGGCGGCCCCGCGTGCGTCGACCGTGTCGGTGGGATCGATATCGGTTTCGGCCATGATGTAGGTGGATGTTCAACCCGAATGGATTTAGTATTGTTCGTTAATCCCATGTATATAGAATACTACCTGTGAGCCGGCGACGACACCCGGATCGAGGCAACGCACGATCGAAGCGGCGCCCGGATCGCAAGCAACGGGCGAAGGGCGAACGCCGGCGTCGACTGTGGGCGATCCGACCGTCAGGCGGCCGCGCCGACGTGCGGTTTCACCGCACGGACGATGGCGTCGACGTCGTACTCGTCCTCGCTTTTGTCGAACACGACCTCGTCGTCGACGCGGACGACGAACACGCCGTGGTCGCCCGTCACCAGTGCCACCTCGTCGACCGCCTCGCCGAACTGTTCGAGGATCGCCCCGGAGACGTCCTGAGCGCGGTTCAACAGCCCACACGGGACGCAGTACTCGATTTCGACGCGTGTCATACGCCGAGATAGAGCGCGAACCGGATTAAAAGGGAGGGTCGCGACCGACCCGCTTCACGCGCCGGAGAGAGACGACCGCCTCAGACGACCAGCGCGTCGAGGACGACCGCGAACAGCAGCAGGCCGAGGTACGCGTTCGAGGCGTGGAACGCGCGGAACGCAGCCCCCTCCGTCTGCTCGTAGTGGAGCCGGACGACCGTCCAGAGGAAGACGCCCCCGACGGCGACGCCGACGACGGCGTACAGTGCGCCGAGCGGTTCGGCGGCCGCAGCGAGCGCGACGGCGGCGACCAGCGTCGCGCCGAGGTACCAGAGGATGTGGCGGCGCGTCGTCGTCTCTCCACGGACGACGGGCATCATCGGGAAGCCGCCGCGCTCGTAGTCGTCTTTGTACGCCAGCGCGAGGTTGTAGAAGTGCGCCGGCGTCCAGAGGAAGATCATCGCCGCGAGCAGCAGCCCGCCGCCGCCGACCTCGCCGGTGACCGCCGCCCAGCCGATGAGCGCCGGGAGCGCGCCCGCCGCACCACCGAGGACGGTGTTCTGGACCGTGTTCGGTTTCAACACGAGCGTGTAAACGACGCTATAGAACAGGATCGCGGTCACGCCGAGGACGGCCGTCAGCCGGTTGACGCTCCAGAACAGGCCGACGGAGACGGCCGCCAGCGACGCGCCGAACGCGAGTGCGTGTGACACCGGCACGAGATCCGTCGCCAGCGGCCGGTCGTTGGTCCGTTGCATCCGGCGGTCGACGTCCCGCTCCAACACGTGGTTGAACGTGCCCGACGCACCGATCGCGAGCGCGCCGCCGACGAGCGTCGCCCCGACCGCGTACGGCGTGAACCCGGAGCCGCCGGCGAGCGCCATCGCGGCGGCGGCGACGAGACAGAGTAGCCACATCAGCCGCGGCTTCATCAGCCGGTAGTAGGCGGCCGCAGTCGCGCGAAGACGCGGGACCGTCGCCGTCGGTAACGCGGGTTCGGGGACGTCCTCGACCGGCGGCAGGTCGTCGGTGCCCGGCTCGAACCCCTCCGGGGCGTCGTCGCCGGTTTCGGCCTCGAGCCACCACGCCAGCGCGGCGAGGACGGCGCCGAATATCGCGACGCCGACGAGGAGATGGAGGGACCCGACCGCGTCGCCGCCGGCGACGAACGCGCCGATCCCTATCTGGACCGGGTAGATCACGAGCGCGGCCACGAGCGCCGCCCGGACCCGCCGACTCGCCCGCTCGTGCCACGCGAGGACGGCGGCGGCAGCGACCCCGACGCCGACGGCCGCCGCGAGCACGCGGTGGCCGAGCGCGACCCAGCCGACGCGCGCCGCCGGGAGCGCGTAGCCGTCGCCACACGCCGGCCAGCCGCCACAGGCCGCCGCGGCGTCAGTCAGCGAGGTCGTCGCCCCGACGATAAGCAGGAGATAGACGCCCATCGCCGTCGCGCCGAGGACGGCGGGAAAGCGGTCGGGTATCGTCACGACCGGGCTTGGATGTCGGCCCATATATGTCCCGCGCTTCGGCCGGTCGGCCGGGACCGGTCGTCCGTGGCGGGGACGATCGGGAGTGACCGAAACCGAAGCGGGGGCGGCCCCGGCGAAACCCGACCGCCGAACGAGCCCGCCCGACGCCGGATCACTCGCGCCGGTCGAGAACCCGATCGACGATGTCGCCGGTCGACAGCAGTTCGCCGTCGTAGCCGGGCTCCCGGCCGGTCGCCCGCTCGACGCGGCAGTCGATGTCGCGGTCGGCGAGCGCGGCCTCTATCGCCGCCGCGTCGTGGTGCTGGTCGTAGCCGAGCACGATGACGTCCGGCGTGATATCCTCGATCGGGACGAAGATGTCCTCCGCGTGACCCAGCCGGGCGTCGTCGACGGCGGCGAGCGCGGCGACCATGTCGCGTCGCTGGCGGTCGGGAAGGATCGGCTTCGGTTTGTGGGTGACGTTCGCGCGCCGGGCCACGATGGCGTGGAGTTCGTCACCGTAGCTCGCGGCGTCCTCGAGGTAGTGAACGTGACCGGGATGGAGGAGGTCGAACGTCCCCTGTGCGACGACCCGCGTCATCGCAGCCACGAGGGGAGCCACCCGCCGGAGTCATCCCCGTCCTCGGAGGCGTACTCGCCGCGCTCGGCGGGACGGTCGTTGGCGTCCTCGACGAAGCGTTCGTCCGTCTTCTCGACGACTCCCCGGTCATGCCCATCCTCGGCGAGTTCGCGGTCGATGTCCGCCTGGGTGAAGTCGAAGAAATGCTCCTCGGGCACCGGCACGTCGAGGACGTCGAGGGTCGTCCGATTCCCCTCATTGTCGAACGCCCGCCAGTCGCCCCACCCGTACGGCGCACCCACAATGATGTGGACCCGTCCCTGGCCGAACGTCGCGAGGTCGGCCGAACTCGGCCGAAGCGCGCCGTTCGGATGCGAGTGGACGGACCCGACCGCGCGCATGTCGTTCGGCTTCATGTGTGACCGGACCGTCGCGCTGACGGGGCTCGACTCCGTACCGGGGATGACGAGGACGTCAGTTATCACCTGTCCGTCCCGGTCGATGTCGAGCTTCGCGGCGTCGTCGGCCCGCAGGAATCCCATGTACTCGTTCGGATGGGTTTCCTCGCTGGCTTCGAGAACGAACTCCATCGTCTCCCGGGCGATCCCGAGAAGTTCGTCCGACCGGAACAGTCGCATACTCGAAGAAAGTCGGCGTCGCCTCATATGGGTTCCGGACGGGCGGACACGATAGAACAGGCTTAACACCGGCCGATACCGAACAAATTGGTATGAGCGAGAACACTGCCGGGGATTCCGGCATGCGGGACGATTCGGGTCCCGAACCCGACGCCGGCGGGGCGGAGGGGACCGACGACGGGACGGGCACTGACGGGACGGTCGGCGACGAGACGCTCAACGATCACGGGGCGATCGCGTACGATCTGGCGCCCGACTGTACGCTCGAGGACGTCGAAACCGGCGCCCTGTATCATGCCGAGGTCAACGGCGTCGTCGAGTACGGCGTGTTCGTCGACGTCTCCGATGCCGTTTCCGGACTGATCCACGAGTCGGCCCTCAACGGCGAGTACGCGGTCGGGGACCGGCTGATCGTCCGCCTGACCGAGGTCAGGGAGAACGGCGACGTCGCCTTCGAGGACGTGTCGCCGAGCGGGTACGCGACCGAAACCGTGGAACACGAGCCGACCGTTTCCCGCGTTCGCGGGCTCGCACCCGGCGACGAGGTCACCGTCGAGGGCGAGGTCGTCCAGGCGAAACAGACCGGCGGCCCGACGATATTCGGGGTCGCGGACGCGTCGGGTGTCGTCGCCTGCGCGGCGTTCGAGGAGGCCGGCGTTCGCGCGTATCCCGACGTCGAGATCGGCGACATGGCCCACGTGGCCGGCACGGTCGAGACGCGCAATAGCGGACTCCAGCTCGAGGTCGAATCCCTGAAGCGACTCGCCGGCGACCGTGCCGCGGCGGCTCGCGACCGGTACGAGACGGCGCTCGACGAACGGGCCGAACCGGCCGACGTCGATCCCCTGATCGAGTGGGAGGCGTTCGAGTCGGTCCACGACGACCTCCGCGAGTTGGCCCGGCTGCTTCGACGGACGGTGCTGGCCGGGCGCCCGATTCGCGTCAGACACCACGCCGACGGCGACGGGATGTGTGCGGCGATCCCCGTCCAGTTGGCGCTGGAGCGGCTCGTCCGCGAGGTCCACGAGGACTCGGACGCGTCCCAGCACCTGTTTAAGCGGCTGCCGAGCAAGGCCCCGTACTACGAGATGGAGGACGTCACCCGCGACCTCAACTTCGCGCTGGAGGGCCGGTCGCGTCACGGCCGAAAGCTCCCGCTCCTGCTCATGCTGGACAACGGGTCGACCGCGGAGGACGTTCCCGCCTACGAGAACCTCACACACTACGACATCCCCATCGCGGCCGTCGACCATCACCATCCGGATCCGGAGGCCGTCGCGCCGCTGCTCGACGCCCACGTTAACCCGTACCTCCACGACGAGGACTACCGGATCACGACCGGAATGATGTGTGTCGAGCTCGCGCGGCTGATCGACCCCTCGATCTCCGGGGAGCTGGAACACGTACCCGCGGTCGCGGGACTCTCGGACCGCTCGAATGCCGAGGCGATGGACGAGTACCTCGAACTGGCTGCCGACGCGGGGTACGGAAAGGACGACCTCCTCGACGTCGGGGAGGCGCTCGATTACGCCGCCCATTGGCTGCGCTACTCGGAGGGAAAAACCCTCGTGAACGACGTCCTCAACGTCGGCTGTGAGGACCCCGAGCGCCACGCGGAGCTGGTGGCGTTCCTCTCGGAACGGGCCGAGCGCGACGTCGACCGCCAGCTCGACGCCGTCGAGGACCACGTCGACCACGAACGGCTCGCCTCCGGCGCCCACCTCTACCGGATCGACGTCGACGAGTACGCCCACCGATTCACCTACCCCGCGCCGGGGAAGACGACCGGCGAACTCCACGACACGAGAGTCGCGGAGACCGGCGGTGACCCGGTCATCACGATCGGATACGGTCCGGACTTCGCCGTGCTTCGGTCCGATGGCGTCCGGCTCGACATCCCGACGATGGTGACGGAATTGAACGAGGAGCTTCCCGAGGCGGGGGTCTCGGGCGGCGGCCACCTGGTCGTCGGGTCGATCAAGTTCGTGAAGGGCCGTCGCGAGGCCGTCGTCGATGCGCTCATCGAGAAGATGGCCGCCGCAGAGATAGACGAGACGCTCTCGGCCGCGACCGTCATCGACGACTGAGCCCCGCTTACCGGACGAACGCGACCTCGCGGCGTGCGACGACGCCCGCACCGGCGAGCGTGGCGAGCAGTCCGGCGAGGAGACCGACCGGAAGGTGGACGCCGCCGCCGCGCCAGTCGGCGGCGTACGTTCGGGCGTAGAAGTCGGCGACGTCGCCGCTCTCGACGGCGAGGAGCACTTCGCGGTTCTCCGTCGCCGCCCCCTCGTTCCAGTTGAGACTCCCGACCACCGCGGTGTCGTCGATCACGAGCCCCTTCGCGTGGACCTTCCCGTATCGTCCGCGCGGCTCCGCGACGGCAACGTCGATCGGCTCGTCGGCGAGCGACTCGACGAGCAGCCGATTCTCCTCGCGGTCGTACCACGCGTTCGACACCAGCAGGTGCGTGTCGACGCCGCGGTCGGCCGCACGACGGAGGGCGCGAACGATCCGGCCCGCCGGACCGCCGGTTCGGGGAACGATGGCGAGCACGCGGTCGTCGGCCGCGTCGATCCGCTCAACGAGTCGGTTCGCGGCGTTGCCGGGGGCGGTGAGCAGTTCCACGTCGGCGGGGGTCTCGACTAACGGGTCGAACCGCGACGGGTACGGCCGACGCTCGGCGTCGTTCGTTCCGGCAGCGCCCGATCCGTGGACCGTCGCGTCGGCGCGGAACGCTCGCCAAGACAGCGTGTCGTGGCCGGTCGCATCGTTCGCGAACAGCGCCGCGATGTCGGCCGCGACGGCGGGATCGGCCGCGACCACTCCCCAACCGCGGCTGGAACGGCCGCCGGTTCCCGCCGCCTTCCAGTTCTCCGTCAGGACGACCGCCCGGTCGTCGGCGACCGCATACTTCGCGTGGTGGAACCGGAACCGCCCCGGCTCGCCGGCGAGGACGCGGACCTCGACGCCCGCCGCGACGAGCCGGTCGGCGACGTGCGCGCCACGCCTCGGGAATCCACCGACCGGCGACCCCTCGATGAGGACCCGGACGGTTACCCCCCGCTCGGCGGCGGCGACGAGCCGGTCGGCGACGCGTTCGGACTCGATCGTGTAGCCGGCGACGAACAGCCGATCCTCGGTCGTTTCGAGCGGCCCGACGGGGGTCTCCGGGCTGTCCGGAAGGACGAACGGCGTCACCATCGCATCGGCCGTGCGCTCCGGCGCACGCGGCTCGTACCCCCGCGGCCGCCACTCGCCCCACTCCACCCGCCAGCGGTATCCCTCGCGCACGCGACCGTAGTCGACGACGTCGACCGCCTCATCGCCGTCGCGGAGTTCGATCCGATCGCCGGACGCTGACAGCGGGAAATGCGCGTCGAGCGAGCGGACGCGGACGCCGACCCCATCGAGATGGGAGCGGGCAAGCTCCGGCTCCGCGGAGAAGGCAACCGTCCCGTTCGTGCCCGCCGGAAGCGACGCGTCGTGGTGGCCGTCCGAGAGCGACCAGTTCCCCGGGCCCGGAATCCGGACGACGAGGTACTCCCCGCGGTTCCCCTCGGCGACCGGGTTGGGGTACAGTTCGACGATTCGCGGTCCGGGCGCGGACGAGGCGTTCGCGTCCAATGGATCGTTCGCGTCCGATACGCCGTTCGCGCCGGGAGCGTCGTCGATGCCGGTGGTAGCCGGTCCCGGTTCGATCGTCTTTCCGTCGGCCATCCCGATCCCCGCCACGGCGGCCGTAGCAGGCGCGAGCCCCGCCGTGAGGACCGAGACCGAAACGACGGCCACGACGAGCGCGGACCGGGCGGCCGGAGGGATCATACGACGAGTGGCGCGGTATCCGGGATAAGTCGTCGGACGAACGGGGCGGATCGGGAGTCCCACCCGGCCCGGATCCCTCCGTGGTACCACGACCCTCGGAAGGGTTATTCCGTAACGGGCTGTACGTATGTACGCAATGGCACACGGAAAGGTTGATTTCTTCAACGATACTGGCGGCTACGGTTTCATTTCGATCGATGACGAGGACGACGACGAGGACGTGTTCTTCCACATGGAGGACGTCGGCGGCCCGGACCTCGAAGAGGGACAGGAGCTCGAGTTCGACGTCGAATCGTCGCCCAAGGGCCCGCGCGCGACGAACGTCGTCCGCAACTAGACCCCCACGCAACGAACGCCGTTCGTCGCTGATCCCCTCCCCGGGCGACCGTCGCCCGCGTGGAGGCCCCACACAACTATCGAGCCCGGTCCGTCTCGACGGGAGGCCCGCCTGGCGCGACCCGGTTTTTACCGGCATCGCTCGGTGAGCCACCGGCATCGCTCGGTGAGCCGCGAGTTCGTCGCTCGTATCGGCGATCCGTCTTCGTGTCCACGACGGGAGCACCCAAAGGGCGGGCTACGCCGGCGTCGCCGCGGCGTCGAGCGCCGACTGCGCCTTCTCCGCCTCCGTCTGGACGAGGTACGAGCGTTCGTCGGCGTACGCGGCGACGGCTTCGAGCGCGTCCCGCGTCCCGATCCGTCGGAGCGCCCAGCCGGCCGCCGCCCGGACGTCGTTGGAGTCGTCGTCCGCGAGCGCGTCGGCGAGCGGGTCGATCGCGCGGGTGTCCCCGATGAGTCCGAGCGCACGCGCGGCGTACGGCCGCACTTCGTCGTTCTCCATCGTCAGCTTCGCCGCGAGCGGGCCGACCGCCGCGCCCGCGCCGATCTCGCCGAGCGACTTGAACGTCGCCTTCTGGAGCTGCGGGTTCGAGTCCTCGTCGACGTACTCGACGAGCGTCTCGACGGCGTCCTCGGCGGTCATCTTTCCGAGAATCCGGATCGCGAACTGATCCCGTTTGCCCGCGCGGCCGAGCAGTTCCTCCACCGACGCGTCCGTCTTTCCGCGTTTGCCCATGCGTTCGAGCGCCTCGAGGCAGTGTCGCTCCATGAAGTCCGAGGTGAGCGAGTCGAGCGCGAGCAGGATCATGTCGACGTTGCCGCGGGACTCGTGTTCCTTCAGTGCGGCCCACTCGACGGGGAAGTCCTTGTAGTGGCCGAGCACGTCGTAGTACCCCTCCGCCCGGAGCTGTTCGTGGGTCTCCAGGTCGTCCCACTCCTCGGCGTCGTCGAGCGCCCCGTCGAGCGCGTCGCTCGCGGCGAGCAGCTCGGCGATCGTGTCCGCGTCGTCATCGGCGTCGAAGCCGGCGTCGCCGACCGCGTCGGCGAGTGACTCCAGCGCGTCGACGAGGGCATCGGGCTCGTCCCCGTCGACGGTCACGTCCGCCTCGAACGCCACCGTCACGTCGTCGACGAACACCCCGACCGCGTCGACGACCGCCTCGACCCCCTCGGCGGTCCATTCGGTGTCCGCCACCGCCGTGGCCGCCGTGCCGATCGTGTCGACGACGTCGGCGGCGTAGGGGCCGCGCGCGTCGCCGACGCCCCCGCGGAGCTCCTCGATCCGTTCCTCAAGCTCTCCGCGCGGGTCGGCGGCGTCCTCATCGTCCTCGTTCGGTTCCGGAAGGTCCGCGTCGGCGAGGGCGCTCTCGGCATCGTCGAGCAGGGCGTCGACGTCGTCGAGGTCGGCCTCGGTTCCGGCGTCGTCGAGCGCCACCTCGATCTCGTCGAGGTGCTCGGTCAGCGACTCCTCGGTCGCCTCGTCAGGGAGGGTCGGGGCGGTCGCCTCGGGGTCATCCGTGCCCGCCGATTCGTCCGTGGCTTCGGCCGCGTCGAGGTCGGCGGAATCGTCCGGATCATCCGGGTCGTCGGGGTCGTCGAGGGCGTCGGCCGGATCGTCGTCGCCGTTGCTCATATACCGGACCTGCGCACGTAGTCCATTAAGACGTTTCCCTTCACGGGACCGAAAGTGTTCTCTCCACGGGGCGGTGGATCGTCGAACTCGGGAGCGTCAACGTCGAACGGCGAGCAAGCAAGAGACACGACGGACTGACACGGTAGTACTGAAAGATATTTTCTCTTTTCGAAAAATTTGGTTTTGGGAGTGGGAACTTTTAAGTGGGTGGCAGGCGTACTACTGATTGTAATGAGCACCCAGAAGCAGGCGCGCCAGCGATACGGCGACGTCCACGAGAGCGAAGCGCTTCGCATCCCGGAAAAGAAAGCCGAACAGTTGGTCGACGCACTCAACACCGACCTCGCGGCGACGTACGTCCTGTACCACCAGGTGAAAAAGCACCACTGGCTCGTCGAGGGTGCGGAGTTCCTCGAAATCCACGAGTACCTCGGCGAGGTCACGGCCGACCTCGAGGAGGGCGCCGACGTGCTCGCCGAGCGCGCGCAGGCACTCGGCGGCGTCCCGCTCTCCGGCGGCGCCAACTACGAGGAGCACGCCCCGGTGAGCCCCGAGGACGCCGACGCCTACGACATCCGAACGTCCCTCGAGAACGACCTCGAGATGTTCGGCGACATCACGGAGGCGCTGCGCGAGCACATCCAGCTCGCCAAAAACCTCGGCGACTACAACACCGAGGAGCTGCTTAAGGACGTGCTGGAGGACGTCGAGGAACACGGCCACCACATCGAGCACTTCCTCGAGGACGACACCCTCGTCACCGAGGGGACGCTCGAATAACGGCGACGTTCCGTCCGACGCGGACACGATCCAAGGTTTTTCGAACGACGTCGACCACCGAGCGACGGCTATTCACGGCGGGCAGTACCCCCGTCGAAGTCCGACGTCGCCTCAACGAACATATCACGGAGGGAAGCGGTCATCGTGCGGGGGAGCGGGTATCGGGTCGGATCCAAGTGAATCGGCCAACCGATCCGAGCGGAACGGTCCCGTTATCGGTCGAGTTCGACGGTCAGATCCGTTGATATCCAGGCGTCCGTGTTCCCCTGTTCAGTAAAGACGGTTCGCTCGGGTGAGGTCCGGTTCGCGGCCACGACGGGACGGTCCGCAGTCGACTCGTCGGTCGGATCACCGGCCGAAGCGTCGGTTCCGACCCCGACGCGGTCTCCAGTACTCATTGACAGCCGGTCGGGGACGGATGCCGTTATAGGTTTCGGTCGGCCTAAAACACGTGGGGGGTCCGGCGGCCGCGGTCGAGCGACGCGGCCGAATCACGCCGAAGATTCCGACGCTCGAACGTCGAGGCCGGGCGTCCCCGCGCCCCGGACGGGTTTTTCCCTCCCGACCGCATACGGGCGCGTATGAGTTCCCGCGACCGTCCGCGCGACGACGACCTCGAGGAGCGGCTCGACGAGCTTGAGGACGTCCTCTCCGAGCTCCGGGTGGACCTGCGAGCGAGCGAGCGAGATCGCCGTGGATCCACCGGTATCCCCCGTCCGCCGCGGCTCTCCGAGCTCGTCCGTTTCACCGAGCAGTACACCATCCCGACGGTGATCGCCCTCCTCGAGACGACGATCACGTCGCTGGAGCTGTTGCGAGGGACGCTCCGACTGCTTGACCCCGGACGCGACCTCGACGGGGACGCGGACGCGACCGCGGACCGACTCCGCGACGTCCGGAATGGGGCGACCGCGGGGCTCACACGCTCGCTGGCCGAGCTCCGGACCGCCCTTTCGGAGGCGGACCTCCCCGAGGAGGCGGCCTCGCGCTCGATAATCGAGGACGCCCGCGACCTCACCGCCGAGATCGAAGCGCGGATCGAGGAGGGGCGTCGGGAGGCCGGCACCGCGAGCGGTCCGGACGAACCGGTCGCCGACGCCGGCCGGAGTCGTGACCGGGATCGGGACCGCGGCGGGGACCGGGGCCGCGACGGAGCCCGGGAAGAACGAGGGGACGAGACGGACGACCGAAACCGCGGAGCAGTCCACATCGACGTGACCGGTCCTGACGGTGGCGACGACGGGGGTCGGGACGACGAGGAGGGAGCACGGGACGTCGACGATCCCACGGCCGGTGACTCCGCGACCGACGACGCGCCCGAGGTCGACGTGGAGGCCGAACTGGATTCGATCAAACGCCAGATCGATGGAATCGGGGAGCGGGACGGGACCGACGAGTCGGACGCCGACGCGGACCCCGGCGGAAACGACGACCCCGACGGAAATGTCGACCCCGACGGAAATGTCGACCCCGACGAAAACGACGACCCCGGTGGAAATAACGAATCCCATGGGAATACCGGATCCGACGGGGACTGAGGCGGACTGGACTACCCGAGGAAGCGATCCGGATCGAGGGAGGGAGCCCTCACCACTCCCCGCCCAGATAGTCGGCGACGCGTTCGGCGGAGTCACGAAGAAGCCCGTCGTCGTCGGTGAACACCTCCAGCGCGACCGTGCCGCCGAACCCGTCCAGCTCGGCGCTCACGAGGTCGTAGTCGACCTCGCCGGCGCCGACCGGCAGGTGGGTGTCGCCGCGGCGGCGAACGTCGTGGCAGTGAAGGTGTGAAACCCGGTCCCCGTGGTGCCGCAGGAACCGTCGGATCGCCGCGTTGTTACCCTCCATGTACGCGTGGCCGACGTCGAAACAGACCGGCGTGTCGGTCTCGCGGGCGACGTCCCCGAGCACGGAGAGCTGGAGGCCACGATGCTGGTGGCCCACGTTCTCGACGACGACCTCGACGCCCGCCTCCCGCCCGGCGTCCGCGACGCGGCGAAGCTGTTCGGCGGCGACGTCCCGGAACGCGACGTCGTCGCGGTCGGCGGAGGTGGCGTGGAGCACGGCCTTCTCCGCGCCCAGCGAACCGACCGCCTCGAGGAGCCGCCGCTGGTAGGCGACGATGGCGTCGTTGACCTCGGGGGCGTAGGTCGTGAGGGGCTGGCTGTACGGCAGGTGGACGAGCAGGTCGCGGCCGGCGAGCGCCCGGTCGAGCCGCTCCGGATCGATCGACTCCGGCGGGAGACTCCCCGCGCCGACGCCGAGTTCGACGAAGTCGAACACCGCCGGCGACGCCGCCAGTCGGTCGATGTCGACGCCGATGGTCACGCCGATGTCCATAGCAACCGACTGGGCCGGGATCGATATAAAATCGGCTGGATTCGAGCCGCGTCCTCATGATCGCGGCGCGATGGCGCGCTCCCGCGAGCGCCCGTCAGGGCGCGAGACGGAGCGCGAGGGTGGCCGAGGTGACCCGCCGGCGAGTCCGGCGGGTCGCCGAGGCCGAGGCTGGGGAGGCGTGAGGGCGGGGTTGTACGGGGTGGGACCCAAAGGGGCAGCCCCGAGGGCGAAACACGGTGACGCAAGGACCGCAGGGAGTGAGCAACGCGAGCGACTGAGGACCGCAGCGAACCGCGCGAGTCGTGCGAGGGCGACCGAAGGAAGCCCTCGATTGGCGAACGGCGCAGCCGTGAGCCGTCGTGGCTGGGGCTTTGGCCGTATGCTTCGCACCCGCAACCACGTAGCATCGAACGGGTAGAGCCGTCAAAACGTTCCAGCCGAGAAATACGATCCACCGGAGAATAACGTCATCGCCCGAGGACTGGGCGGAACCGCGTATGTTATTTCGATGAGCGATGGCTCCACGGTCGCTAAAATCCCCTTGGGCCAGGGTTACGGCCTCGGATACGACGGAGGCAACCAGTGGGTCGCGCCCGTTTCCGAGGGGCGCGTTGTCGGCGGCGAGACCGGGTCCGCGGACATCAACTGGGAAACGCCGGTGGAGGGTGTCGGAGTGCGGCCCGCGGTGACTGAAGACCAGGTCTTCGTGTCCACCGTTACGACGTCGCCGGAGGGGTTCAGCCTCGAAGACCCGACATCGATGGACGCCGAGGGCCAACTGTATGCACTGGATATCACGGACGGATCCGTGCTGTGGGAGACGTCCCGCAACGGCGCCGGGGCGGGCGCACCGCTCGTTCAAAACGGACTGGTGTACTGGACCGGTACGGACGGCGACATCCTGGTTTACGACGTAGAAACCGGCGAAAGTACCTGGGAGTTCAAAAATGACGCCAGTCTCCCGAGGTCCCCTGTGGCGGCCAGCGGGAATATTTTCGCCGGTGGCCAGGACGGGTATCTCTACGCAATAGACGCACGCTCGGGTGAACTGGTCGGTCGGAGTCTCGTCGGCGCGCCGATCAGCACGAATCCGGTTGCCGTCGACGGTGTGGTTTACGTCGGAACGGACGAGGGGTCGATCCAGGCCTTCGAGTACGGCGGCGGCGAACGGTTGTGGGCGTTCGAAGCGGACGCGTCGGTCCGGTCGCTGACCGTCAGCAACGGTCTCGTGATCGCCGGCACCGCGGCCGGGTACTACGTTCTGGGTGACGGGGAGTCGGTCGAAAGCGATGGCGACGGGGATACGACGACTCGGACCGAGACGGATGACGACGAGTCCTGGTCCGGTGGAGGCGAGCCCGTCGCTGGCGGAGACGAGGCCGCAATGCGCCAGCGCGGCCTGTTCTCGAACGACGGTGACGAACCGGACGCGCTCTCAAACCCGTTCAATCTGACCACGCTGGGATTCCTGTTGTCGGTGGCTGGAATCACCTATCAGATGTTCCAGGGGCGATAACGATGGCACGTGGACTCCCAGCCGCTTGGAGTGCTGTCCTCGGGCTTCCGTTCGTCGCTGGCGGCCTCTACGCCGTCGTTCGAAGCCCGAATGTTCCGAGTGAGGCGGGGCTACCGTTCATTGGCTTCGGCGGGTTCGTCATCCTCCTCGGACTGTACATCCAGTTCGTGGCGGCTCCCGAACCGCCGACGATGCGTGACGGCGAGGAGATAGTCGAGACACGGAATCCCGCACAGCGGGCGGCCGCGGTCAAAGCCGCAGTCGGATTCGTAGTGCTGTCCGTCGCCGGGTATCTGCTATTCTTCACGTTCCTGCCCTACGTTTACCCGCTCGTGACGCTGGTGGGCGGACTCTATCTGTTCTCCACCGGGTTGTACGCGTATTGGACCAATACGCTCACGACGTACTACGTCACGAACCAACGTCTGATCAAGGAGTACCGGTTCATCTCGCTGGTGCGAGAGGAGTTGCCCTTCGAGAAGGTTCGTGGGGTGGAGGAACGACGCTCCGTCTGGGAGACGATCGCCGGTCTCGGGAACGTCCGAGTCGCGTCCGGCGGCGGCCGGACGTTGGAAGTGGTCGTCCGGAACGTGTACTCGCCGACGGAGTTCGCGGACGAGGTTCGAGGGCTCGTCTAGCCACGTTCGGCCGACGAAATCGCCCCACTGAGGGTCGATTTCTCGTACGGAAACGACCGAAGAACGTCGGTAGACGAGTGGAATCCTCGAACACGTGTTTCGGGCGGCTCCCGTCCCCGCGGACCGCGCCTGTAACGTCGGTTACGCGGGCGTACTAGGCTGTTTCTCGGGCCCGCCGGTCGGACGAACTCGAGTCCGAGTGGCGATGTCCGATCGGTCGATCACCGTTCGCGCTTCGGTCACTCCTCGTCGCCGGTGTCGCTGTCCGCGGTCTCGTCGCCGGTGTCGTGATCCTCGGCCCCCTCCGGCGAGTCGACCTCGATCGTCACCGGACCGTCGTCCCCGCCGTCCGGTCCGTCCGTGGTCCCTTCGTCGCCCGCCCCGCCGTCGCCGGGCGCTCCGTCGTCACCGTCCGCTCCGTCGTCGTCGCCCGCCCCGCCGTCGCCGGGCGCGTATTCGTCGAGCGTCGTTCCGTGCGTGTCGCCGTCGGCCCCGTCGTCCAGTTCGCTCGCAACGTAGCCGGCGGCGTATCCCGCCGACCCACCGATGAACGCGCCGATCCCCGCGCCGATCGGGCCGCCACGCGCGCCAATCACCGCGCCGGCGAACCCGCCGATCGTCGCCGCGCGCTCCGCGTCACGCTCAGCGTCGCCGGTCGGCTGGAGAGCGGATCGTCGCGGACCGTCATCGTGACTTTCGTCGCCGTCATGTTGGGACATACTCCGATGTAGGGGCTCCACGGGCCTATACTCCCGGGTGTTGGGACCGCCGTCGAAACTGACCAGCCGCTAGACGGTGTGTTTCGCTTCCTCGGGGTCCGCGACGACGGTTACCCCGCGGTTGTTGACGGCATGTGGGTCGAGCCCCTGCTCTTGGAGGAACTGCTTGTACAGCCGCTCGGCGGTCTCGCCGTCCTGCTGTTTGTCGCTGGCGTGGTCACACAGTTCGATGAGGGTCTCGGGTACGTCGTTCTCGTGGACGATCCAGTGGTTGATGAGGTCCGAGAGCCGCCGGATCGGCGAGGTGAAGTGGCCGTAGATGTCGAAGTTGAGCGCGTGGTGGCCGCCGAACGGGTCGTTCATGTACTTCGCCCGCGGCATCACCTTCAACACGGCGCGCTGGATCTTGTTGAGCTGGCGCTCGGGCGACTCCTCAAGGGCGGCGTTGACCGCCTTGCGCGGGTCGTCGCCCCACGCGTCGCCGGGGATTGAGACGCCATTGAGCTCCTGGATCTCCTGGAGCGCCTTGCTCCACTGGTCGGGAGTCGGCTGGGGATGGACGCGGTACATCGCCTCGACGCCGCGGTCCCACATCAGCGTGTGTGTCACCGCCTTGTTCGCCTTCAGCATCGACTCCTCGATGATGGTGTGCGCGCGGTCGCGGCGGGGGTTCAACACGAGCGAACCGTCCGCCTTGCGCTGTTCGTGCAGCCGGTCGGCGAGTTCGAACGCGAGCGTGTTCTCCTCGCCGAGGGGTAACGAGGGGTCCTCAAGTCGCTCCTCACACTCGCTGTAGGTGAGCCGTTCGTCGGAGTTGATTACGGACTTGTAGATATCCACGGTCTCGAAGGAGAGCGTCTCGTCGTCGATCTCCATCTCGACGGTGTGGGCGAGCCGATCCTCCTCGGGGACGAGCGAGCAGACGGTCTCCGCGAGCACCGGCGGGAGCATGTGGATCGTGTAGTCGGGCAGGTAGACGGTGTTGGCGCGCTCGAGGGCCTCCTCCCACATGGACGTGTCCGGCGTAACGTAGTGGGTGACGTCGGCGATGTGGACCCAGAGCCGGTAGCCGTCCGCCTCGCGCTCGATCGAGATGGCGTCGTCGAAGTCCTGGGCGTCGATCGGGTCGGTCGTCCACGTCGTCAGGTCCCGCAGGTCGCGCCGGTCGTCGATCTCCGCCTCGATCTCGTCGTCGACGCCGTCGGTCCGGGTCTCCGCCTCGCGGAGGACCGCCGGAGGGAACTCGTCGCGGATCTCGAACTCCTCGAACAGCTCCTCCCGCTTCTCGGCCAGGCGCTCGGCCAACTCCTCGGTGATCCGCACGGGGCCCTGATCCTCGGCGGACCCCTGCTTCGGCTCGTCGTCGGACATACTCCCACCAACGCGGGTCCGTTAGAAAGGCCTGTCGGGGGCGGCTTGCGGCTCGACGTCGCGGACTCCCGCAAAACGAACCGCTCCGCGCCGATCACCCGTCCTCCGGCCGTCGTGCGGAGTCGGCGACCGCGTCGGCGTACCGGTCGAGGAACGCCTCCCGTGAGAGGCCGTCGGACTCGATGGAGAGGACGAGCGACTCGAGTCCGTCGCGGGGCTGGTGACACAGTTCGTCGTCGCACTCGCTACACAGGTACTCGAACTCCTTGTTTCGCCGGTCCCAGCGGTTTCCCTCCTTGTCGTACTCGCGGGCGTCCTCGCGTAGCACGGAGTCGCCGCACGCGATACAGACGACCGTCCGCCGGTCCCGGTTCCGCCGGGGGCGCCACATACCTCGTCACTCAACCCCGTCCCACTTAGCGTTTGGTGCGGCGGCCGACGCGCGTCGGACGCGGCCCGGCGGTCGCCGTCGACTCGACGGTCTTCGAGGGCGGTCGCCGATGGGGATCCGACCGCTCCGTCGACGGGGCTCCACCACCACTACCGCCGCCGGTGGTATACTTCTATAACCACGCGCGGTCGTACTCCGTGACATGTCGATCACGGAGTCAGACCTCCCGGGAGTCGGGAAGAAGTTCGAGATCGAACTCGCGGACGGCGAGATGGTCGTCGTCATCCACAACACGGGCAAACGGGAGCTGTTCTATCGGCCGGAGCCGAACGCCGACAGCGAGAGGGTGTTCGAGTTCCCAGACGAGTTGGCCCGGACGATCGGGTCGATCATCGAGGGAGCCCACTTCCAGCCGACCGAACCCGCGACCCAGGAGACGACCCTACCGGGCGGGATCCTCCTCGAGTGGTACGAGCTCCACCCCGGATCGGGGCTGATCGGGGAGACGCTCGAGAGCGCGGACATCGGCAACCGCACCGGCCTCACGGTCGTCGCGATCCAGCGCGACGAGACGACCATCGATAGCCCGCCGGCCGACACCACCCTGAAGGAGGGCGACACCCTGATCGGCGTCGGCACCCGGGAGGACTGCGAGGCCTTCGAGGAGCTCCTCGCCGGATGAGGCCTACCTCCTCCCCGGACTCGATCCACCGGATAACTCCGTCGGTGATCGTCCGTGGCTGACCTCCTCTTGGAGATCGGCATCATGTTCGCGGCGATCGCCGCCTCCGGCGCGGTCGCCCGCCGGATCGGGCAGTCGGTGATCCCGTTTTACATCCTGACCGGCATGCTGCTCGGGGAGTTCGTCCTCGGTCGGGTCGACCTCCCGGTGGTCGGATGGATGTTCGTCGCCGAGTCGGCGTTCGTCGCGCTCGGCGCTGAGCTCGGGATCGTCTTCCTGCTGTTCTTCCTCGGCTTGGAGTTCAACCTTGCTCGCCTGCTCGACCGCCGGGGTGCGATCGGGACCGCGGGAACGATCGATCTCGGGATCAACTTCGGCGCCGGGCTCGTCCTCGGCTGGCTCGTCTTTGGGTCGGCGCTTCCGGCGGTGCTCGTCGCCGGAATCGTGTACATCTCCTCGTCGGCGGTCATCACGAAGTCGCTCATCGATCTCGGCTGGATCGCGAACGCGGAGTCGGAGCCGTTGCTCGGGACGCTCGTCTACGAGGACTTCTTCATCGCGGTGTATCTCGCGGTCGTCTCCGCGCTCCTCCTCGGCGGCGGCGACGTCGGTGCGGCCGCGGTCAACGTCGGTGCGGCCGCGGTCGACGTCGGGGTCGCGATCGGGTTCATCCTCGTCCTGCTCGGGCTCGTCGCCCTCGGAACCGGTCCCCTCACACGGCTCGTCGAGACGACGAACCACGAGTCCGTCGTCCTCCGGACGGTCGGCATCCTCGTGTCGATCGCGGGGATCGCGCTCGCGCTTGGAGTTAGCGAGGCCGTCGCGGCGTTCTTCGTCGGGATGGCGTTTTCGTCGACCGACCACGCCCACCGGATCGAGGAGCTACTCGAACCACTACGCGACGCGTTCGCCGCCGTCTTCTTCTTCTGGATCGGGCTCGTGACCGACCCGCTGTTGTTCGGCGGGGTGATCGCGCTGATCGCCCTCACGGTGGCCGTGACGACCCCAACGAAGCTCGTCAGCGGCTTCCTCGGCGGTCGGGCGTTCGGGCTCGACGCCCGACGCTCCGCGCGCGTCGGGCTCGGGATGACGACCCGCGGCGAGTTCTCGCTGATCATCGCGTCGCTCGCGATGAGCGGCGGCGAGGCCGGGGCGCTCGACCCGGTGCTGGCCGGGACGATCAACGCCTTCGCCGTCGGATACGTCCTCGTCATGGCCATCCTCGGAACCACCCTGATGGGCCATTCGACACCCTTCGAACGACTCGCGGTTTCGTTGTTTGGCGAGGGTTCGACGGGGACCGTCCCCGAATGAGACGGCTCCGCTGACGGGGTCGGCGAGGGGTCGATCCCGGACGAGTCCTCCGCCGCCGATCGCCGTTCTCCCCGGGCTACCGGACCGTCGCTCTCGCGGGACCATCGACCGAACCACCGCCGCTACCCGAGAGCCGCCACGACCGTCATCATCCCGCCAAGCGCCGCCGCCGGAATCGTGAGGTTATCGTCCACGGCGACCCCGCCGACGATCGCCGGGAGTCCGTCAGCGACCGCCGCGCCGGCCGCGCCGACGACGGCGACGGCCGGGCCGAGCCGCGTTCCGAACGCCGGGACCGAGAAGGGGATGGCGAGCGCGACACAGATGACGAACATCGTGCCGACCACCGCCGGGCGTTTCGCCTCCCTCGGCCCGTTGTCGGCGAGCGCACCGCTTATCGGGTCGCCGACGGAGAGCATCCACATCGCCGGGATCACGGTCGTCGGGCTCGCGACCGACGTGTTCGCGAGCAGCACGATCCCGGTCATGCTGGCCTGATACAGGGCGTACCCGGCGACGTCGTCCGACTCGTACTCCCGGGTCAACCCCCGGTACGCCGCGTGGTCGAGCCCGACGACGAGTCGGAGGAGCTCGAGGACGACGACGACGACGAGCCCGGCGACGAGCAGCGCACCCGTCTCCGCCCACGAGATCCAGTCAAGCAAGTACGGGACGGGATACAGCGTCCCGCCGGCGTGGACGAGCCGCCGCTCGAACTCCACGCGTTCGCGCCACGCCGCCGCCGGGAGCGCCACGGTCAGTTCGTCGTCGTCTCGACGTCCGTCTCGACGGAGTCGTATCGCTCCGAGAGCGAGACGAACTCGCCGCCCGCGCGAAGCGTGGCCAACTCGGCCGCCAACTCCCCGACGGGAACCCGGACCTGTGCGGCCGAGTCGCGCTCACGAACGGTGACCGTCTCGGGGCCGTCGCCCTCGATCCCGTCGCGGTCGACCGTGACACAGAACGGGGTGCCGACCTCGTCCTGCCGGCGGTATCGGCGCCCGATCGACCCCGAGTCGTCGTACGCGACCGAGAGGCCGGCCGCCCGGAGGTCGTCGGCGACCCGCGTTGCGAGCTCGACGAGCCGGTCGTCGTTCGTCACCAGCGGGAAGACGGCGGCGTCGCGCGGGGCGACCTCGGGCTCCAACGCGAGGTAGGTCCGCTCCTCGCCGTCGACCTCGTCGGTCTCGTAGGCGTGCGCGAGCAGCGTCTGAACCGTCCGCCCGACGCCGAACGAGGGCTCGACGACGTGTGGGGTGATGTGCTCGCCGTTCTCGGTGGTCTCCTCGACGGCGAAGTTCGCGACGTCGGCGTCGACCTCGTGCGTCTCGGCGTCGTCGCCCTCGCCGATTTCGACGGTCACGGTCTCACCCTCGAAAGCGCCGGGGTCGCGGCCGGCGAGCGTTTCGAGCGCGTCCGCGACCGCGGCGGCGTCGCCGCCGAACTCGGGGCCGAGCACTGACATGTCCGGGTCGACGGTCGCGCGTTCGACCGTCTTCGGCTCGTCGTAGCGCTTGAACACCGTGAACGCGTCGTCGCCGTGCTCGCCGTGTTTCGAGAGGTCGTAGTCGCCGCGGTACGCGAACCCCGCGATCTCGATCCAGTCGCCGCCGACTTCGCTTTCGGCGTCCCAGCAGTCGGCGGCGTAGTGGGCCCGTTCGCCGGCGAGGTGTTGGCGGAACCGGAACCGGTCCATGTCGACGCCGACGCGCTCGTACCACTCCCGGGCGACGCCGAGGTAGTAGCCGACCCACGCCGAGCCGATGGTCCCGTCCGCGACCGCCTCGCCGACCGTCGTATCGCGGTACTCGCCGTCCGCGGCCGCCTGTTCGTCCGCGGGGTACAGTCGGACGTCGACGTCGGCAACCCGGTCCAGCGGTGGTTCGTCCGTCTCGGGGTCGATGAACTGCTCGAGTTCCGCCTGCGTGAACTCCCGAAGCCGGAGCAGGCCCCCACGCGGCGAGATTTCGTTGCGGTACGCCGGCCCGATCTGGGTGATCCCGAACGGGAGACTCCCCCGGGCGTACTCCTTCAGGCGGGGGAACTCGACGAATATCCCCTGGGCCGTCTCCGGGCGAAGGTAGCCCGGGTGGGCGTCGCCCGGGCCGATGTCGGTCGCAAACATGAGGTTAAAATTCTCGACGTCCCGGCCCGCGAGCGCGACCCCACAGGACGGGCACGCGACGTCGTGCTCGTGGATCAGGTCCTCGACCGCCCCGCCCGACAGCGACTCGGCGTCCTCGAAGTCGGTCGCGTCCTCGACGAGGTGGTCCGCGCGGCTGGACTCGCCACACTCACCGCACTCGACGAGCATGTCGTCGAACCCGTCGAGGTGGCCCGACGCCTCGAAGACGGCTTCCGGCATCACCGTCGGGGCCTCGATCTCGCGGTTCCCCTCCTTTCGGGTGAATCGGTCGCGCCACGCCTCCTCGACGTTTCGCTTCAGGGCCGCCCCCTGTGGCCCGAACGTGTAGAAACCGGCGGTGCCGCCGTACGCCCCGTTCGCCCCGAAGAAGAACCCGCGACGCTTCGCGAGTTCGGCGAGTGCCCCGCCGGCCATCAGAGCCCCTCCAGCAGGTCGATATCCCGGACGATGCCCGCGAGGTCGGTGCCGTTCACGAGCGGAACTTGTTCGATATCGTTGGTGATCAGCTCTTGGGCGACCTCCCGGGCGAGGCGCGCCCCGTTGACCGTGATCGGGTCGTCGGTCATGAAGTGACGGGTCGCCCCCGCCGGGATCTCGACGTTCCGGGTCGGGAGGTACCGCGCGCCGGTCGCCTTGATCCCCTCCCAGGACCACTCGGAGTCCTGCTCGGCGATCGAGTCGCCCGTGCTCGCCTCCCCCTCGACGACGCGGGCGACGTCGAGGATGTCGACCTCGGTGAGGATCCCCGACATCGCCGCGTCGTCGTCGAGGACGATGGCGTACGGCACGCGGGCGAGCCCGATCTCGCGCTCGGCCACCGGCAGCGGCGTTTCCGCGTGCGTCGCGTTGACCGCCTCCGTGGCGAGTTCTCCGACCTGCCGGTCGCCGTCGGCTTCGTCGCGGGCGATGGCGCGCACGACGTCAGTGACGGTGAGGATTCCCACGAGTGCGTCGCCGTCGACGACCGGAAGCCGGCGCGACCGTTCGGCGAGCATCGTCGCGGCCGCCCCCTCGAGGGAGGCGTCGGTCGTCGTCGTCGGCACCTCCCGCATCAACAGCGCGAGCTGGTCCTCGTCGGGCTGGTCGATGAGGTCGTCCCGCGAGACGAGCCCGCGGTACACCTCCTCGCCGTCGACGTCCTTCACGACCGGGACCGACGAGAAGCCGTACTCCTGGAGGTACCCCAGCACATCGTTTCGGCTCCCCGGAATCTCGACGACGACGAGATCCGACCGCGGCGTCATGGCGTCGGATACGTTCATGCCCGCCTTTCAGCGTCGCTCCTCTTGTATCCCCCGAAGGGGACCGACCTCCGTACCCCCGGTCACCGGTTCCGACGCCGATCGGCCGTCGTCCCGCGATCCCACACCCGGTACTCGGCATCGGTTCGCAACCGTTTTAACCTAGTGTGAATTGATCACAAACATGTCACGGAGTTCCACCCCGTGGGACGACCCGGACCCCGACCGCCGGCGGACGGGGCTCCCGACACGACCGGAGACGACGGACCCCGGTCCGACGGGACCGGGGCCGGCCGCGCCCTCCAACGACGTAATGGCCTCCATCGACTCCTCGTCGTCCCGACCGGCGCTCGTGATCGCCGACGTCTCCCGCGAGGACGCGTGGGTCTCCGTCGACGAGACCGACGCGACGGTCCTCGAGGAGTGGTGCTGAGGCCGGCCGGTCCACCATTCCACGTCACCGTCCGGCCGTCTTCGGCCGCCGCTCACTCGTTCCGGAGCCCCTGCCCGGTCTCCCACGCCCGGATCACCGCCGCGAGGGTTCGGGCGGTCGGCACTGACGTCCCTCGCACGTCGGCACGTTCGGTGACGGCCCCGTAAATCGCGTCGACCTCGGTCCGTCGCCCGGCCGCGACGTCCTCGGCCATCGACGAGCGGTTCGCCGCCGTCTCGTCGGCGACGCGCTCGACGGCGTCGACTGCGTCCGCATCGGCCAAGTCGATCCCCTCGGCGCGGGCGATCCGCGCGACCTCGCGGGCCGCTTCCCGGGCGACGCCGCCGGCGGGCCCCCCGACCGTCTCCCCGTTCGTGACCCGCGCGAGCGCCGACGGACCGTTGATCCCCGCGTTGACTGCGAGCTTCTCGTACCGGCGTCGAGGCATGTCGGCGGCGGCGGTTGCGGCGACGCCGGCGTCCGCGAACACCCGATTGATCCGGGCCGCGAGCGGGTCCATGCCCCCGGTGAGCGCGCCGACGGCGATCTCGCCGACCCCCGTACACCGGACGTGGCCGGGGTCGATGAGCCGCGCACCGTGGCTCGTCGTCCCGGCGAGCACCGGTGGTTCCAGCGCCGCGACGAGCCGCTCCTCGGTGAGTCCGTTCTGGAGCGAGCAGACGACATCGTACTCGCCGGTCGCGAGCGCTCGGGCCGCCGAGGCGATGTCGTACGCCTTCGTCGTGACGAGCGCGAGGTCGGCCGATCGGTGTGACCCGTCGGTGAGCGCCCGCGGTCGAACGTGCGCCTCAACCGCGCCGTCGATCCGGAGCCCGTCGTCCCGCACCCGCCGCATGTGCGGGTCGCGCCCGACGAGGGTGACGTCGTGGGCGCGCGCCAGCAACCCCCCGACGAGGCTTCCCAGCGCGCCCGCACCGTAGACGAGGACCTCCATGAACGGGTACACGGCCCGGTCCGGAAAAGGGATATCGGTGCCCGGGGGGCCGCCGTCGGTTCGACGGCTTGCCCGGTCAGTTCTTCAGCCCGCTCCCGGTCAGCGGGACGATGACGTCCTCGTCGGCGTCGATCGCCCCGCACTCGCGGAGGTCACGCAACGCCGCGGGTGCGACCGCGCAGGTCGGCTCGGTGTAGAACCCCGCGGCATGAAGCCGGTCGAGTTCCCGGTTCCCGGCCGCCTCGGTGACCGCGACCGCGTCGCCGTCCGTATCGGCCATCGCCGTCAGGATCCCGTCCATCCGCACCGGGTCGGCGATCCGGATCCCGTCGGCCGCCTCGTTGACCGCGCCGGTCGGGTCGGCCGCCTCCGGTCCGTGAAGCTCCCGGACGATCGGCGCGATCCCGGCCGCCTGCGCGCCGTACAGCCGCGGCAGGTCGTCGACCCATCCCGCCTCGTGGAGCCGGCGGAACCCCCAGTACGCGCCGAGCAGGAGGGTCCCGTGTCCGAGCGGGGTCACGACCGCGTCCGGGGCCGCCCAGTCGCGCTGGTAGGCGACCTCGTAGGCGAACGCGGCGGCACCCTCGAGGAAGGCGGGGTTCCACGCGTGGCTCGCGTACCAGGCCGATCCGGTGCCGGACTCGGCGTCGTTTCCGTCGGCTCCGGAACCGCGGTCGTTGGCTTCCGAACCGCGGTCGTCGTCCCCCACCTCCTCGGTCACCGCCGCGACACACGCGTCGGTCACGTCCGCCCGGGTTCCCTCGATCCGGACCGGGGTCGCGCCCGCCCGCCGGATCGCCCGGAGTTTGGCCGCCTTGACGTCGGCCGGGACGTACACCTCTGCGTCGATCCCGGCGCGGGCCGCGTACGTCGCGATCGCGGCCCCCGCGTTGCCCGAGGAGTCCTCGACGATCCGGTCGACGCCGAGTTCGCGGGCCCGCGTAAGCGTCGTCGTCGCGCCCCGGTCCTTGAACGAGCCGGTCGGAAACACGTACTCCAGTTTGAACGCCGCGTCCCAGCGGTCGGCGTCGACGAGCGGCGTCGTCCCCCCGCCGAGCGTCACCCGGTCGTCGGGGTCGTCGCCGACGGGATAGAACGCGTCGAACGCCCACTGTCCCGCCCGGGCATCGAACGCCGTCGGGTCCGGCGGGTCCCCGTCCGGCACCGGCGGATCGGCGAAGCGGAGCGGCGACCCGCAGGTACAGCGCCATCGGTCGTGGAACCGCTCCCCGCAGGCGGGACACTCCAGGGCGGTCGGCGACGCCGGGGCGGCGTCGCGGCCGTTCGATCTCTCCATCAGTACCGGTCCACGTTGGTGCCGACCGAGCAGACGTACTCGCCGGCGGCGACCTGGGGGAGCCGTCTGGTCCGCCAGAAGATCCCGTCGGCGTCGGCGGTGACGGTTCCCTTGTCCTCCCCGAAGACGTCCGTCACCTCGAACAGGGTGTCACCCGCCGACACTCGGTCGCCGAGTTCGGGTTCGAATCGGACGAGTCCGCCGGCGGGCGACCCGTACTGGTCGAACCCCCGGGCTCGGACCTGTGACTCCACGTCGACGTCGCCGTCGAGGAACCCGTAGTGGCGCAACACGTTGAACACTCCGTCGACGCCGTACCGTATCGACTCCTCGTCCCAGCCGACCGCCCCGCCGAGTTCGGGGTCTATCGTCGGGATCCCCTGATCTGGGGCGGCTCGGGCGAGCTGACCGTCGGGCCCCTTGATGTCGAGGACGTACCCGCAGCCGAACACCTTTGCGAGCTGGAGGCAGTCGCCGTGGCGGTGGTGTCTGACCCCACACCGAACCCGCGTCTCGTTTATCATCCGGCTCGTCGACCCCTGGTGGAGGTCGATCACGAGGTCCGCTCGCTTCGCGGCCTGAAACGTCGCGTGGGCGATCCGCGCGCTCGTCGTCCCGTCGGCCTCGCCGGGATAGCCGCGGTTCATCTTCCGGTCGTCGATCGGGTTCCGGTGTTCCGCGACCTGAAATGCGAAGTAGTTCACGATCCCCACGACGAGTACCGCCCCCGACAACTCCGTTGGGTCGATCCGGGGAACGACCCGGCGTACCACGCCCAATCCGTTGAGCTCGTCGCCGTCGCTGACCGCCTGTATGTACAGCGTCTCCCCGTCGTCCGCGCCGTTGATGACGGCGACCGGCAGTCCGACGGGACTTCCGTCCCGGGTTTCACCCACCTCGAGACGGCCGGTGTCCGCCCCGCCGGGCGGGGCCCGTGCCGTTCCCAGCGTGATCATTACCTGAACGTGGGTCGGCGGCCCCTTTACCCGTTCGATCCTCGCCATGACCACGGGCGAGGGTCTTTGCTACGACCACGGATAGGGGGCCTTGTCACGATCATACATGGGCCCTCGCCGCGGCCCATGTGACCCGAACGGCCGGTTCGTGTGCCGGATCCGACGCCCATCCGACGACACGGTTATCGGTCGGGTGTTCGTATACCCCTCCGTACGATGGCGTCCGACAGCGGCCACGACGACGCACGATACCTCGCCGGATCGCCGGTCCGGGTTGCGATCCTTCGCGTCCTCCGCCGGGACCCTCGCCGTCCGGCGGCGCTGACGGACGCGATCGATGCGACGCGAACGACCGTCCAGCGGATCCTCGCCGGCTTCCGCGAGCGACGCTGGGTGGTCAAGCGCGACGGGGCGTACCACGTCACGCCGGTCGGAGAACGCGTTCACGACGCCTACGAGGCGCTGCTCTCCGAGGTCGAGAACGCCGACCGGTACGGCCGGTTCGCCGCGGACCTCGAACGGGCGGGCGTGGGGTTCCCCGCCGCCGGACTCGACGCCGGCGAGTTGACGGCTGCGACGCGGCGGAACCCGCTCGCCGCCGTCGACCGGGTCGTCGAACTGATCCGCGATGCGGTCGGGACACACGTCCGTGCCGTCTCGCCGATCGTGACCCGCCAGTTCAACGAGGCGGCCGCCGACGTCCTTGACGAGGGTGCGAGCGTGGACCTGGTGATCGACCGCGCGGTTCTGAACACGTCGGTCGAGGAGTTCGGGCCCGCGACCGACCGGGCGTTGACCGACGACGACGCGACCGTGTACGTCGCGCCGGAGCCACTCGACTACGGACTGTTCCGCTACGACGATCTCGCCTGCGTGTTGTCGTACGACGAGCGGAACAATCCCCGGAGCGTGTTCGAATCGACGGACCCGGCAGTGCTCGACTGGGCCGACGAACGATTCGAGGACGTGCTCGCGGACGCCACCCGGCTCCCGGCGGCCATCGAAAACGCCTGAGTGGGGCCCGATCCCACTTGGAGCCTATCCGTCGGCTCCCCGGCGCTCGGGTTCGAAGTTGGCCGGAACCACGGTGAGGTGGTCGATGCCGAGCGTCGGCGTTTTGATCGTCATGATCCTACTCGAACGTCGACGTCCGACGGTGAAAAGATTACCCATACGCATAACACATCTGGCGGTCCGGGGCTGATACGCGGTGGTTATCGCGAGATTGATCCGGGGTCGGTCCCGGTCCGGGGACGCGGCGGTTCGAAAGGTCGTCGGACCCGTGTATCTCCGCTCCAGCACCCCCATCCCGGTGGAGCGTGGTGGGCCGTCCCGAGGTACTCTACGGGGATCCCATAGAAGACTTCCCACACCCAAACAGGACTCGCTTAGTACAGTCGAGGGAACGACCGATCCGTGGTGCGGTGGCGCGCTCCGGTGAGCGTCCGACGGACGCGAACCCGAGCGCGAGGGAGTCGGTCGCCCGGAGCAACGCGAAGGACGACCGACGAGGCTGGGGTGGCGTGAGGTTGCGGTGCTGTGCGGTCGGGGTGGGACTCAAAGGGGCAGCCGCGAGGACGAACCCCAGCGACGCAAGGACCGCAGGAGCGAGCAACGCGAGCGACGAGGACCGCAGCGAGGTGCGGGAGTCGTGCGAGGGCGACCGAAGGAAGCCCTCGATTGGCGAACGGCGCAGCCGTGAGCCCTCGCGGCTGGGGCTTTGGTGGGGCTCTTACCTAATTTGGCGAAAGGACTGTTCGGTATGTGATATGGGTCAGTGCTGATTGCTGAATACCGAGGGTGTGTTCAGGAATGGACAAGGGTTGTAAGTCCGTTTCTTTGGGAACGTCTCACTGTAACTGAGTAGGAACTTTGAGGGGGATAAGAGGAGAGTGGAGAGCCGTGAGTCCTACCGTCCAAGAACTTCGAAACGCGATTCGAGTAGCGACAGGTCGCTTCGAACGGGAGGTCAAGGCGTCGTTCACAAAGGAGGAGCTACAGGCGATTTGTGAGGCTCTCGGAGTCGATGTTGACGAGGCGGGGCGACCGTCAACATCGCAAATGCGCCGACTTATCCGGGCGCACGTCGGCATCGCAGAGTCGCTGGAGGCGGCCGACGACTCCGCCTTCCGGAAGCCAGACCTCCAAGCGATTGCTGACGAAGTCGGAGCGTCGTTCGAGCCGTAGCCGCCAGTCGCCCAATCAGGCTGCTGCGGTTCCCGACCTGACTTCCCGAGTGAGGTTTCCTTCTCCTGACCGACTCGCGCTCTGTATTCATCACGAGGCGTTCTATCAGTTCGCAGATAATGCTGCTTCACTGAGTCCGGTAAGAGCCTTGGTGGTATTCACGGGGCCAACAACTGCGTCGTGCCGAGCGGCTGAGGGTTTGAGTTCCGTCACTGATCCTCCGTCGCCAATACCGAACTATCACTGATCGACCGCAACGTGGACCGATCAAACCGTTCCACCCTCATCCTATTCGCCCGCAAGTTCCCACCGTTGATTCAGTGGATAACGGATGAGATGTACCCCCAGATGAATAGCTCCATGACACCCTCGCTCTACTGGAACTCCTCGCGGTAGAGGTCCTGCGCGTGTTCGATCGCGTCCTTCGCGGTCGCCTTGTCCTCCCAGCCGAGGGTTTCGACCTCCTTGCCGGCCTCCAAGTTCTTGTACGTCGAAAAGAACTCGTCTATCTCGTCGCGGATCTGGTCGGGGATGTCGTCGAGGTCCTCGATGTGGTCGAACCGCGGGTCCTCGGTTGGGACCGCGATCACCTTGTCGTCCTGCTCGCCGTCGTCGTCCATCTTCATCAGCGCGACGGGCCGGGCCTCGACGACGCAGCCGGGGAACGTTTGATCCTCGACGAGCACCATCACGTCAAACGGATCGCCGTCGTCGTAGTACGACCGCGGGATGAACCCGTAATCGTACGGGTAGTGGACGGTCGAGTGGAGCACCCGGTCGAGAACGACGCCCGGGATGTCCTTGTCGTACTCGTACTTGTTTCGCTCGCCCTTCAGACACTCCACGACCGCGTAGATCTCGTCGGGAGCGTCCGGTCCCGTTTCGAGGTCCTCCCAGAGGTTCGCCATGGGACTGATCCGGCGAACGCGGTCAAAGTCCTTTCGGGATACCGCGGCACCGTCGGCGGGGTCCTCACGCGATCCGAGCGATGTAGCGATCCCGGCGATCCCGGCCCCTCGACGTCAGCCGTCCCCAAACCCGTTTCAACCGGGGCGAGATCCCGCTTTCGCTCGCCGAATTCCACGATCGTTGAGAAAGATTATATATGAGCGTGTCGTTTTCCCACGCATGTCAGAGGTACGATCCGTTCCGGAGGGAGGCGCGACGGCACACGAGTTGACGGCGTTCCAGCAGAACATCCTCGCGATCCTCGCCGAAGAGCCAATGTACGGGCTGGCGGTCAAACGTGAGCTGGAATCGTACTACGGCAACGAGGTGAACCACGGCCGGCTCTACCCCAACCTCGACGACCTCGTCGACGAGGGGTACGTCGAGAAGAGCGAACTCGACAAACGCACGAACCAGTACGCGCTCACCGAGGCCGGTCACGGCGTCGTTTTGGGCCAGATCGAGTGGGTCCTCGACCGGTTCGTCACCGACGAGGGGCGCGCTGACGAGGTCCGGCGGCTACTCGACGAATAGGGATCGACCCCCGTCGTCGACCGCGCACCCCCGATTTCGTTCCCCCGAGCGCCGGCTACGGCTCCGGTCGGTCGAGCGCCGCCGCGACCGATCCGACGACCGAGAGTGACTCCTCGAGGGCCGCCCGTTCGTCGTCCGTCGGCCAGGCGTTCCGCCGGAAGTACTCCTCGCGGAACTCCGATCGCATCTCCGGGGTCGCGTCGCCGACGGGCCGAACGTAGTGGTTGCTCATGAACGTCGCAAAACGCCGGGCGTTCGCGGCGTGGACGTCGCCGTGCCGCTCGGTGACCGCGTCGACGACGGCGTCGTTGTAGGCGGCGATCTCGCGGTAGCGGTCGGCGTCGCCGGGGCCCGACAGCGACACCTCGACCGCCCGGTCGGTGTCGTCGACGCGATCCATCCGGACCGTCCCCGACTCCGTCCACTCGTCGGGGTACAACACGAGCGTGTCGTCCGCCTCGCGGAGCCGCGGCGTGTAGCCGTAGCGGGTCACCAACTCGTCGCGACGCTCACGGTACCGTTCGGCCTCCGCCGCGTTCTCCGTCTCTCGCGCGAGTCGGGTGAGCCGCTCCGCCTCGTCGACGACCTCAACCGGGACGTCGGGGACGCGGTCCTCGGCCCCATCTCCGTGGGCGTCGGCGGCAGCCGAGGCGTCCGCCGGCTCATCCCTGCCGTCGTCGGCCGAGCCGTCCGCCGGCCCGTCGCCGTCGTCGGCCGTTTCGACGATCTCTCTCGCACGTTCCTTGGCCCATTCCGGCGGGTCCTCGCGGGCCGTCTCCGGTCGGTCCGATCCCGTCGAATCTCCGCCGGTCGCTCCCCCGTCGTCGTCAGTTCCCGTCATCGAGTGCCTCGTTGGCGAGTTCGTCGGCGTGTTCGTTTATTTCCCGCGGAACGTGCCCGATCGACCACCGGTCGAACCGCTCCAGCAACTCCCGCGATCGGACCCGCTTCTCGCGCAGGCCGGGGTCGTTCGTGTCCCACTCGCCGCGGACCTGTTTAACGATCAGTTCGGAGTCACCCCTGACGTCGACCGCGTCGAACCCGTACTCGTCGGCCGCCTCGAGCGCGCGGATCAGCGCCGCGTACTCCGCCCGGTTGTTGGTGACGCGGCCGATCCGCTCGCCGCCCTCCGCGACGACGCCGTCGGCGGTCACGAGACACCACCCGACCGCGCCCGGCCCCGGATTGCCGCGGGATGCGCCGTCGAAGTACACGTGCGCGCGCCCGCCGCCTTCGTGTATCAGGTTCGTCACCCGCGTCGGGTCACTTCCTTGGACGACCACCTTGCCGTCGTACGCGACGGCGACCGCCCCGTCGCGCTCCGCGCGCCAGCGCTCGTGGTCCGTGTTCCCCGGCTCGATGTTGATGCCGGCGTCCTCGAGGCGGGACCGTGCGGTCGCCGGGTCGCAGTCGATCGTCGGCATTCCTCGGACGGTGGGGGCGACGGCTCAAAGCGTTGTCCGTCCACGGCGCGCCCGCCGTCGCCGGTGATCGTCGCCGCCGGCTTTCCGCCGCCGATCCCGGTCTCTCACGAACTTTTAAGTAAGACCGTAAAAGTAATATATAAATGCGATGACACGGCCAACCCGGCAACGAGATCATGACCGGCAGCGCGTGCGCGACGAGGACGGGGAGGAGTCCGAGGCCGAGGAGACGGCGGATGTCGACGACTTGGACCTCGACGACCTCGATCCGACGGAGCTCACCCGGACGGCCGACGGGGAACTGATACACGAGGAGACGGGGCTCATCATCGAGGAGGAGCAGATCGATCCCGGCCCGGAGTGGCGCGCGTTCAACCACTCGGAGCGCCAGGAGAAGTCCCGCGTCGGCGCCCCGACGACGAAGACGATGCACGACAAGGGGCTCACGACGACGATCGACTGGAAGGACAAGGACGCCTACGGCCGGTCCATCTCCTCGAAGAAGCGGTCACAGATGCACCGGCTTCGGAAGTGGCAGGAGCGGATCCGGACGAAGGACGCGGGCGAGCGAAACCTCCAGTTCGCGCTGTCGGAGATCGACCGGATGGCCTCGGCGTTGGGGGTCCCCCGGTCGGTCCGGGAGGTCGCCTCCGTCATCTACCGACGAGCGCTGAAGGAGGACCTGATCCGGGGACGGTCGATCGAGGGCGTCTCCACCGCCGCGCTGTACGCCGCCTGTCGAAAGGAGGGGATCCCGCGCTCGCTGGAGGAGATCTCCGACGTCTCCCGCGTCAACCGCAAGGAGATCGGTCGAACGTACCGGTACATCTCCCAAGAGCTCGGACTGGAGATGCGGCCCGTCGACCCCAAGAAGTACGTGCCGCGGTTCTCCTCGGAACTCGACCTCAGCGAGGAGGTCCAGTCGAAGGCCAACGAGATAATCGAGACCACCGCCGAGAAGGGGTTGCTCTCCGGGAAGTCCCCGACCGGCTACGCCGCGGCGGCGATCTACGCCGCGTCGCTTCTGTGTAACGAAAAGAAGACTCAGCGGGAGGTTGCCGACGTCGCGCAGGTCACCGAGGTCACCATCCGGAACCGATATCAGGAGCAGATCGAGGCGATGGGGATTCACGCGTAGATCGGATCGACTACTCGCAACGCACGGCCGTCATCCCGTGACCCTCACTCGGGGGTCGATCCATCTTGACCTCCTCCCGCGCCTGAAGACGCGGGAATCTCACCACGGGATTTCAGGCCGAGCGTGGCCCTACGGTTTCAAGACGCATACGTTCCAAGCGTCTCTTGCTTGGTAGCATCGGCTTGGCTGTCTTGTGGGGCGGTCAAACGCCCCCCATCCTCAGCCGAGTCATCGTCGTTCTCGTGTTCTCTGAAACGACTCTCTCCACTGAGGTAGCGATCTGCGATATTTATCGCGCCGTTCACGTCCGCTTGGTACTC
>JAQCNI010000113.1 GCA_028275105.1 Halorubrum sp.
CCGGAGACGATCATCTGTTTGGCGTCGTCGTCGTCGAGGCCGCGCGACTGGAGGTAGAAGATGTCCTCGTCGCCGATCTTCCCGACGGTCGCCTCGTGGGCGACGTCGACCTTCGACTCGTTGATCTCCATGTACGGCATCGTGTCCGACGTCGACTCGTTGTCGAACATCAGCGCGTCACATTCGACGGCCGTCGAGGAGTTCTCGGCGCCGTCGGCGATGTGGACGAGCCCACGGTAGTTGGTGCGGCCGCCGTCCTTCGATATCGACTTGGACTCGATGGTCGATTTGGTCTCCGGCGCGTTGTGGTACACCTTCGCGCCGGTGTCGATGTCCTGGCCCTCGCCCGCGAAGGCGATGGTGATGTGGTTGTCCGACGCGCCGCGACCCTTCAGGATCGTCGAGGGGTACAGCATCGTCGCCTTCGACCCCATCGATCCCGAGATCCACTCCATCCGCCCGCCCTTCTCGGCGATGGCGCGCTTCGTGTTCAGGTTGTACGTGTTCTTCGACCAGTTCTGGACCGTGGAGTACTGGACGTGTGCGTCCTCGCCGACGAACACCTCGACGCCGCCCGAGTGGAGGTTGAACGCGGAGTACTTCGGCGCGGAACAGCCCTCGATGTAGTGGACCTCCGAGCTCTCCTCGGCGATGATGAGCGTGTGTTCGAACTGGCCCATTCCCTCGGAGTTCATCCGGAAGTACGCCTGTACCGGCATGTCGACGGTGGTGTTCTCCGGCACGTAGACGAACGAGCCGCCCGACCAGATCGCGCCGTGGAGCGCCGCGAACTTGTTGTCGCTCGGGGGGACACACTTCGTCATGAAGTGCTCCTTGACGATTTCCTCGTGCTCCTGAACGGCCTCGTCCATGTTACAGAAGACGACGCCCTTCTCCTCCCACCGATCCTGCATGTTCTGGTAGACGACCTCCGACTCGTACTGGGCGCCGACGCCGGAGAGCGCGTTCTTTTCGGCCTCCGGGATGCCCAGTTTGTCGAAGGTGTCCTTTATTTCGTCCGGGAGCTCCGTCCAGTCGTCGACGCCGGCGCGGGCGTCGACGTCCGGCCGGATGTACGGGATGATCTCGTCGAGGTCGACCTCCGAGAGGTCCGGCTGGCCGGGCCAATCGGTCGGCATCGGCATCGCCTGGAACTGCTTGAGTGCGCGTAGGCGGCGCTCCAGCATCCACTCCGGTTCGTCCTTGTCCTCCGAGATGACGCGGACCGTCTCCTCGGTGAGACCCTTCTCGGTCTGGAAGGCGGAGTTCTCCTCCTTCTTGAACTCGAAGCGGGCCTCCGTGTCAGTGTCTTGAAGATCGTCTTGTTGTGAACTCATGATATTATGTTACGTGTTGTCCGGTTTATTCCTGTTGAGTAACTGTTTATAGTTACGCCGCCCCGAGCGCGTTCTCGCGAACCCAGTCGTACCCCTCGTCCTCGAGCTTCTGAGCGAGCTCCGCACCGCCGCTCTCGACGACCTCACCGTCCAGCATCACGTGGACGTGGTCGGGTTCGACGTACTCGAGGATCCGCTGGTAGTGGGTGATCTGGAGGATTCCGGTGCCCTGCTCGTCACGGAGCGCGTTGATCCCCTTTGAGACGTCCTGAAGTCGGTCGATGTCGAGCCCGGAGTCGATCTCGTCGAGCACGGCGAAAGCGGGTTCGAGCATCGCAGCCTGGAGGACCTCGTTCTGCTTCTTCTCACCGCCGGAGAAGCCCGCGTTGAGATACCGCTGCATGAACTTCTCGTCCATCTCGAGCAGTTCCATCTTCTCCGAGAGGATCTTCTGGAACTCGGCAACGCCGATCTCGCCGTCGTCGGCCGGTCCCTCCATCGGGGACGTCTCGTAGCCGTCGTCGTCGGCCGACCCCGCGTCGGCGTCTTCCTTCTGGTCCTCGAACAGCTCCTCGCGCTCCTCCGCCTTGGCGTTGAGCGCCTGCCGGAGGAAGTTCGTCATCGTGATGCCCTCGATCTCGGCCGGATACTGGAACCCGAGGAACACGCCGAGCGCGGCGCGCTCGTTGGGCTCCAACTCGAGCAGTTCCCAGTGATAGTCCGCCTCGTCGAGTTCGACGTCAACGTCGGCGACGTCCGCCTCCTCGAGGTGGAGGGCGATGCTTCCGTCGGTGACCTCGTAGGCCGGGTGGCCGGCGATCACCTTCGCCAGCGTCGACTTGCCGGAGCCGTTCGGACCCATCAGCGCGTGGATCTCGCCGGTTTCGACTTCGAGGTCGACGCCCCGAAGGATCCGTTCCCCGTCCTCCTCGTCGACCCGTGTATGTAGGTTGCGTATCTCGAGAGTTGCCATATGTAGTATCGGACCTCGTACCCGTAACGTGGGTGTTCTCGCGGTTAACGGTTACGGATACACCCGGAGAAACTCCCGAGTTCGAGAACAATTCTTTCAGCGACGAAAATCCGAGTTCGGGATCTCACATGAACGAGCCGAGTCCGGTCTGTTCTTGGCCCGTCTTGACCTCCTCCCACGAAGTGCCGAGTGCCTCTATCACCCGTTCGATCGGCCCCTGTAGCGTCTTGTCGAGCATCTTCTCCCAGTCAACCGCGAACTCCGCGGGGATCTGGTCGGCGTATTCGAAACAGATCACGTCCGGGTCCCGTTTGAACTCGCCGTAGATCGGGTCGTGTTGCGGGTCGAGACCGCGTTCCGCCTCCATCCGTTCCCAGAAGTCCGGATGGACCTTCTCCAAGTAGAGCCGCTTCGGCTTCGAGCCGCTCCCGAAGTTCGTCCCGAGGAGTTCGTTGGCATATCGGGCACCCCGGACTTGGGCGGTCGGAGTCTCGTAGGCGTCGAGCCGCTTGCCGATCCCGCCCGGAATCCCGACCGCCTCGACGTCGATCTCGCCCGCCAGGAAGTCGTCGATGACGTCCGAGAGGGACGCCGTGATCTCCGCGAGATCGTCGTCGATGTCGTCACCCATCACGATCGTCTCGATGACGTTCTGTTGGACCTCCTTCGTGATCGCTGCGATGTCCGATCGCTTGTACTCGAACCCGGTGATATCGATGTCGTCGACGTCCTTTCCCTCCTTCCAGACGATGTGGCCCGCGTACCGCTTCTTTTTGCCCGCCTGGAAGAACCGGCGATACAGCTTCTCGAACTCGATCTCGAACCGGTGTGTCTCCGCGTTTAACTCCTCGCGCGCGAAATCATCGTACCGTCCGTTGATGTGGTCCGCTATGTCGAAGGAGGTCTCGATCGCCGCCTCCTCGTCGGCGTCCTTGCCGAGGGAGAGCATGACGCTGTCGGTGTTGTGGAGTACGATCCCGCCGACGCCGTCAACGAAGTTCTCGTTCTCGGCGACGCTGAGGTCGTACACGTACCCGTCGTGATCTACTGCCTCAACGACCGGATCCCGTCCGCCTCGATAGTGGTCGCACGCTCGGATCGTGTAGCGTCCGTTGTTCTCCCCGTAGTTCAGCGAGTGTTTCTCCCCGCGTTGGGTGAGTAATGTGGAGAGGCCCGCCGCGAGTTCTCGGCTCGTCGTCTCGAACTCGAAGTTTCGCTCGCAGTACGCAGCCGAGTACCGCGGGAACTCGCGTGAACCATCGCCCCCAACGAGTACGTCGACGAAGAGCCGTTGGAGATCGTCAGGGAGATTGAACACGAATCCGGGAATGCGTTTCCCACCCGACGGTTGTCCGGCGAGCTCACGGAAGAACACCGCCGAGAGTTCGTTCATCATCCGGAGTTTGTGGGTGCCGTCGTCGTACGTCACCGACTGGTCCCCGGAACCGGTCTGGTGTTCGACTGTTCGCTCCTTGGACGTATCCGACGCGATGATACTCGCCGTCGCTCCATCGAACAGACGGCGGTAATCCTCTTGGAGACCCTCCAGCCACTCCGTTCCGGATTCGGAGATGCTCACACCACACGTGGAATCAGTCGTTTCGACGGTTGAGGCGCTCCCGTCGGCGACGTACGCGGCGAGCAACCGCACGAGCGCCCGTCCGTCTTCGGAGTCCAAGTCGACGTATCGCTGTATCTTGATGCGCTGCGCTATCACGTCATGATGCCCGTAGCCAAACCGGACCCAGTCGTCGTCTGCGTGGACGCGCTTAACTTTCGGCTCCGCGCTCTCGCTACCGACGCTTCGGCCGTCCTCGTCCTCGCGCGTGTACCCCTCCAACACGTCGTATACGTCGATCGTTTCGACCGTTTCGACCTCGGGGAGACCGGACACTCGAAGCGGCGCTTCGACGTCCTCCGGCTTCGTTTCGACGAGGGTGCCATCCTCCTCGACGACGTACGAGTGGTCTCTCGTCGTCGTCGATTCGCCGAACTTGTGCCGGAGATTGACCACCGGCTTGTCGGTCTCGTGTCGGATCACCCGTTCGATCGGCCGCCACTCCGGTTCAGTGTTCTCGGTCACCGAAAGCGCCTCCCACCCGTCCACGCGACGCCGTTCCTTGTCGACGGATGCCGAAGCGACCGGTCCGCCGTCGGCAGTGATAACCACGTCCTCGCTCGCGGTCGCGTCCGAGCGCTCGAAGAGATCGGCAATCGGGAGGATTCGAACGATTCCGTCCGGATCGCGTACGACAACTGGCCTGTCGCCCGTGACGCTGTCCCCATACGCGACGTCGTGGCCCAACTCGTTGGCGGCGCCTTCCGTGAAGTCGATAACCTCACGGCCGGTCGCCGTAACGGCCGCAGCGCCCTCCTTGTCGTACAGCCGGAATCGATCCCATCCCGTTACACCATATAACGACTGGCCGACGAATTGGAACTTCCCGTTCCGTCCCGCGAGGAGCGTGTGGTTGTCTTCGACGGTCACGCAGTAGACGCCGTTTTCGGCCTCGCTTCGGTCGGCACTCCGATTCATCCGGAGCGTGTTCTTCCCGTCTTCCGTAACGTAAATTCGCCAGCTCCCGCTGTCGTGGTTGTAGTTCGCGGTGAGCCCGAGGTGGGCACACAGGCGGAGCACGTCGTCCCGAAGCCGCTCGCTCGACGTCGTGTATCGCCACGATCCGGACTGGCGGTCACCATCACCGTCGATCAGAGTATCCAAGAACGCGCGTTTCTGTGCCCTCGCCGACTCGAAGATGCGATCCGGGATCCGCTTCTCGAAGCTCCCGTCCCCACAGCGGTTCCGGAGGAGATCCCCGAGCAGTTTCGACGTGATCTGATAGCGGCGCTCGTTGACGGCGTAGTCAAACCCCATCCGATCGAGGAGCTCGCCGATCGTGGCGTGGGCGGAATCGCCGCCGTCCGTAACGGCGTTCTGTGCGATCGTCACCGTGGTCGCTGAGCCGCAAAAATCGTCGCCGAATCGCTTCTTCTCGGACGTGTACACGTTTCCTTCGGTGACATACCACGCGAGGAGTTCGAGGAAGTCGTCGCCGTCGAACGTCCGCGGGATCCATTTCCGACCGGACTCGCGGTGAACGAAGCTCCGCTCACAAACCGACTCGACGTACTCACGGTGTCGCTCGAACTCCGCGGCCGTGAACACGTAGCCGGTTTCGCCGACGTCCGCTTTCGGGACGCGTCGGGGTGTCCAGCCGAGTTCGGCGGTGAACGTCTGACCGTGGACGCTCGGTCGGACCCACACCTCGTACTCGCCGTCGACGAGTTCGGTCAGATCGACCTCGTCGGTCCGCTCGCCGTCCGGGCCGTCCCAGTCGTGGGGGAGTTCGTAGTTAGTCGCCCGATCGAGATCGCCGGCCGCCACGAAACCGTACCCGTCCTCGGTGATCCCGTTCGTCTCGTTTTTTCGGACCAGCATCCGGTGGTTCGGCGTCACTCGGAAGTCGATCTTCGAGGTCTCGATGTCGACGAGATCACCCCGGTAATCGGGATACGCGTGGGTCTCTTCGACGGTCCTGACCTCCATCGCCTCCGTGTCGGGATCGAGCGAGTACACGGCGTCGCCGACGGCCAAGTCCGTGATCGACCGAACCCCCTCGGGAGTCACGACCTCGGTGTCCGGCGTGAAGCAGTTCATGATAACCTTGACCGCGCCTTGCTGTCGGTCGTACTGTTCGTACGGCTCGGTGTCAGGGGCGTGGTCGTTCCGGAGCGCCTTCTTTTTCTCGCGCTCGGAAAGGAGCTCGTCAACCATCTCGCGCATGATCCCGTCCGGCTCCTTCCGAAAGTGGGTCCCGTTGGGGGCGACGTACGTCTCGCCGTCGTACTCCGCGGGGTCAACTTTCGTTTCCGGACCCGCGTTGATCGTTACCATACACATTGGATAGAGACTCTTTAAATCCTGGACCGTCACCATCTCCTTGACGCCGGTGATCGGGTCGAAGACGGCGCCACCTTCGAACTCCTCGGACTCCTGTTGGCCCTTCGTCGGGAGGGCGAACTTCCCGAACGCCTTGTGGAGGACGTACATGTCGACGGTGTCGCCTGGGGTCGGTGCGTCCTCGATCTTACAGCCCACGAACGTACGCACCTCGTCCCAGAAGGCGATCACGTCCCGTGCGCGGTCGATCCCGACGCAGAGTTCCACGTCGCGGATGCTGTACTCCAGGAGTCGCTCCGGGTCCTGCTCCCAGAGGTCGCCGATGTCGCCCGCGTACCGCTCCTTGCCGATGCCGAGCTCGCGCTCGCCGACCGCGTCGAGCCGGTACGACTCCAGTTCGGTGAACATCGTCCGCTTGTAGGCGTACAGCAGGTCGAACACGACCCGTCCCTTGATATCGGGGCCGCCCCAGCCGGAGCGCCACACCTCGCCGATGCGGGAGAGCCGGTCGATCGACAGGTCGTACTGGCTCCCCGGATCGATCTCTTCCATCCGGTCGAGGACGTATGGAACGTCGAAATCCTCGCAGTTGTGAACGAGACAGTCGTCCGCAAAGAAGTCGTGCGTGGTCGTCTCGATATCGTACGTCGTCTCCGTGCCGACACGGTCCACACCGGTTACCTCCACGAACACGTACTCCGGCCACTCATCGAGAGTCGTTTCGTGCCGTTTGAGATTGATCCCTCTGCGATGTTTGTCTCGGCCGATCCGCTTCTCGTCGGTGCCAGTGTCCGCCTCGAAGAGTGCGTACGAGATGTTTTCGCTGCGCCCGCTTTTCCCGCCATCCAGCGTTCTCAGCGCGTCCCGTTTTTTCGGATGTGAGAGATGCGGGAGGATCCGATCTTTGAGTCGCTGGAGGTCGCGTTCCGCGTTCGGAACTCGAACCACGTTCTCACGCTGCTCCGCGTAGACACCGATCCGACGGAACAACTTCACGTACCATTCACCGATGGACCGATTCTCGGCGGCAACGGTCACCGAGGAGGAAACGCTACCATCCCCATCGATGACTCCCGCGAGGAACCGTTCGATATGGGATTCGGGGAGTTCGAAAACCGTCGAGAGGTCGGCCCGCTCCTCGTTTTTGTTACCCAACGGGATCCCAAGCCCGTTGAACGCGTACATCAGGGCGGAGTCCAAGACGTTCTGTTTGTAACATCCCTTGCCGTCGGGTTCGAGGTGTGGCTCACCGGGGAACTGCTCGTGTAACTCCTCGCGAGTGTTGTAGAAACGGATCCCGTCGTCCGGCGACATGGATCCGTCGGTAAGGATCAGTCCCGCGAGATACAGTTCATGTGCGGTGAGTTCCCTCTTAAGATCCCGTCGCGTACGACGGTACTCACGCCCACCGTCAGGAAGCGGGATGTCGTATCGGTCGGCCGCGATCCGACAGCGTTCCGGGGTCCAAACGTCCGTCTTCGGGTGATACAACGCACCCGTTTCGAGGCCGAAGTCTTCTGCCAGTTCCGAGATGGCACCGTACGGAAGTTCGGATTTGAACGGGCCGATCGTCCCTTCGTTTTCGAACCGCTGGTATTCGGTCGGGACGAGATCGCTGAGTGTCGGGACTCGAGGGGAATCGACGTTCAGTTTCCGTGGCTTGAGGAGGTAATCCCCGACCCCAATGTCTCGGCCCTCTTTCCAGTCGACCTGCTCGTCGTCGCCAACCATCACGCGATGGTCTTCGGAGCTACGGAGATCGGTCCCGTCCGCGAGCTCGTACCGGAGGACATCCGTCTCGCTTTCCCACTTGTTTGTGACCTCCGCGGTCGTCGTCCATCGGTCGTCGCTTCCGATCACCTCGTCCCCGATGGACACGTCCTCGATCCGTTTTTCCGTTCCGTCAGCCGTGAGGATCCGGCTATCCGCTGGAAGGCAGTTCCACCCCGTAAAGAGATCCGGATCGGTGTCGTCGATGTACTCGACGAAGGCGTCGAGCATCGCGGCCTCTTCCTCGAAGGTGCGTACCTCGAAGTCGATCTCGCCGCCGCCGTCGCCGACGATCCCCTCATAGTCGGGGAGATCCTCCGGCGGCGGAACCGCCGCCTCGGGCGCGTCGTACAGCCAGACGACGTACTCGTCGTCGTAGGAGTCGTGGCTGGTGAGACAGATGATCGGCTCCTCGCCGTCCTCGGGGAACCCGCGGCGGTCGTCGACCTCAATGTCGAAGGTGTTCACCCGCAACTCGGCGTCGACGGCGGCGGGTTCGAGGTGGCCCTCGTGGACCTGGATCGTCCCCGCCTCGTCGTCGAGTCGCCGTTCCTCGACGCGGATCCCGCCGTTGAGCCCGTTATCGATGAGAAAGCGGTTGGGGAACAGAATATCCGCCTCGAAGGTGGTCTCGAAGTCGTCACGGATGCTCCCGACGTCGCGGGGGGTCCGGGTGACGATCCGGGTGAGCGGCTCGCCGCGGATGCTTTCATAGGGGTCGCCCCCCGGATCCACCTCACGGGTGCCGATGACGACGTCGTACGCCTCGACGGGGTCGCGGTCGAGGTCGGCGGTGGGGACGTAGAAGTACGGCTCCACGCCCAGCACCCGGAGGTGTTCCGGGCGGGCGTATTCGGCGTCCCCGTCGACGTGTTCCGCCGGCCGACGGCCGAACACGTGAACGACGGGGTACTCGTCGCTGCCGTAGCCCTCGACGGCGTAGTCGATCTGCGTGATCATCAGCTCGACGGTGCCGGTCGAGTCCGGAAACTTCGCCTCGTCGACGTCGACGACGTCGCTGATGCGGCCGCCTCCGCCGCCGGCGACGACCTTCGCCTCCTCGGCGGCGAGGTCGCCACGGCCGGTGCCGTCGTCAGCGTCCATCCCGTCGGGCGATGAGAACTCCGAGAGCCCCGACTGTGTCATACGAACCGTACGGCGGACCCGACTAAAAAACTCGGCGTTCGGGTGCGGCGTCCGGGGCGGCGATACCTCCCGCCACGGAAAGGCATATAATGTGGCATAACATACCATGGTCCATGCCCTCGAACCCTCGCCGGGAGAACGGGACGCACCGCCCGGGTAGCCGCGACGCGCCCGACGCCGAGGTGGAGGCCTATGAGGACGACGGCAACGTGGTGCTTTTCGACGCCACGAACCCGCTCGCGTGGGTCGAGGCGAGCCGAACGGTCAGACTCGTCGACGCGGCCTGACGCAATCCCTTTGCTTGGTCACCCCGTAGCCACCCGCGTGTCACCGCGCGACGAGACGGACGCCGACGGGACCGGAGGCGTCGACGGAACGGGGGGCGCCGAGACGACCGCGCCCGACGACGGAATCACGCCGGAGGTCCCGACGGCGCCCTCGGTGAAGCGGTTCGATACCGGCGGGAGCGTCGAGACGGCGGGCGACGGGGAGGACGTCGCCGCCGACGTCACCGGCACCGCCGAGGACCTCCCGGACGTGAGCGAAGTCGACGACGAGACTCTCAGCGCGTTCATCCGGTGTGTGATCTATGCGAACGTCGCGCTCCTTCTCGTCGCGCTGGGGCCGATGGTGTGGTTCTTCGAGGGGCGGCGGCGGCTCGGGGCAACCCTGTTGATGGTGGGGATACTCGCCGCACTCCGGACCTATCAGACGTATCGTGCGTGGGACCGGTCCCGGGACGCCCACCCCGACGACGCGGCGGACGACCGGCCGGCCCCGGAACCGTAATGCGTCCCGGCCGCCTCAACCCGCATATGGAGACGGTCCGCCTCCCGGACGGCGAGACGCACCTCCTCGTGAAGCGGTCCGACGGGGCGTGTCTCGTCCGCGACCCCGCGACCGGCGAGGAGCAGTACGTGGACGGCGATGACCTCGAGGTCGTCGACGGAGCGTCGCCGCTCGCGACCGCGGCCGAAGGGGTTCCGTCACCCCTCCGTCGGGTCGTTCGGGCGGTCCACGACGACCGGTCGCTTGGGCTGCTCGTCGAACACGTCGACGACGGCCCCCTGTCGGTCGGCGGGGCGATGGACGCGTCCGACATGTGTGAGTCGGACCTCCACGGCCGGCTCGCGGAGTTCCGCGTTGCCGGGCTGATCGAGGAGGTCGACGTCGCCGGACGACGCGGGTACGACGCGACACCGGCCGCCGAGGAAGCCGTGCGGCTGTTGCGCGGCGAAGAGGGGGCTGCGGCGTCGGGCGAGTCCGACGGGTCCGACGGGGCGGACTGAGCGGCGGTTCTCACACGACCCGTTCGCCGTCCTCGTCGTACACTTCGATCGCGTCGACCGGACAGACCCGCGCCGCGAACTTTGCGTCGAACTCCTCGTCCTCGGGGACCTCGGCGACGAACACGTCGTCCGACTCCTCCTCGCCGTCGACGAGGACGGCCTTGCCGGCGTCGGTGTCCTTCTCGAATCCCTCCCACTCGGCGACACACTGGAACATGCCGATACAGGTGTCACGGTCGAACTTCACTCGCATACGGGTGGTACGCCAGGCGGGTACAAAGCCGTGGCGCCCGATCGGGAGTCCCCGCGGACGCCTCACGACGCCGCTCCGGCCGACCGTCCGTTTTACGGGCGCGACGCCCGGAGTCCGGGTCGATGACCGAAGTCTGGCTCGTCGACCGGCAGTTCGACTCGAAGGGGCTCGTCCGGTTGACGTACGCGACGGCGGACGGCGGGCGGGTCCACACGAAGGAACTGGCCGAGGCGCGGCTGGTCACCGGCGGCGGCGTGACCGCCGGACGCGACGTCGACGACACCGCACTCGGCGAGAGTCCCGCCGATGAGGTCGAGCGATTCGCCGAGGAGGCGTCGCGGATGGCGGCCGAACACGACCTCGACGAGACGGTGTAGTTCCGCGAACACGGCGCCCGTCTTGACTGTCGACGTCGCGCGTCGCAGTCGGCATCGCGTGTCGTGGTCGACGCCACGAACCACGGGAGTCGCGGGCGCAGTTATCGGCGGCCGCGGCTGCACCTCACGCCACCCCAGCCTCGGCGGACGGCCCGTCGCGGGCGGGCCGCTCCGGGCCGCCGCCTCCCTCGCGCTCGGGTTCGCGCCCGCCGGGCGCTCACCGGAGCGCGCCGAACCCGCGGATCGTCGTCGACGACCCCCTTCCCACCCCGTTCCGACGGTTTAAATCGGGTCGGGGATCAAGGGTCGGTAATGCGACCGACCGCCCTCGACGGACTTCCCACCGGCGTCGGCGAGACGCTCGAAGCCGAGGGGATCGACGCGCTGTATCCGCCACAGGCGGCGGCCGTCGAGGCGGGCGTCCTCGACGGCGAGAGCCTCGTCGCCGCCGTCCCCACCGCCTCGGGGAAGACGCTGATCGCCGAACTGGCCATGTTGTCGGCGGTCGAACGCGGCGGCACGGCACTGTACATCGTCCCGCTTCGCGCGCTCGCGAGCGAGAAGAAGGCGGAGTTCGAGCGCTGGTCGAACCACGGCGTCAGCGTCGGCGTGTCGACGGGCAGCTACGACTCCGACGGCGAGTGGCTCGCGACCCGCGACGTCGTCGTCGCGACCTCGGAGAAGGTGGACTCGCTGATCCGTAACGGCGCGCCGTGGATCGACGACCTGACCTGCGTCGTGAGCGACGAGGTCCACCTCGTCGACGACGCGTCCCGCGGCCCGACGCTGGAGGTCACCCTCGCGAAGCTCCGGAAGCTCAATCCGGGGCTACAGGCGGTCGCGCTCTCGGCGACCATCGGCAACGCCGACGTCGTCGCCGACTGGCTCGACGCCGAACTCGTCGAGTCGGACTGGCGACCGATCGACCTCCGGATCGGGGTCCACTTCGGGAACGCGATCAACTTCGACGACGGGAGCCAGCGGGAGGTGGAAGTCGACCGTGGCGAGGGGAGGACCGCCCGGCTCGTCGCCGACGCGCTCGACACCGAGGAGGACGGCCAGGGCGGCTCCTCGCTCGTGTTCGTCAACTCGCGGCGGAACGCCGAGTCGGCGGCCCGCACGCTCGCGGACGTGACCGGGTCACGGCTGGCGCCCGACGAGCGCGACCGCCTCCGCGAACTGGCCGAGGAGGTCCGCAGCGTCTCCGACGCCGACACCGCGACGGACCTCGCCGACGCGGTGGAGCGGGGGGCGGCGTTCCACCACGCGGGGCTCGCCGCGGACCACCGGAGCCTGATCGAGGATGCGTTCCGGGAGCGGCTGATCAAGGTCGTCGCGGCGACGCCGACGCTGGCGGCCGGGGTCAACACCCCCGCTCGCCGGGTTATCGTCCGCGACTGGCGGCGCTACGACGGCGAGTTCGGCGGCATGAAACCCCTCGACACCCTCGAGGTTCACCAGATGTGCGGCCGCGCGGGGCGCCCGGGGCTCGACCCGTACGGCGAGGCGGTGCTGCTCGCGGACGACGCCGACACGATGGACGACCTGTTCGACCGATACGTCTGGGCGGACCCCGAGCCGGTCCGGTCGAAACTCGCCGCGGAGCCGGCACTCCGGACTCACGTGCTCGCGACGGTCGCGTCCGGCTTTGCCGCCACCCGCGGCGAACTCCTGACGTTCCTCGACAACACGCTGTACGCAACCCAGACCGACGATGAGGGGCGGCTCACGGCCGTGACGGACACCGTTCTGGAGTACCTCGCCGTCAACGGATTCGTCGAACGCGAGCGCGACGGGGACCCCGGCGGATCCGAGCGGCTGACCGCGACCGGGATCGGTCACACCGTCTCGCGGCTCTACCTCGACCCGATGAGCGCGGCGGAGATGATGGACGGCCTCCGCGCGTCGTCGGCCGGGGACGACGCCGGCGCCCGGACTGGGACGGCCGCGTCGGACGGCTTCGAACGGGCCGTTCCGGAGGGCGATGGCGACGGCGACGAACCGGGATTCGGGACGTACAGCCGGGTCGGGGGTGGGGAAGGAGCCGACGCCGACGACCTCGGCGACGCGGTCCCGGTGGCCGGGGGCGACGGCTCGTCGACCGAGGATCGCGCGGCCCCCACCGCGCTCGGGCTCTATCACCTCGTGAGCCGGACGCCGGACATGTACGAACTCTACCTCAAGTCCGGCGACCGCGAGCGGTACACGGAGACGTGTTACGAGCGCGAGGCGGAGTTCCTCGGTGACGTCCCCTCGGAGTACGAGGACGTCCGTTTCGAGGACTGGCTCGCGTCGCTGAAGACCGCCCGCCTGCTGGAGGACTGGGCCGACGAGGTCGACGAGGACCGCATCGCCGAGCGGTACGGCGTCGGGCCGGGTGACATCCGCGGGAAGGTCGAGACCGCCGAATGGCTGCTCCGCGCGGCGGAGACGCTCGCGGCCGACCTCGACGGAGTCGATGACGACGTCGCCGGCGCGGTCCGGCGGGCGCGGAAACGGATCGAGTACGGCGTCCGCGGGGAGCTGCTCGACCTCGCCGGCGTCCGGAACGTCGGCCGTAAGCGCGCCCGCCGGCTGTACGAGGCGGGTATCGAGGACCGGGACGACCTCCGGTCGGCCGACAAGGACGTCGTGCTCGGCGCGCTCCGCGGCCGCGAGCGGACCGCCGAGCGGATCCTCGAACACGCCGGCCGCGAGGACCCCTCGATGGACGGCGTCGACGCCGACCGGGCGGCGTCGGCCGCGGCGACCGCCGGCAGCGACGACGACGGCGACGGCCAGTCCAACCTCGGTGATTTCCGGTGACCGATGACCGGCCGTCCGCCGGGTCACCGGCCGGTTTTCCGGACGGATCCCCGACGGATCTCCCGTCGCCCGATCCCCCGCTCCGGCTCGTCGAGGGGACCGCCTCGATCGACGACCTCGACGGGTTTCTGGACGGCATCGATCGGATCGAAGCGGATACCGGCGCGGTCGTCCAGGCGTTCGACGCGAATCGCGTCGTCGACGCCGACCACCTCCGCCGGGCGACGCGGCTCGCGGCCCGGGCGATCGCGCGTGACGAGGCGGTCGCTCGGGACCCGGCCGTCGAGGTTCTGCTGTACGCGGCCGGTCGCAGGCAGATCGATCGGGCGCTCGAACTCGGGGTGTCCACGGGCGACGGGCCGGTCGTCGTCGCCGCCGCCGATTTCGGCGACGTGTCCGGGGCGGATCGCCCGTCCGCCGACCTCGACGCCGCCGTCACCGCGGGCGAGGGACTGCTGACGTCCGGATCGGCCCTCAGCGGGGTCGACGAACGAGCCGTCCGCGAGTACTACGGGGTGACCGATCGGGAACTCGCGGCGACCGCCGGCGGTCTCACGGACGCCGTCCGCGAACGGGTTGCGCTGCTCGACGTTGAAAAGTGACGGGGCGATCGCCACCCGGCGGACACCCCTTCGTTTCGACTGGAGAACGGCGTGCCGAGTGCGGATTCCCGTCCACTCGAAACGGTGGCGCGGGCCGACCGGAATACGGCTCGGTGGTCCGTGTCAATCTCTCGACGACGGCACCTCGAAGGATAGTCCATCCTGGATTCGAACCAGGGTCGAAGCCCCCAGAAGGCTTCAGGATTGGCCACTACCCCAATGGACTGTGCGCACGTTCGATACTCCTCGCGTGTTTGTAAGCGTTGCGCGTCGGGTCGTCCGTGGCATCAGTTCTCACTCGCTCCGGGCGGCAGCCGTCGATCGCCGGACGTGGATCGATCGACGCGTTTTAGCCCGACGGCTGGCCACGAGCGTGTATGTACATCGGACGGTTCGTCGTCGTCGCGCCGGGAATCGGGGCGTACCGTGTCTCCTCGCGGTCGTTCCCGAACCGCCGCGTGGTCGAGCGCGACGACACGTTGACGGTCGGCCCAACGCCGGACGCGCCCGCGACCGACAACCCCTACGTCTCGTACAACTGCGTCCGACGGGTCGACCCCCCGAACGGGGACCCGCTGGCGGTCCTCGGCAACGGGTCACACGTCGATCCGATAGCGGAGAAGGCCGAGCGGGGGTATCCCGCCCGGGATGCGCTCGCGACGCCGCTGCTCGCACTCGACTTCGAGAAGGACGACTACGACACGCCCCGAGTCGCCGGGGTCGTCGGGGCCGAGACGGCGACGATCGGCGTCGTCCGCCGGGATGCCCTGCTCGTCGAGGCGGTCGACTCACCCACGCTCGTCGCGACGTACGAGAAGAACGCGCCCGAACCGTACGAACTCACGGCGACGGACCCGGGAGCCGCGGCCGCGGAGGTTCTCGCCGCCGACTTCGAGCATCCGGTGTGTGCCGCCGCCGCGACCGTCGGGGAGACGGCTGACGGCGGCCGCCGGGTCGAACTGGCGTTCGAGAACGGCGACGGGTCGGCCGACTGATCGCGGGCCTCGACTCTCCGGACGATCCCCTCAGGTGTCGGCCGCGTCGAACCCCTCGATCGACTCGTGAACGCCGGCGACCCACTCGTCAAGCGCCTCGTGAAGCATGACTTTCGCTTCCGGGACCGGGACCGCGGTGTACTGGTAAACGTACCCGCCCGAATCGAGCAGGCGGCGGCGGCGGGTCACCAGCCCCTTCTCCCGGAGCGTCGACAGCGACCGGTTCACGTTCGAGCGGTCGCGGTCGAGGACGTCGGCCAGTTCCGCGACGGTGCTGCCGGGATACTCGATCAGCGTCAGATACGTCCGGCTCTCGTGGTCCTGGATGCCGAAGACACAGGAGAGCACGTGTCCGAACGGGGGAGAGACGTCGCCGACCAAATCCTCGATCTCTGCGTCGGCCATACCCGTCCGTCGTCCGCGACGGGCTTAAATCTCAGTCGTCCGCGGCGTAGCCCATGCGGTGGAGACAGCCGCGCATTTCGGCCTCCTCGGCGTGTCTGTGGAGACTCGTGGGGGTGTCACAGCGGTACGTCTCGCCGTCGTACCGCAACACGACCTCGTGGCTGTCGCCGGCGACGTCGACGTCGAGGATGACGCGGCGCCCCTCGTGTAACGCGGTGAGTATCTCGTCGGCCGGCCGTTCGCCGGGATCGATCCGAAGGGGCTCGTCCATGGCCATGGCTTCAGGACGTCGAGAGATAAACCCGACGAGACGGCGACGATGGACCGGAATCGGGATCCCGGAACCCCGGAATCGGAACCCCGGAATCGGAACCCCGGAATCGGAACCCCGGAATCGGAACCCCGGAACCCCGGGACGTCAACCGGGAACTCAGGTCATCGTCGATTCGACGCCGCCTTCCTCTTCCGGCGGTTCGACCCCCTCGGCGGCCGCAACGTCCTCGGTCCGCTTCTCGGTCTCGACGTGCCATCGGTCGATCTCCGACTCGTACTCCGCGAGAACCTCGCCCACTTCGGTCTTCAGTTCGTCGTCGTTGACGTTCACCTCGAACTCGAACGACTCGCCGTCCTCGCCGCGGCCCATCTCCCTGACGTTGGCGCTGATGAGTTCGTTGTCGAAGTAGTACGGGGCGACCTGGGTCATCACCTTCCGGTACACCGTGTCCTCGACCTTGCGGAGGGCCTTCCGGCCCGCCGAGTCGGCGGCGCGGGCGACGTGGTCGATGGACTCTCCCCATCGCTCCACCGCGCCCTGAGTGTCGTCGGCCTCGACCTTCTCGTAGGATTCGGTGAGTTTCTCGCCGGCCGTCTGGAGGTCGTCACCCGGGGTCCGGCCGGCCTTCTCGCCGTCCCCCTCGGAGACCGAAGCCTGTTCGGCCGTCTTCTCCGAGACGTCCTCGTCGATGCGTTCGTGTGATTTCGGCCGCCAGTCGTCGAAGTCGTGGAACGCATCGCCGTCCGCGTCGGCCTCACGGAGCGCGAGCGCGATCCGCTCGCCGTGTTCGACGATATCGCCCCAGTCCCCGCGTTGTTTGAACCCGGAGATACTCTCTTCCATCGTTGCTCCGCAGTACGTGGTGGACGGGTATAAGTTTCCCCGTGTCGCCGGCGACCGGACCGATACGAACTGATGTGACGGGTGGAGACCGTGAGCGGACGGGCCACCGGTGAGTGCTTGCCGACCGTCAGGCCGACCGACCGTCGGTGACTTCCGGCTGCCCGTCTTGCGGCTCGTCCTCCTCGGCCGTCGACCGACCGTCGGCACCGAGTTCCGGTCGTTCGCCGTCGCTGGGGCTCGGCTCATGTGTCCCATCGCCCATCGCGAGTCGGACGATGTACAGCATTACCGCGACCATCAGACCCGTCGCGAGCACCGCCGCAACTCCGACGATGGAGAGGAGACTCGACATGGCTCCGGATCCGTCGGGGGGCGTATCAACGTGTCGGCTTTCGTCGCTCCAGCGCAATCGACGGCCGGTGGCAACCTTTTAAGATGGACGCGGTCCCCTCCCTGATAATGACGATCGAAGACCGCGACGACGCGTACCTCATCACGCACGCACTGGCGAAGGACACCCTCTCGCGGCTCCGGGAGGTCGAGACCGAACAGGTCGCGTTCCGGAAGGGGCTCGTGAAGCTCGGCCGAATCTGTGGGTACGAGATCATCGACGGCGGAATGGGGACGGAGTACGTCCCGGTCGAGACGCCGCTCGCGGAGACGACCGGAGAGCGCGTCAAGGGAATGGAGGACGTCGTCATCGTCAACGTCCTCCGGGCGGCAACGCCGTTCGTCGAGGGGTTGCTGAAGGCGTTCCCGCGGGCGAAACAGGGCGTCATCTCCGCCGGCCGCGACGAGGACGCCGGGATGGACACGGACGGCCGGTTCCCGATATCGATCGACTACGTGAAGCTCCCCGAGATCGGGTCCGAGGACACCGTGATCGTCGCGGACCCGATGCTCGCCACGGGGTCGACGATGTGTGCCGTCCTCGGTCACATCGTCGAGGCCGCCGACGGGTACGAGGACCTGTTCGTGCTGTCGGCGGTGTCGGCGCCCGACGGGCTGGTCCGGGTCGGCGACGCGTTCCCCGACGCGGACCTGTTGACGGTCGCGATCGACGACCGCCTCGACGACGACGGGTTCATCGTTCCCGGCCTCGGCGACGCCGGAGATCGGGCGTTTCGGACGACCTGAACCGAAACCGTGGCGTGTTTTTAAGGGCTCCCGCCGCGAGCGGAGGGTATGAGCAACGCGTCGCCAAACGAGCCCTGTGACGCCTGTGGGGAGCCGACGACGGACGCGCTCGCCCGGACCGTCCGCCTCAGCGTCGATCGGGCGAACATCGACACTCAGCGGCTCTGCCCCGAGTGTTTTGCCGAGTGGATCCAGCGGTACCAGGCGGAGATGGGCGGCGGCACCGATCCCGGTGACGACGCCGACTCCGAGATCATCATCGACTGACCCCGTCGTCGGCCGACCCCGTCAACGACCGAACACGGTCGGGATCGTCTCCCTCGGCAGCCGGTTCCGCCGACGAGCGTCGGTCGGGCATCGTCCGGTGACGTCCGGCAACGTCTCCCCGCACCGCCCGGCTTAAGACGGGGCGGGCCGGATGGGAAGTCAATGAGTCTCGCCATCGACGCCGCGACCCCCGACGCCCCGAGCTGTGCGGACGACGGAACCTGGCTTGCCTGTATCGCCTGCGGCGAGACGTTCGACCCGTTCGAGGACGTCCGATACACCTGTGACGACTGTGACGGGCTACTCGAGGTCCGGTACGCCGATCCGCCGACGTTCGGCGAGTTCGGCTCGGGCGCTCCCTCCGACGGCCCCGACCGGGGGGTGTGGCGGTACCGGGAGGGGCTCCCGTTCGATCTCGGCGTCACGCTCCCGGAGGGGGACACCCCCCTCCACCGGGTACCCCGGATCGAGGAAACGGTCGGCATCGAGACGCTCCGGGTGAAACACGAGGGGATGAACCCCACCGGGTCGTTCAAGGACCGCGGGATGACCGTCGGCGTTCGGGTCGCCAAGGAGCTCGGCGTCGGCGCGCTCGCGTGCGCGTCGACCGGGAACACGAGCGCGGCGCTGGCGGCGTACGGCGGCCGCGCCGGCATGCCGACGCTCGTCCTCCTGCCGGACGGGAAGGTCGCCGCCGGCAAGGTGGCCCAGGCGAGCCTCCACGGCGCCCGGATCCTCGAGGTCGACGGCAACTTCGACGCCTGTCTCGACATCGTCCAGGAGCTGGCCGCCCGCGGCGAGGCGTACCTGCTCAACTCGCTGAACCCGTTCCGGCTGGAGGGACAGAAGACGATCGGCTTCGAGATCCTCGAGGAGTTTTACGCCGATCACGGGACGTATCCCGACCGGATCGTCCTCCCGGTCGGCAACGCCGGCAACACCTCCGCGTTGTACAAAGGGTTCCGGGAACTCGTACAGTCCGGCGCACTCGACCCCGGCGACGTCCCCAAGCTGACCGGCGTCCAAGCCGAAGGGGCCGCCCCGATGGTCGAGGCGATCGAGGAGGGGAACGACGAGATCCGGCGGTGGGAGGAGGTCGAAACGTGCGCGACCGCGATCCGCATCGGCAACCCGGTCAACGCGCCGAAGGCGATCCCCGGGATCCGGAACACCGGCGGGACCGCCGTCGCCGTGAGCGACGCCGAGATCACGGCGGCACAGTCACACCTCGCGAGCGAGGGCGTCGGCGTCGAACCGGCCTCGGCCGCGAGTCTTGCCGGGGCCAAGAAGCTCCGCCGTGCCGGGGTCGTCGACGCCGACGAACGGGTCGTCTGTCTCACGACCGGCCACCTGTTGAAGGACCCCGAGGCGGCCTACGAGGCCGGCGGCGACCCGGAACCCGTGCCGAACGATGTCGACGCGGTCGTCGAGCAGCTGAACGACTGAAGCTCCAAACGAGCGGGACGTCGCTCGACCGACGGTTCCGACTGGCGACCCCACACGAGGATTTATACGCGATATCGCGGCCACGGTCGGTATGAGCCTCGAGTTCCCGTCGTTCGCCCGGTTCGGAACCGACGACGGGTGTCGGTGTGATCCGTCGTTCCGACGACCGATGGGAACCGGCGTCGACGATCGCGTCGTCCTCGCGGTCGACGCGAACGAGTGTCCGGGTTGTGGGGATCTCGCGGCGAGCCCCGACTGTTTGTCGACGGTCGTCGGCGCATTGAGCGACCGGGACGCCGACGTCATCAGGACCGAGCACGCCGGTCGAGAACGGGCGTACGCCGGCCGGGCCGCGGCGTGTCTGCTCGCGGCCGGCCGGTTCCGGGACCGGGTTCGCTTCCACGAATCGCGGCTCGCGGAGCGCGTGACGCGGGATCCGATCGGGGCGGCCCACGAGGCGGTCGGACGGGCGGGACCGGCGAGCCGGATCGTCGCCGAAACCGGGCTCGCGGAGATAGCGGCGGGCGCGAACGGAACCGACGACGTGCTACGACCCCACGTCGGGCCGACCGTCTCGGCGACGCGGATCGCGTCCGAGCCGCCCCCGGGGGCGGCGCTCGTCGACCGCTGGGAACTCGAGACGGGCGCAACGGTGCGCCGCTACGAGGGGACCGGCCCGCTCGACACGTACCACCTCACGCCGCCGTCCGCCGAGTTCGACGCGGCGACGGTCGGGACCTTGGACGCCGCGAAGGAGCGGTTACTGGTGGACCCGGCCGGCGGCGACAGGGCGCCGGGGCGGGCGGTCCGGGCCGTGGCGGACGCGGACGATCCGGTTCCGGCGCTCACCGACACGCTCCGGCGCCACACCCACGGGTACGGCGCGTTCGAGCACGTGTTCGCCGACGAGCGGGTGAGCGACGCGACGCTCTCGGCGCCGGTCGCCGAGAACCCGCTGCGGGTCGTCCTCAACGGCGAGCGCTGCCGGACGAACGTCCGGCTCCCGCCGGAGGGCGCCGCGACGCTTGCGTCGCGACTCCGACGCACGAGCGGCCGGGCGTTCTCGCGCGCGACCCCGACGCTCGACGCGACGATCGACACGGAGTCGGGGACGGTCCGGGTGGCGGCGACGACGACACCCGCGAGCGACGGCCTCTCGTTCACCTTCCGGCGAGGCGACCCGGATGCGTGGACGCTGGCCCGACTCGTCGACGCCGACACGCTCCCCGCGGCGGCGGCCGGACTGTTATCCATCGCCGTCGAACGGGGCGTGACGGGGCTGGTCGCCGGCGGTCGAGGGGCGGGAAAGACGACCGCGCTGGGGGCGCTCCTGTGGGAGCTCCCGGCCGACACCCGGTCGATCCTGATCGAGGACACGCCGGAGCTTCCGGCAACGGCGCTCGCGTCGGCGGGCCGGGACGTCCAGCGGCTTCGAGTCGGCGACGGGGGTGAGCCGTCGCCGAGCGAGGCGGTTCGAACGGCCCTCCGGCTCGGCGGCGGCGCGCTCGTCGTCGGCGAGGTCCGTGGCGAAGAGGCGCGGGCACTGTACGAGGCGATGCGGGTCGGGGCCGCGGGAGAGACCGTCCTCGGCACGATTCACGGCCGTGACCCGAACGCGGTTCGCGAGCGGGTCGTCACCGACCTCGGCGTCGCTCGGTCGTCGTTCGCCGCGACGAACCTCCTCGTGGTGTTGAACGACCACCGCGTCGGCTCGATCGTCGAAGTGACTGAGCGGGGCGACGAGGTAGTGTTCGACGCGCTGTTCGAGCGGACCACCGACGGGCTCGATGCGACCGGACGGATCGGGCGCGGGGAGAGCCGACTCGTCGACGGGCTGGCCGGAAACGGGGAGTCGTACGCGGACGTCCGAACGAGGATAGGCGAGCGGAGCGACCGAATCCGTGAGGCGGTCGAGGTCGATCGGACGACTCCGGACGGGTACGTCGAGGTCCGTCGATGACGGGGAACGGTTCCGGGGATCGATCGGACGCCGAGGCGACACGGGAGTCGGAGATCGGATCGAGTCGGGGATCGAACGAGGGGATTCTGGCGACGGCGGCGACGGTCGTTACGGGTGTGCTGGCGGACCACGACGCCGGGGGTGACGCGGGGTCGGAGGAGCTGCGCCGGGCCATCGCGTTCCTCGGCTGGGACGTGACCGCGGGACGAGTCGTCGAGGGCGGAACCCGGGCCGGGATCGGCACGGGGCTGATAAGTGCCGGCGTCGGCGGGCTCCTCGCGGGGCCCGGCCCCGGAATGCTGATCGGCCTCGTCGTCGGCCTCGGGGTGACCCACGCCGTCCATCGTGGAGCGGTATGGCTCGCGGCGCTCCGACGGACGCGCGCGCTCGGGGCTGCGCCGGGGCTCGTCGGACGGCTCGTGTTGCGGATGCGGCTCGATCCGTCGACGGAGCGGGCCGTACGGTTCGCCGCTCGGACCGGCCGTGGACCCCTCGCGGAGGGGCTGGCACGACACGAACGCCGGTGCGTGAACGGGCCGACGAGCGGTCTCCGGGCATTCGCTCGCGAGTGGCGGCCGTGGTTCCCGGCGGTCGACCGGGCGGCCGCGCTGGTCCGAACGGCGGCATCGGCGCCGCCCGAACGGCGGGGGCGATGTCTGGACCGGGCGCTCGACGCGACGCTTTCCGGAACGACGGAGCGGCTGGCCGCGTTCGTCGGGGACGTCCGCGGGCCGGTGTCCGCGCTGTACGCGTTCGGCGTGCTCCTCCCGCTCGCGCTCATCGCGTTGTTGCCCGCGGCCGCCGCGTCCGGTGTCCCAATCCCGCCGGTCGTCGTTGCGGGACTGTATCTTTTCGTCCTCCCGTGTGGACTGCTCGTGGCGTCGGGATGGCTGCTCTCCCGGCGGCCGGTCGCGTTTCCGCCGCCGTCCATCGGGAGCGATCACCCGGACGTGCCGGAGCGGCTCCGATACGCCCTCGCCGCCGGGGTCGGTACGGGGTTCGTCGCCGCGGTCGGTTCGGGCACCGTCGTTGCGTCGTGGGTCGCGCCGGTGAGCGCGGTCGGGGTCGGGGTCGGCACGGCGCTGGTCGTCTGGGCCCGACCGCGCCGGGCGGTGCTCGCCGAGGTCAGGTCGATCGAATCCGGGCTCCCGGACGCGATGACGATCGTCGGTGGTGACGTCGCGGAAGGGGTCGCCGTCGAACGCGCGGTCGCGAACGCTGCCGACCGCCTCGACGGGTCGACCGGCGACGTCTGCGACCGGGCCGCCCGGCGGAGCGAGACGCTCCGGGTCGGGGTCCGCGAGGCGTTTCTCGGTCCCGGCGGCCCGGCCGCGACGGTGCCGTCGCCGCGGGTACAGGGGGCCGTCGCGCTCCTCGCCGTCGCCGGCCGCGAGGGTCGCCCCGCAGGCGACGTCCTGTTGGAGCTGGCGGACCAGCTGGAGCGGCTCCGCGAACTCGAACGCGACGCCCGGCGCCAACTGGCGACGGTGACGGGGACGCTGTCGAACACGGCCGCGGTGTTCGCCCCGCTCGTCGGCGGGGCCACGGTCGCGCTCGCGACGGGGGTCGACGCCGTGGGAGCCGGCGGTCTGGGTGCGACGGCCGGCGTCGCGGGCGATCCCCTCGCTGCCGGCGCGGATCCCGGGGCCGTCACATCGGCGGGGGAGTCGGCCGGCGGCCGTGGCGCGCTGTCAGTACCGGTGCTCGGTCGGATCGTCGGCATGTACGTGATCCTGCTCGCCGCCACCCTCACCGCGCTGGCGACGGGACTCGAGCGAGGGTTTGACGCGACGCTCGTCGCGTACCGCGTCGGCATCGCACTGCCGACGGCGACGGCGACGTACTTGGTCGCGTTCGCCGGAGCGGGACTGCTGTTGTGACCCGGCAGATCGGGACTGCCGTTGTCACCCGCCGCGGCAAGGGCACCGCCGCAATTTGCCGGGGCATCGTCGCCCGCGTGCCGCCCGACTGTTTATATACGAAAGCCGGGCCACCCGGCATATGTTCGAGACGAACCTCGACGCCACGTACGGGTGGCTCGGTTTGGCGATAGTGAGCGTTGCGACCGCCGGCATGGTCGCGTCGCTCCCCGCCTCGCCGCCGCCCGACGCGGACGGGGTCGCACGGACGATCGACTCGGTTGCCGGCGGCGAGTACGTCGCGACGGCGGAACACGGGATCACGGCCGACAAAATGCGGCTCACGACCCGGACGGTCGAGCTCTCGGACGGCGGCGGTACCGCCCGAGCGGCGATCCACGGGTCGCCGGTGACGCCGACTCCGGCCGGGAGCGTCGACGTCGACGGCCGACTGCGGAGGGTGCTCGGCGGGATACCGCCGGAGACCGTGTTCGACGACCCGGAGGCGTTCGCCGCCGCGGCCGAGCGGGCACGGACGGCCGATCACGAGTGGAGGCGAAGTCCGGAACGACTGACGGTTCGACGGGTTAGATACGGTGATCTTCGTGTCACGCTCGTCGGGTGAGGGGTTCGCCGCGGCGGATCGTGCCGCAGTCGAACCCGTGGCCGCGCTGGTAGCGGTCCTCGTCGTCGGCGCGGGGCTCGGGTTGTACGTGACGGCGCTCGACGGGGCGGGATCGGCGACGGAACGGGACGATGCGGCCGCCGTCCTCGATCGGATCGAACACGAAGCGGCGGTCGGGGGGATCCTCCGGCCGGGGCGGATACGCACCGTCTCCGACGTTCGGGCCCCGGCTGCCGTCGAAGTGGCGACGAAGAACGAAACGTGGCGATACGGTGTCGGCGGAGCCGACCCCGGTGATCTCGGCGAGGTCGGCGGGCGTCTCGACGAACGGGGGGCGGATTCCGACGGGATCGATGAACGATCCGGCGGGACCGCCGAGCGGCGGGTGACGGTTCGGGTCGCCCCCGGCGTCACCGTTCGTGGGGTCGTTCGAGTGGTGGTCCGAGGATGACCAGCACCGTCCTCGACGTGACGGTGTTGTTGCTCTGTGTCTCCGCCGGCGTCGTCGTGCTCGGGAACACGGGAGGCGGTCCCGAAGCCGGAACGGCCGGCGGCACCGCGGGAGATGTCGCCGACCGGCTCGTGACCGAAACCGCGACGATCACGTATTCCGTCGACGGAGGGGCGCGTGACGCCGTCGCCGACGACGAGCGACCAACTCACGAGGCGCGGACGGTTCACGCGACCCTCGCCGAACTCCTCGCCATGACGACGGCGAACGGTAGCGAAACCGGGACCGAGACCGCCGATCGGTTTCGCTCGAGGGTGCTGGAAACGGTCGACGATGCGTTGGACCCGCGGACGCGGGTGGACGTCCGAGCCGGACGAACGGAGCGGCAGAGGTCGGCGGGGTCGAGGAGGGATCCATCCGCATCCGGGGGCGGCGAGGGGACGACCGGGTCCGGATCGGGATTCGGCCGTCGAACCGTCTCCCTCGGTGACGAGCCGCCACGGAATGCCGACGTCACGACGGCGGTCGTCACCCATCCCGGACCCCACGGCTCCCGCGGGCCCGACGTCCGGATAGTAGTGAGGGCGTGGTGACGATGTGGACGCCACGATGGGATCGGTCGGGGGGGTCCGCGGGCGACCCGCAGTCATTCGCCGGCGACGGGCGGTCGTTCGCCGGCGACACGCGGGCGCGGGTTCCGTTTGCCCTGATCGGCGTGTTGCTGTTGGTGAGCAGTTCCGCGTACGCCGCCGGCGTCGTAGATCAGGGGCTCGTGAGCGAGGATCGAAGCGTCGAGCGGGCGGCCGAGCGGGTCGACGCGGACGCGACGTCGGCGCTCAAAACCGCTGCGCGCGAGGCCGCTCACGACGCCGCTGCCCGTCCGGTGACCGAAGCACCGACCGGATCCGACGACGGGAGCGCGACGGCCGCGACCGACGCAGTCCGGCCGGGATCGGCCTTCGAGGACGCCTTTCGGATTCGGATCGCGCTCGCCGGCGCGGACGCGCTCTCCGCGATTGACGCGTCGGTGGGCGACGTCTCGGCGACCGTCTCGTTGGATCGATCCCTCGATCCGGACGACCCGGGCGATCTCCGGGGGCTCAGAGAATCCGTTACGGTCGGTTCGGTTGCGAACGGGACCGCGGCGCGGGTCGTCTTCGAGAACGTGACGACGACGGCGACCCGGGACGGACGGATCGTCGCGGAGCGGACCCGGGACCGCACCGTCGTCGTCGCGGTGCCGACGCTTGCGGCCCACGAGCGGACGGAACGATTCGAGGAGCGGTTGAATCACGGCCCCGTCGAGGGGCCGGGGCTCGGCCGCCAGATAACCGCGAGTCTCTATCCGATAACGTGGGCCCGTGGGTACGCGCAGTACGCCGGCGCACCGGTCCGGAACGTGCTCGCGAATCGTCACGTCGAACTGTCGACGAACGCCGGGATCGTCAGGACACAACGGGACGTGTTCGGGGCGAGCGACCCTGACGCTCGGGGCGGAGTGGCCGAAGCGGCCGCAAGAACCGGCATGACTGACCTCCTCGCCCCCACCCCGCTGGACGAGTCGGCGTGGACCGACGCCGTTCTGGATACGCCGACGCCGGGAGGGGAACGCGGCGACGCCGGGTTCGAGGCGGCGGCGAACCACACGGACGAAACGACGACCGTCGAGGTCGGACACGCCGCGGACGTCGGGGCAGTCTCGACCCACGACGGCCTCGAATCGACCGTCCGCGACAGCTATCGAGTCGAAGCGAGCGTCGAGACTGCGGCCGAACGCACCGTGTGGGGCGGGAGGCCGAGGCCGGGACCACCGAACGACGACGACTGGGTGCGCGTCGACCGCGACGTCGACTATCGGGTGGACGTCGTTCCGGACCGAGGCGTGCCCGGAGGGGCTCCATCCGGAACGGTCGAGACGGGCGAGGAACGCGACTTCGGGAGGACGACCCGGGAGGTCACCGTCGAGCGGGCCGCGACCGAAACGTGGGAACGGACCGTCATACTGGAGGGGCCCGATGGAGGGATCCGCACGAGAATCGTCGAACGGACGACCGTCGCAAGCGTGACCGACCGGTATCACGTCGTCGTCCGTGTGTCGGGGGCGTACGCGCCGGCGGGCGACGCCCCCGGTCGGCCGGTTGCGACGTTCGGCGCCGGCGGAACGGGCGACGGCCCCGACCTCGCCGGGACGCCGGGGGCGGCCCGGGCGGACCTCGGCGTCGGCACCGCGTCCGGTGTCGACCGGATCGCCCGGGAGACGGTCAGTGACGGTCGGGTCGAGCGGTCGACCGTCGTGTTCGGCCATCGATCGGCGGCGACGAGGGATCGGATCCGGGTCGACCTGGACGGCCTCCGAGTCGCGGTTCGCGGCATCGAAACCGAGCTGTCGATGGAGGCGACGGCCGTGGGCGAGGCGAAACCGTACGGGGACCTCGCCGACGAGCTCCGTTCGCGGCGATCGGCGCTGGTGGACGCACCCTCGACCTACGACGGGGCCGCGGAGCGTGCGCGGATCGCGGTTCGGGTCGCCTACCTCGACGCCGTTATCGCCGAACTAGAGGCGGCCGCCGCCGACGGTGAGGCCGCCACCGACGGGTTGCTCGACCGGGTCGATGCCACCTTCGACGGCCCGTCGGTCGGGGAGACGATCGCCGAGCGGGAGGCCGCACGGGACACCGAAACGCACCGCGCTGGGGAACAAGGACCGGGTGGACCCGTGACGTTCGTCCCGGACGGCTCGCCGGGATACCTCCCGCGGACGGCGGTCGACGGGGACGACGCCACAGCCGTCGAGGAAACGGAACCGATCCGACCGCTCGCCACGCGGAACATCAACTACGTGACGGTGCCGTACGGCGATGCGGCGAGCGGGATCGTCGAGCGGATCCTCGGGAACGAGGACACCGTTCGGATCGGGGTCGCGGGGCGCGCGGTCGTCGCGGCCGACGAACTCCTCGCGGGGCGCGAGGACCCGGATCTGCGCTCCGATAGGGACGAACTCGCCCGACGGATCGAAACGTCGCGGGCGGTCGTCGATCGGGAACTCGTCGTCGCGCTCGAGCGCCGAACGTCGCTGACGCGTCGGGAACGACGGTCGATCGTGACGTCGATTGGGGCCACGTACGACTCGCCGGGGACGCGGGCGGTCGCGATCGGCAACGGCGAGTACGCGGAGCGGATCGCCGCCGAGGCCACGAGGGTCGGATCGCTGTCCGATGGGGAGGAGGCAGCCCTCGCGGCACGGCTCCGTGTCGCGCTCAGGGGCGCGGCGGGACGGAACGCGGTTCGGATTCCGACGCGGTTCGTCGACGGGCCGACCGGGGCGGTTCGCAAGGGCGTCAAGAACGAGATGGCGGGGGCCATCGAGGACGGCGGGAGGCGCGCCGGCGAGGAAGCGGCCGAACGATGGACGCCGAAACCGGTCCGGAGCGTCGGTGCCGGACTGCCGGTCGCACCCGTGCCGGGGTACTGGGTGGCGACGGTGAACGCCTGGCGGGTGGAGGTCCGCGGGGAGTACCCCCGGTTTACGCTCACCGCCGACGTGGGACCGCCGGACGAACCCTTCGAATATGTTCGGGAGGAGGGAACGGTAACGGTGACCGTCGGCGACGACCCGGTGCGGTTGGGAACGACGGAGCCGGTCCGGTTCGAGACGGGGACCGTCGTCATCATCGCGGTCCCCCCCAAGCCGCCGGGTGTCGGCGACGTCGACGGGACCAGAGACGAGACGTCCGAAAGATGGTGATCCGGATCATGCCGTGGACAAGGGCGATCGTGGCCGGACGGTCGTGGCAGGCCGAGCGGTTCGGCCACGCGGCCGCCGACCGGAGCCGTTTTGGGGCGCGGTGCCCGATCAGCGATATGTTCCACGAGGTCGTCGAGGGGTCCGAATCCACCGACGGAGCGGGGAGCGGTGGGGAAACGATCGAGGCGGCGTCGTTGTTGGCGGGATTCGAGACGCTGTTGGCCGAGGCGGTCGCCGACGCGGGACCGGACCGGGTTACGGCGGCGACGCCGCTGGACGCGGAAACGGTCGTCACGGTGGCGGACGGCGATGCGGCCGGCCTCACCGTGACGGAGGGAGCGGCAGTGCTCGCGGCGACCGGGAGCGACGACCCGGAAACGCTCGTCGCCGAACTCCGCGACCATCTGCTGATGGGGATGACGACGGCGGTGCTCGACGTCGACACGATCGCTGCGGCGATCGACGCCGACCTCACCGGCCAGGAGGTCCAACAGACCCTCGAAGGGCGTGCCGCGATGACCCTCGGACAGCTTGCCGAGATCATGGCGGTCATCGAGACGAACAAGCGATGAGGGTCGTCGTCTTGGGGTGTGGCTACGTCGGCCTCGAACTCTCGCGTCAACTCGCTGAACGCGGACACGACGTTACCGGCGTCCGTCGGTCGAGCGATGGGATCACCGCGATAAACGATCTCGGGGAGTCAGTTGGGGCCGACGGGTCGGTCGACGAAAACGGATCCACCGACCGGATCGGATCCGTCGAGGGGATCCGTGCGGACGTGACCGATCCGGCGACGCTCGCGACGTTGCCGGACGCCGACTGCGTCGTGTTCGCGGCCAGTTCCGGCGGCCGGGGCGCGGACGCGGCACGGAGGGTGTACGTCGAGGGGCTCCGGAACGTGATGGAGGAGTACGCGGATCGATCGGCTGCGCCGGACCGGCTGGTGTACACCTCGTCGACGGGAGTTTACGGCGACCACGACGGCGGGTGGGTTGACGAGGCCACGCCGATCGATCCGACCACCGAAAAGACGCGGGTGCTGGCGGCGGCGGAGCGGATCGCATTGGAGGCGACCGAACGGGCCGGGATCGACGGGACGGTGGCCCGGTTCGCGGGGCTGTACGGTCCGGGCCGGTACCGGCTTCGGCGATACCTCGACGGACCCGTGACCGCCGGCTACCTCAACATGGTCCATCGGGACGATGCCGCCGGGGCGATCCGACACCTTCTCGAAACGAACGGTGCGCGCGGGAAGCCGGTGGTCGTCGTCGACGACGAACCGGTGGACAAACACCCGTTCGCCGACTGGCTCGCCGACGAGTGCGGGGTCCCGCGCCCCGAAAAACGGTCGGTCGAGGAGCGGATCGCCGACGGAGACTCCTCCGCGGCGGCCCGGCGGCGGCTCCGGACGAGCAAGCGTTGCTCGAACGACCGACTCCGGTCGCTCGGGTACGAGTTCGCGTACCCGACGTTCCGGGAAGGGTACCGCGACGCGATAGCGGGGTTCCGACGACCGGAGGGGTAACCGCGACCCGAACCATGGTAGACCAGCGTTGATCGGTTTCCGGCGGGGCCGGCTCAACACCGTCGGATGCGAGGGGACGAAAACGTCATCAAGCTTCTTGTGTCGGCAGTGACTCCGGGTGGACGTATGTGGGTCTCAGGGGCGATCAGTGGGGGGATTCCCGAGGCGGAAGCGTTCGTTCGGGCGAACCCCGAGTGGGTCGCGGTGGCGGGCTTCGTCGCCGTCATCGCGATCGCGGGCGCCTACGCGCTGGTCCGAGCACGCCGCTCCGCGGGCGTCAAGTTCCGTCGGTTGCTCGCGAAAAAGTCCGAGATAGTCGTGCTGATGCACCCGAACCCCGATCCGGACGCGATGGCGTCCGCGGTCGGGATCGCGTCGCTGGCGGACCAGTTGGACGTCGACGCGACCATCCAATACTCCGGACAGATTCGTCATCAGGAGAATCGGGCGTTCCGGACGGTTTTGGAGCTGGAACTCGACCGTCTCGATCACGTCAGCGACCTTGCGGCGGAGTCGGTCGTCCTCGTCGACCACAACGAGGCGCGGGGCTTCGCGGGTGCGGATGGAGTCCTCCCGACCGCGGTGATCGACCACCATCCCGGGGACGGGGCGGGCGAGGAGTTCACCGACGTCCGAACCGATTACGGGGCGACCGCCTCGGTCGTCGCGGAGTACTTTGACGACAACGGCGCGGCGCCGGTCCCCCCGGACAAGCATGCGAGCGAGGCGGGCGGCGACCTCGTGGTGCCGACGAGGGCGGCGACGGGGGTGTTGTACGGGATCCTCGCCGATACCAAACATCTCACCGTCGGCGCGAGCGAGGCCGACTTCGCCGCGGCGGCATACGTGTATCCCGGGGTCGATCAGGACCAGCTGGACCGCGTCGCCAACCCCGCAGTCGACGCGGAAGTGCTGGAGGTGAAGGCACGGGCGATCGCCGGGAGGCGGATCGAAGGGTCGTTCGCGGTCGCCGACGTCGGCGGGATAAACAACGTCGACGCGATCCCGCAGGCCGCGGACGAACTCATCCAACTCGAGGGCGTCACCGCGGTCGTCGTTATCGGGGAGCGTAACGGCGAAGTACACCTCTCCGGACGGTCGCGGGACGACCGGGTACACATGGGGAACGCCATCGATTCGGTCCTGTCCGACGTCACCAACGGGAACGGCGGGGGCCATTCCCGGATGGGTGGCGGGACGGTCACGCCCGAGATCGATCCGACGGGGGACGAGGACCCGGAGACGGTCGACCGCGACGAGCTCTGCGATGAACTGTTCCGCGCGATGGCCGGAGACGTGTGAACCACCCGCCGGAGATGCCCGACGGACCCGTCAGCGGAGCCAACGACTAACATGGAGGACGCGTATCGACGGGCATGGACAGCCCCGATGGCCGGGCCGTCGACGACGGGTGGCTGAGCCTCCTCGGAGTCGGAATCGGGTACGTGCTCGCGGCCGGGTTGGTGTTTCTCGTCGTCTTTCCGTTGCCGTACGTGATCGTGAGTGCCCTGTAACGGTACGGATCGCATGGAAACGAGAGCGGAAACCGGGACGGACCGAAACGGAGCGGAACCGATGAGCGCGGGAGGTTAGGCGAACGCCAGCGAGTCGTCGGCGTCGTTGCCGTCGTCGGCTCGGAGCTTCTCGTACGCCTCGAGGAAGTCGTCGAGCGTAACCCGCGTCCTGTCGTCGCGGATCGCGAACATCCCCGCTTCGGTACAGATCGCCTTGATATCGGCTCCGGACGCGTCGTCGACCATCCCGGCGAGTTCGGCGAAATCGATTCCGTCCGCCACGTTCATCTTCCGAGTGTGGATACGGAAGATGATCTCCCGGCCCGCGGTGTCGGGTTTCGGTACCTCGATGAGACGGTCGAACCGGCCGGGACGCAGAATTGCCTCGTCGAGCATGTCGAACCGGTTGGTTGCGGCGATGATTCGAACCTCGCCGCGCTCGTCGAACCCGTCCATCTCGGAGAGCAACTGCATCATCGTTCGCTGGACCTCGGCGTCGCCCGAGGTCTTCGAGTCGGTCCGCTTGGAGGCGATGGCGTCGATCTCGTCGATGAAGATGACGGCGGGCTGGTTCTCGCGGGCGACTTCGAACAGGTCGCGGACGAGTTTCGCGCCCTCGCCGATGAACTTGTGGACGAGCTCGGAACCGGCCATCTTGATGAACGTCGCGTCGGTCTCGTTGGCGACCGCCTTCGCCAGCATCGTCTTGCCGGTTCCCGGCGGGCCGTACAGGAGGACGCCGCTCGGCGGCTGGATGCCGACGTCCTCGAACATCTCCGGGCGCTCGAGCGGGAGTTCGACGGTCTCGCGAACCTCCTGCATCTGGTCGCCGAGCCCGCCGATGTCCTCGTAGGTGACGTCGGGGGAGTGTTCGACCTGCATCACGCGGGCGCGGACGTCGGTCTCCTTTTCGAGCTTCTTGACGACGGACAGCGAGTTGTTCACCGCGACCCGGTCGTCGGGGTCAAGCGTCCGTCGGAGCTCGTCGGTGATCTCGGTCAACGCCTCCTGGTTGTTTCCGTGCTGTTTGATGACGGCTCCCTCCTCGGTGATCTCCTGAACGGTCGCGACGAACAGCGGCGACTGCTTGAGCTTCTTGTTCTCGTGGGTGAGTCGTTCGAGCTTCTGTTGATACTTGTTGTTCTCGGCGTTCGCGTCGAGAAGTTTGTCGCGCATCTCCTCGTTCTGCGACTCGAGCACCTCGAGGCGTTCCTGGAGGGTCTCGATCTTCTCTTGTCTCGACGCCGATCCCTCGTAGGGCATGTCGACGTCGTCAACCGTATCACTCATTGATCGAAACAAGGTGTCTCGCGGATAAGAGGTTTCGGGTGGGAGCACTCGCGGCGGGGAAATGAGGGAAATATATTCCCTTAGGTAATAAAAATAGATAGTAAATATTATTTAGTAGCATTAATTATGGAGACGTACGAATGAGCACCACGGAACCCGTCGCGACCGACGAGGATTCGGATCGCTGGGAGGCGGTTCGCGATCTGCCGCCGAGCGCGAAACTCGTCGCGAAAGTACTCGAGTACGACGATACGCTGACGCAGAGCGAACTCGCCGAGGAGACGCTGCTTCCACCGCGTACCGTCAGGTACGCGCTCTCGCGGCTCGAGGAGGTGGACGCCATCGACTCCCGGTTCTCGTTTACCGACGCGCGGAAGCGACTGTACTCGTTGTCGGTGTGACGGCGGCGCCGGCCGATCACCGGTCGGAAACGTGCCGGAAGCGTGGCCGTGGCGGGCCGGGAACGGGCCGGAGATATAAACCGGATTCCGCACCAGAAAGCGTGTGGTCACCACCGAGGACGTCAAACGGGCGCTCGCCGCGCTGGCGACCCGAACCAACACGGCGACCCGACCGTACGCGGCGGTGATAGACGAGGGCGACGCCGCCCGGGACGACCTTCGACGGGCCGCGGGGTTCGTCGAGGCCGTCGGGACCGATCGGCTGACGGACGCGATCGACGACGCGGAACGCGACGGGAACGACGAGGCCGCCGCTCGCGGGCGTGAAGCCCTCTCCGCGTACCGCCGGTTCCGGTCGGCCGCGTCCGGGGCCGGCCGACCGGGAACGAAGGATGACCGCCCCGGAACGAGGATGTTATAGACGCCTTCCCACACCCAAAGAGGAGTCGCTCAGTACAGCCGAAGGAGCGGTCGATCCGTGGTGCGGTGGCGCGCTCCGGTGAGCGGGCCACCGGCCCGCGAACCCGAGCGCGAGGGACGCGGCGAACGAAGTGAGCCGCGAGGCTGGGGAGGCGTGAGGCTGCGGTCGCGGTGCTGTGCGGGATGGGATGGGACTCAAAGGGGCAGCCGCGAGGGCGACGCACGGCGAAGCAAGCACCGCAGTGAGCGAGTGAAACGAGCGAACGAGGAGCGCAGCGAGTCACGCGAGCCGTGCGAGGGCGACTGAAGGGAGCCCTCGACTGGCGAACGGCGAAGCCGTGAGCCGTCGCGGCTGGGGCTTTGAAGACGTTCTCTCCGACAGCAACGACATTCTACCGAGCGGCTGGGGCTTTGAAGACGTTCTCTCCGACAGCAACTGCGCCGTAGTGAACAAATCGACCACATTCAACACCCACATCCTCTTCGCACGCAAGTTCCCACCGGTAATTCACTGAACTCTAAACGAAATTAAACCCGGGTGAAGAGTTCTATGACACCCTCGCCCCGGAACCCCTAAATCCCACACGGGCCAACGCTCGGATCAATGACACGGGTGATCCACACCGGCGACACCCACATCGGGTATCAGCAGTACCACTCGCCGGTCAGACGTCAGGATTTCCTCGACGCGTTCGAGACCGTCGTCAAGGACGCGGTCGACGACGACGTCGACGCGGTCGTTCACGCGGGCGACCTCTTCCACGACCGGCGGCCCGAACTCCCCGACCTCATGGGGACGCTCTCGGTGCTCCGCCGGCTCGACGACGCCGGGATCCCCTTTCTCGCCGTCGTCGGGAACCACGAGTCGACGCGTGGCGGGCAGTGGCTCGACCTCTTCGAGGGGCTGGGGCTCGCGACGCGGCTCGACGGTGCCCCGACGCAGGTCGACGACACCGCGTTTTATGGGCTCGATCACGTGCCCGTCTCCCGACGGGATGAACTCGAATATGACTTCGAACCGCACGACTGCGAGTACGCGACCCTGGTCGCACACGGCCTGTTCGAACCGTTTGCCCACGCCGACTGGGAGACGGAAACGGTGCTCTCGGAGAGCGACGTCGGGTTCGACGCGATGCTCCTCGGCGACAACCACACCCCCGACCGCGCCGAGGTCGCCGAAACGTGGGTTACCTACCCGGGGTCCACCGAGCGGGCGAGCGCGAGCGAGCGCGAGGGCCGCGGATACAACCTCGTCACGTTCGACGAGTCGACGGCGGGCGGCGACGACCGCGTGTCGATCCGGCGTCGCGCGCTCGACACCCGCCCGTTCGTCTTCGTCGACGTCGAACTCCGCGACGCCGAGGGTGAGCCGCGCGTCCGCGAGCAGGTTCGCCAACACGACCTGGCCGACGCCGTGGTTATCGTTGACGTCACCGGCGACGGGGATCCGGTGACCCCCGCCGCGATCGAAGGGTTCGCCACCGACGAGGGCGCGCTGATCGCGCGCGTCAGCGACCGGCGGACGGTCGACACCGACGACGAGATCGACGTGAGCTTCGCCGACCCGGAGGACGCCGTCCGCGATCGGATCGAGGGGATGGGGCTCTCGACCGCCGCACTCGACGTCGACGAGGTGGTCCGAGCGGACACCGTCGCCGACAGCAACGTCCGCGAGGCGGTGAAATCGCGGATCGAGGGTCGGCTCGACGACCCGTCGGCGTTCGTTGGCGGGGAGGCGGGCGTCGACGGCGATGCCGGAGGGGAGGCGGGCGTCGACGGCGAGGAAACCTCGAGTGGGGGAACGGAAGCCGACCACGAGGAAGCCGACCACGAGGGAGCCGACACGGAGGGGACGGTCGATGGCGACGTCGCCGTCGACGGGACGGAGGCGGAGACGGAACCGACCGACGGGCAGGTGTCGATGGAGGACTACCTATGAAGTTCGACCGCATCCGGCTCACGAACTTCAAACCGTACGGGGACGCCGACCTCGAACTGACCGACGGGGTAACCGTCATTCACGGGCTCAACGGTAGCGGCAAGTCGTCGCTGCTCGAGGCCTGCTTTTTTGCGCTGTACGGGTCGAAGGCGCTCGACGGAACCCTCGACGACGTCATCACGAACGGGGAGGAGGAGGCCGAGATCGATCTGTGGTTCACCCACGACGGAATCTCGTACCACGTCGAGCGCCGGCTCCGCGCGTACGATGACCGGGTGGACCATCGGTGTCGCCTCGAGACGACCGCGGGAGGGGACGTCACCCGCGACGGCGCGACGGCGGTCCGTCGGTTCGTGACCGACCTCCTCCGGATGGACGCGGACGCGTTCGTCAACTGCGCGTACGTCCGGCAGGGCGAGGTGAACGCGCTGATAAACGCCACGCCGGGCCAGCGACAGGACGTCATCGACGACCTCCTCCAGCTCGGGAAACTCGAGGAGTACCGCGAACGGGCGGCCGACGCGCGGCTGGGCGTGGAGGACGTACGAAACGCCAAGCGGGCCGTCCTCGAGGAGACGGACCGGCGGATCGAGGAGAAGGAGGAGGCGGACCTCCACGGGCGGCTCAACGGGCTCCGGAGCGAACGCAACGAGCTGAACGAACGCGTCGAAAACTACGAGACGCAGCGTCGGAAGGCGAAGACGACCCGTGACGAGGCCGCGACGATTCTGGAGGAGCATGCCGAAAAACGGGCGGAACTCGACGGCGTCGAGACGGACGTCTCCGAGCTCGAAACCGCCGTCCGCGAGGCCGAACGCGAGCGGGAGGAGCTCCGATCGGAGATCGCGGACGCCCGCGACCGACTCGCCGAGCTGGAGGCCGAGATCGACGATCGGCTCGAGCCGGCGGGACTCGACGCGGCGACGGAGGCGGCGATCGCGGAACGCCGGGAGGCGTTGGAGGAGCGGGAAACCGCGATCCGGGAGACGCTGGACGAGGCGCGCGTCGCCGTCGAAACCGCCAGCGATCGGGCGGAGACCCTCGCGGAGACCGCGGAGGAGCGGGGGGATCGCGCGGATGCCGCGGCCGAACGCGCCGAGGAACTGGCGGCCGAGGCGGCGGCCGCCGAGGACGAGGCGGACGAGCGCGAGGCGTCGCTGACGGAGCTTCACCGGGAGGCCGACGAACTCCGCGAGCGGTTCGCGACCGCCGATATCGACGTCGAACGGGGTGAGGCGGCGCCCCGCCGGACGGAGCGCCGCGAGGAACGGAGCGACGCCCGCGAACGCGTCGCGGAGCTCGAAACCGAGCTGCGAAACGCCCGCGAGCGCGTCGACGAGGCGGAGGAGCTGCTCGCGGCCGGGAAGTGTCCGGAGTGTGGGCAGCCGGTCGAGGACTCGCCCCACGCCGATCGGATCGAGGCGGACCGCGAACGTGTCGCCGAACTGGAGGCCGAACTGGAGGCCGCCCGCGGGCGTGAGACCGATCTCGCGGAACGAATCGAGGCGCTCGATCCGCTCGTCGCGGCCGAGGAACGGCTCGCGAAGATCGACGAGACGGCCGGAATGCTCGAGGAACGGATCGCGGAGAAGCGCGAGGAAGCAGCCGCCAAACGGACCGATGCGGACGAAAAATTCGAGGAAGCCGAGGGGCTACGCCGGGAGGCGACGGCGACCCGGGAACGGGCCGACGGGAAACGCGGGGAGGCGGCCGAGGCCCGCGATCGGGTGACGGCCCTCGAGGGCGACATCGGAGCGGTCGAGGACGCCCGCGAGCGTGTGAGCGCGGTCGAGGATCGCCTCGAGGAGGTGGCGGAAGTCGAGGCGCGGATCGAGCGTCTCCGGGAGCGACGGAAGAGTATCGACGACGTCAACGATGAGCGGCGGGAACGGCTGGCGGAGAAACGCGAGCGCCGCGACGAACTGCGCGAGGCGGTGGACGAGGCGGCCGTCGAGGACGCTCGCGAACGGAAGTCGGACGCCGAGGAGTACCTTGAGCAGGTCGAAGGAGAGCTCGATCGACTCGACGACCGGCGGACCGAGCTTCAGAGCGAGATCGGGGGCGTGAAAGGCGAGATTGCGGCGTTAGAGGAGCTTCGGACGGAGCGCGAGGAACTCGCGGAGACGGTCGCGGCGCTCGAGGCGGTACACGAGGAGACGGCCGGGTTGGAGTCGACGTACGGCGACCTCCGGGCGGAGCTCCGCCAGCGCAACGTCCGCGAGTTGGAGCGGACCCTCAACGAGACGTTCGAGTTGGTGTACGGGAACGACGCGTACTCGCACATCGAACTCGACGGGGAGTACTCGCTCACGGTGTACCAGAAGGACGGACAGGCGCTCGATCCCGAGCAGCTCTCGGGCGGCGAGCGGGCGCTGTTCAACCTCTCGCTCCGCTGTGCGATCTACCGGCTGCTCGCGGAGGGGATCGAGGGGGCCGCTCCGACGCCGCCGCTCGTCCTCGACGAGCCGACGGTGTTCCTCGACGCCGGGCACGTCTCCCGGCTCGTGGACCTCGTCGAGGAGATGCGCGGGTTCGGGGTGCGGCAGATCGTCATCGTGAGTCACGACGACGAACTCGTCGGCGCCGCCGACGAACTCGTGACCGTCGAGAAGGACCCGCGGACGAACCGATCGACGGTCGTTCGCAAGGACGCGTCCGAGACCGACATCGCGTCGCTGGCGGACGACTAACGGCCCGGGCGGGGAACGAAGCGGCGACTGAACGGTCGCGGTTGGCGCGCGTGGAACGAGCGACGGCGTCACGAGGATCGCACGCGAGGGAGGTCGGTGGCGGCCGGGGCGGGGCGGGGCGGTTCCCGCGGCCGCCGGCGACCGAGGCTGGGGAAGCGTGAGGTGGCGGTGCGGCGGTGCGGCGGTGCAGCAGTGCGGCAGTGCGGCGGTGCGGCGGTGCGGCAGTGCGGCGGTGCGGCGGTGCGGCGGTGCGGCGGTGCGGCGGTGCGACGGTGCGGCGGTGCGACGGTGCGGCGGTGCGGCGATGTAGCGGTGCGGCGATGCGATGTGGCGATGCGGCCGGTAGAACGCCGACGGTACGACGACATCGACGACGGTGTCGGCCCGACTACGGCGCGACGCCGACGGTCAACAGCGTTCCCCACGTCCGGTATCGGTCGACCATCGCCTCCCGAGTCTTCCATTCGTCGGTCGGGAACGCTTCGGCCGGCGGGATCTCGACCTCCCGGTCGGGGATCGCGTCCTGCTCGGCGACGTACAACCCGGCGTCGCGGAACGCGTCGCGGTACTCCGACCGGTCCCAGAGGGTCATGTCGACGGAGATGTGCTCCTGCCACGCGTGTGTCGACTCGCTCTCCGCGAAGTAGTTGACCGCGCAGTAGAACGTCCCGCCCGGGCGGAGCACCCGACTGACCTCCGCGAGGGTGTTGTGGGGGTCCGCTGCGTAGTAGAACGATTCCATCGAAACCATGTGGTCGATCGACCCATCGGCGAAGGGGAGCGCGTCGAAGTCGCCGACGAGGAATCCGATCGCGTCGTCGTCGGTGTATGCCCGGGCGTTCCGTGCCATCTCGGGCGCGCCGTCGAGACCGTAACCCCGACCGACGTCGCGCTCCCGGAGGGCTCGGAGGGCGTAGCCGGAACCGGTCCCGAGGTCAAGGACGGCGTCGCCGGGTTCGACCGGCATCCGCGCGAGGACGTGTTTGGCGGTGTGCCAGTGGCGCCGCTCCATACCCCGATCCTTGCCGGCGGTCGCCCACTCGTCGAACTCCTCGCGAACGCTCATACCGGGGGGAGGGGCGGGGGAGTCAAAACCGGATCGACCGGGAACGCCGATCCGCGCGCGAACGACGCGTTTTTGCTCCGCGGGCGGGTGATCGGGGTGTGAAGCGACCGAATCGGCTGCGGCGTCCCAACTTCCGGATCGCCGACTCGGCACAGCAGACGGTCGGGGGGTTCCTCCTCGCGGGGCCGTTCGTCGTCACCGAGGAGGTCTGGGTCCTTGCGAACGGGATGAACGCCGTCCAGACCGTCCTCACCGCCGGAATCGTCGCGGCGATCGGGTACGCCGCGCTGTACCGCGCCGACACGGACCGCGATCCGGAATCGGAACGGGAGATCGCCGGGGTCCCGGTTCGGTTCCTTTCGCTGATGATCGTCGCGTTCGGCTCGGTGGTCGTGCTCGCCGTCCTGTTCGACGCACCGGACACGTTCCTGATCGAGGAGGGGATCGCCGGGGTCGAGCTGTGGGTGACGACGGTCAATGCCATCACCGTCGGCGCGGTGTTCAGCGTCGTCGGCGCCGCGACGGCCGACAGCGTGTTCTGACGTGGGACGGGATCGGATCAGACGACGATCGCGACGACCGCAAACAGGATCAACACGCCGGTGACGTCACAGACGTTCGTGACGACCGGGATCGTGGTACTGTCCGGATCGAGCCCGATCCGATAGGAGGCCTCGACCGCAACGAGGCTCGTCGTGACGACGAGGACGGCCAACAGGAGTCCCGAAATCAACGATATTAGCAGGACACGGATCAGTCCGAGGGTGCCGCCGAGCGCGACGCCGATCGCCCACGCGGCGATACCCACGAGTCCGAAGACGGTCCCGGCGAGCGCGAACACCGCGCCGACGTTGGCCCTGACGTCCGGGTTCGAAAGACTCGGCTCGTACGTGCCGAGGTACAGCTGCGTCGTGAGCCGCGAGCACATGATCGACGCGAGGTTGCCGGCCGTCCCGATCTGAACCGGCACCAACACGAGCAACGCGGGGTACTGTAACAGGATTTCCTCGAAGCTCTCGAGGACCGTTCCGGACACCAGCTGGAGGACCGATAGCGCCGCCAGAAGCGGGACCATCGTTCGGACGATCCGCCGGATCGACCACCCGTCAACCACGGTTTTGTCGGTCGGATCGCCGGCACCGGGAGTAGGGTGAGAATCGGTCACAACACCACCCTAACGGCGCGGATGGCGACGAGGAGGAACAGAACCCCGAACACGTCCCCCAGCGTCGTCACGACCGGACCGATCACGTTGTCCGGGTTGAGTCCGCGCCGATACCCGAGGAAGACGACGGTGATGAGCACCGAGATCATCAGTATCGCCGAGAGGAAGCCGGCGATGACCATGATCCCGAGGAGTTCCAGCAGGCTCCCCCGCTGACCGAGCGCGAGGAGGGCCAGATACGTGATGAACGCGATGAACACGGAGACGGTCATCCCGTTGACGAAGGAGGCGACGATCGCGTTGGTGAGCCGGCGGTCGAGTTCGAACTGCGGCTCGATCAGCCCCTGATGGAGACCGGTCGAGAGGCGCGCCCCGAGCGACCCGTAGACGCCGCCGCGGGTCGCGAGGAATGCCGGCAGCAGGAGGAGTACTCCCGGAACGCTCGCGATCCCTTCACGCATCGTCTCGGATCCGAGGACCGCCCCGGCGAACAGCCCCGCCACGAGGCTGACGAGAACCACCGGTAGGGACTGTCGATAGACGTCCCGCGCCGTCTCGTGTCCCTTCATTCGAGCGTACCGACGGCGTGGACCGGTGAACTACCCTGCCCTACCGCGCTCGGGGCTACTCGCCCCTCGCTTGTTGAGGACAGGGCTTCCTGTTTCTGTATCGGAATTTATACCCGAAGGCACAGGGATTCCAGACTCCGCAGGCGACTTCCCTTCACGGATGGTTCGGAGTGTCCCACTCCTACCAAATGGACACTCAGCCACAATCGACGGTGCGCGCTTGTTTTCGCGCTTGAACACCGTCGTAGACGTGGTGAGCATC